>CAIVKH010000159.1 GCA_903906425.1 uncultured bacterium
GCCGCGCGGCCGCCGGACGCGCGGCGGAATGTGTCAATCCGGTCGCTGAATACGATGAGGCCGAACAGGTCGCCCTGCAATTCCGCGGCGCGGCCCAGCAGCACAGCGGCGGTCACAGCACGTTCGAGCATCGTCGTTCCGTCTATCGAAATGCGGCCCGTGAGCCGCGAGACGTCCACCGCAACGTAAACTTCCTGCGTCCGCTCGACCTGAAATATCTTCGTCACGGGCTGATTTCGTTTCGCGGCGGCTTTCCAGTGAATGTCCTCGTAGCTGTCGCCGTGCGCGTATTCGCGGAGCTGCTCGAACTCGCGGCCCTTTCCGACGTGCCGCCGCGCATGGATGCCGAACGAGCCGCGATTCAGAAACAGCGATGACGTCCGTTTCCGCTCGGCCAGAAAATCCGGATAAACGCGGACCTCGACGTTCAGCGACAATTCACGGCGCAAATTCCAGAATCCAATTTTTGACGCGCGTTCGAGGAAGCACCGGGCCAGTTTGAAATTCCCGCGGCGCGTTGCGGTGCAGGGCCAGCGAAATCGCGCGGCGGGCTGGTTGTCCGGAAGCGCAACGAGCATTTCCTCCTGCGGGCTTTGGAGCGATTGCGGCATCTGCAACGCGACGCGCAACGGCGGATTGTTGGCAGCCGGCGGGACATCGAGCGTCAGATCAATCCCGGTTTCGCGGCCTTTCCACAATCGTACGATGTCCGGTCCGCGCACACGAATGCCCGCCAGCGCCGCGCGCGAGCCGATCGCATCTGCAATCGCGACAAGCGCGAAAAGGGCGACAATCGCGAGCGGCAGGCCGGCCGCGCCCGGCAACAGGCCGCCGACACCGGCAAGTGGAACCACCAGCACGGCGACCCAGAACAACATTCGTGGACTTGGAACCATCAGTGCGAATTTCAAATTACGGATTACAGATTTTGGATTTCGAATTTCGTGCTTCGAATTTTTCCTGCGTCAGCGCGGAACGGCGATTTCTTCGAGGACGCGATTGACGACTTCGACGGCGCTGACGCCTTCGATTTCGTATTCGGGACGGATGATCAAACGATGTTCGAGCACGGGCGCGGCCATCGCGCGGATGTCGTCGGGCGTGACGAAATCGCGTCCGCGAAGCGAGGCGAGGACGCGCGATGCGAGCAGCAGCGCCTGCGTGGCGCGCGGACCAGCGCCGACAAGAATGCTGTCATGCGTGCGCGTGCGGCGGACGATATCAACGGCATAGGCGAGCAATTCATCGCGCACGAGCAGCGTTTGCAGCGCGCGGCGCAACGCGAGCAAGTCATCGCGGCTGACGACGCGTTGGACTTCGCCGCGTGCGAGGACGGATTCCGGCGCAGCGTCGCCGAGCAGCCGCTTCGCGAGCGTGAGTTCGTCATCGCGCTCGGGACACGGCATCGAAATTTTCAGCATGAAGCGGTCTTTTTGCGCTTCGGGCAACGGATAGGTGCCTTCGTATTCGACGGGATTTTGCGTGGCGAAGACGGTGAAAAATGGCGAAAGCTGATGTGTGTCGCGATCAATGGTGACGGTGCGTTCCTGCATCGCCTGCAACAGCGCGGCCTGCGTCTTCGCTGGCGCACGGTTGATTTCATCGGCGAGAAGGAACGTCGTGAAGACGGGGCCTTTGACGAGCATGAATTCGCGGCGCTGCAAGTCGAATACGTTTGTGCCGGTGATGTCGGCGGGCATCAGGTCGGGCGTGAACTGGATGCGCGCGAAGTCGCCGTCGAGAACTTGGCTGAGCGTTCGGACGAGCAAAGTCTTTGCGACGCCGGGCACGCCTTCGACGAGGGCGTGCTGGCCGGCAAAGATGACGATGAGCGCGCGCTCGATGACATCGTGCTGGCCGACGATGACCTTCGCGACTTCGGCCTGCGCGCGCGCGAGGACTTCTTTCAGTTGTTCAAGTTCGGGGTTCATGGAGTGTGTTCCTTTCTCTGTTCAGAATGATCTTCTATTGTCGAAGTGCTTTCCTTGGCGGCGTGACTCATAACACCGCTGCAATAGGGCTTGTCTTGGAAACCGATTTGTTTTCGTGCCTCGTAGCCGATGTCTTGAAGATCGTAGTGAATGACACGAACCTGACCGAGTTTCTCGACGGGGACTTCGATCCGTTTCGCCAAATTGAACGCGAACACGTTCGTTCCCGCCAATTCGAAAACGAGAAACTTCTGCGTTTCATCCCACGTCAACACTTCACGGCATGGGTAATAAAAATGCGGACTCGTGTCTCCCGATGACCAGATCGTCGTCCCGTCGAGACTGATCTTGTATCCGCTATCGATGCCACCCATCAGGCGGGACAGCGTCGCGACGTGCGTGCCATCCGTTCTCTTGAGCGTTTGAATCATTTCCCAATGCCACGGCAGGATTGAAATATTCGAGAGAGCAATCCCGACTGCGATGCCCGGCGCAATGAATATTATCGCATGGCTTCTCTTCATGTCTTCAACCCTGTCTTCCAATCACTGGAAGTTTGCGTTGGCGGTTTTTCCAATCGTTGGAAACTGCGGACACTGAGCGCACGGGCGATGGCGCGATAGGCGGCGACGGGGTCGGGTTCGGTTGCGGTGATTTTTCTGATTTCGGTGCGCCGGTTCGCGGCGAGTGATTCGGGTTTTGCGGATTCCCACGCGGTGAGGCATTCGGCCAGAATCGCTTTTTCAGGAATGTTTCGACGCAAGAGATTGATGAGGCCGGCGGCGGAGTCGCGGCCGGCGACGCGGGTTTCGGCGGCGATGTTCTCGTCGGTTTCACGCGGGAGCAGCGGGACGGAACTCATCCAGACATAAAGCGCGGCGAGCAGCAGCAGGCCGATGAGGAAGCCGACGAGGCCATATTTTCGGGCGAGATCGCCGAAGCCGGTTTGCCATGCGATGCCGTGGTGAGATTCGTCGAAGATGACGCGCGCGTGGTCGCCGATGAGCCACGTCAGCAGCGCGGGGCTGCGGTCGTTGCGCATGGCTTCGTTGCTGAGGACATAGGCGTCGGCAAGAATGATCATCGAGCCGCCGCTGATGTTGCGCTCGATGGCGACGGGGCGGTTTTCGCGGGTGTAGCAGACGCGCCAGGCGGAGTTGCTGACGAAATAGGCGTGGGTGTGGCACGGGATTTCACGGGGCAGCCACGCGGGAGCGTTGGTCGTTCGAATCGCCACAGATGGATGCTCGTCGAGTTCTTTTGAGTAATCGACGTCAACATCAAAACCCCACGATGTGAAAAAACGCTCAAGGCGGTTCGTGGAGGCGAGCGAGTTTGTAGAGCTGTGCGAAGCGGGCTTGTTCGTCGAAGCATTTTCTTTGTCTTTCGCGCCCTCTTCGTCTTCATCGTCGTCATATTCAGAACGGCTGACGCGATTGGTGAACCACGATGCGCCGTGCGGTTCGAGCGCGACGATGACGCGGCCGCCGCCGGCAAGCGTGGCTCGGAGTGCCGCGGAATTTCTTCGCGATCGCAAATGCCAGCCAAATGTGTCGGTACCGGCCAGGATGAGCGCCGGCGGCGGCTGCGGCGCGATCTGGTCGAGTTCGTCGAGGTGTCGCGAAACATCGAGGCCGGGCATTTCGGAAAGGCTTTCGAACAAGACGCGACAGCCGAGCGGATCGGCGCGGAGCGATGAATATGGCGGATAAATGTTGCCGCGTTCGAATCGGAGCTGGAGAAGCCGGAACAGGCCGCCGGCCAGCGCGGCCACGAGGACGATCAGAAAAATCCATGGCGCGCGGCTACGCATGAGGCGTCTCCGTTTTGTGGCCGGGGTCGGCGACCCCGGCTACAGATTCACGAAGTGAACTCAATCGTTGCTCGGATTCGCTGACGAGATTTTCATCGGCGGTATCGCGGCCGTACCAGACGCGCTCGAAGGTAAGGATGTTTTCGCCGAAGATTTGCGGAACCGCCGGCAGCGCGTGAGCGCGGCGGCGGAGTTCGCGCAGGTAGTCGTAGTTCGTTTTGCCACGCGCGATGGCGACAAGCTGCTGGCCCGCGAGCAGGGCGAGGCTCGCCAGAAACAGCGCGCGGAGCGCACCGCGGTATTCGCCCTTGCCGGCAAATTCGCGCGCGAGCGCGAGCCACTCGTCGGCCGGCAACTGGTTCGCGAGAATATTTTCGTCGTGGATGTCGGGAATCGAAGCAGCCGCGATGGCCTGCGCGGAAAGCGCCGCAAGTCTTTTTGCGCGCCATTTCTTGAAAATCAAAATGCCCGCCACGATGACGAGTGCGATGAGGCTGAACACCAGAATGTAAACCCACACGCTGGGGCTTGGCCCGCTCACCGAGAAACTGCCGGACTCCTCCCCTCTGCTCTTCCCGAACCGGTGCCGCAGCCATCGTTCGAAATCCCCCAGCCGGTCCGAAAGCCACTGGCCGAAACGCTTCATCGTGGCGGTGACCTCCTCAAAGAAGCTGTCGAGAAATCCCTTTCCTTTCTTCACCTCCGGCTCCGGCTGCGGCGGCAGCCGCCACTGGTAAACCGGCCGCTTGAGCACGTCGTCAATCTTGCGGTTCAATTCGTCAGGTTGAATTCCAATGGTTGGAAATTCCGGCTGCGCTGGTTTCCAATCATTGGAAATTTTCTTCGACGATCCGCCCATTCCATCAGTCTTACCGGCGGACGCGGATGAAGGGGCGGAGTCCGATTTTTTCTTTGCTAGGGCGGAAGACGGAGCGAGGACGAGAACGACGACGAGGACGATGGCGGATGCCGCGCGCGATGCGAGCGAGCGTAGATCAACGCGGAGGTCCTCGCCGGAGCGGCGGGATTCGCCGTAAAAGCAGCGGAGGACGTAGAAGGTTTTCATCAGTGGATCGAGGACCAGATAGGTGATCGAAAAGACGATCAGCAGGAAGGTGGAGTTGAAAACGGCGTGAAATCCGGCGAGCGAAAAAGTCGTGCGCCATCCGAACCAATGCTGCGCGGCCCACGGCAAAAATAAGATGGCGGCGGCGACGTTGCCGGCGATGAGAAGTCCGAGCGGACTGCTGAGGCCGATGGAGAACAGGGCCGAGGAAAGCGCCAGCATGATGATCACGAAGAGGAGCGCGGAGGGCACCGCCGAGCTGAGAAGCCACGTCATCAGGACGAACAGGCCGATGCCGATGCCGAGCATCCACGGGCTTAGGAGCCAGATGCCGATCAGATTTTGCCTGGGCCAGTTGCCGGACTGCTTCCACGATTTCGAAACTAGCGCGGTCACGCTGGATTCTTCGCCATCGCCGAGAACGGTCGCGCTTTGAAAGAACGCGTGAACGCGCGCGAACGGGATCGCGAAGACAGCGGCGAGCGGGATCATCAGCAGGCCGAGTGGTTGCACGGCCGTTTGCTGGATGAACATCCGCCACGCGCGGGCGGGCGTCCAGGGCGACGGTTCGACGCGGCGGATCGCGGCCATGACGCGCGACGCAAAAACGACCTGCCAGCATTTCATCCAGAGGAACAACGCAGCGAGCCACAGCGCGCCGGTGACGGCCATCCGCTGGGTGCCGGCTCCGCTGCCGAGCCGCGCGGCATGGTTCATCAAAAAGATGATGAACGGAATTCCGCCGAGGTAATACGCGAGCAGCGCGGCGGCGGGCGCGGCGCGGAGGACGTTGCCCGTTTCCTCGATCACGTCAATCGCGGAGCGCCCGTCTTTTTTCCTGCGGTTCATTCCTCGCCGCCCCCGGCCTTCGACCAGAATGTGCCTTCATGAAATTTGTCGGGAAGCGAAAGCAGGATCCGCCCGAAGGCGAAAAACAAAATCCAAAGCACGACAAACATGACGGCGGCCTGCGCGATTCGCGCAGCGACGCGCACGATGGATGTTCGCTTTTTTTTCGGGCCGGTGAGCTTTCGCTGGCAGGCGGCGCAAATCAGTTTGTCGTCGTGCTCGACAACGCACTCGCGGCAGAAATAGCGGCGGCACGACGGACAGCGCGCGACGGCTTCGCGAGCGGCGTGGTTGAAGCAACGCTGGCGGTGCAAACGATCCATGGCGTCACGCAGTCGGCGCGGTTTCGCTGGGCTGCGCGGCTGGTTGATCGGGTACGGATTGCCCACCCGGCGCGGACTCCGCCGCGGGTACGGACATTTGCTGTGCCTGCCGGATGAGCGGGTCGAGGCGGCGCATGATTTTGCGGATGCTAAACCAGCGGGTGACGCCGGGAATCTGGTCGTAGCTCGTCGCCGTCTGGACGAAGATTTTCCCGGTCGGGCCGGCGAGGAGGTAAAGAAGAAATATCACGCCCAAGATTCCGGCGAAGACGAAAAGCGAAATGCTCACGCCGCTATTGCCTTCGCGCAGCAAAAGCAGCGCTGGAATCAGGAAACACGCGGTCACCACGCCGAGGACGATGTTGCCGATGACCCACGAAGACGTGCGGTGCGCAACGAGCGCCTGGATTTCGCCGAAGTAGTAGCGGTGATAATTTTCAGTGCCGTAGGTGTTGGTGACGGAAAGCAGATGATCGCCGCCGATCCACAGCGAGTGCCGCGACACGAGACTCGATCCGGTGCCCGCACGCAACTTTTTGTATTTCAGTTTTTCCACCATGCGGGCCTAGTTTTTCGCGATCAGCCGGACAATCACGACCGTCCACGCAACGATTTGCACGAGTCCAAAAATGATCGCGATGACATTGTAAAAGTGCCCGCCGGTTCCGGTGACGCCGGCCGGACGCTTCCAATAGCGGATGGCGGTGAAGATGGCGGCGGGCGCGGTCAGGCACGTCGCGGGCCAGAAGAGAATCGGGACCACGGCGAGTGCGGCGGCGAATTGTCCGTAAAGAAAACGGTTGTGATCAAGCGACGCGACGCTTTTTTTCCGAACGCCCGCTTCGATGCATGCGGGGCAAAGATGCTGACCCTGCACTTCGACATCGCAAAGTTTGCAGAGGAACCGCCCGCAACCGTCGCAAACCACCGCCGCGCGATTTGCCTCGTGATAAAAGCAACTCGCCTCTTCCGTCGCGATGAGCGCATCGGGCAGCGCGGCCGCCAGCGGTTTCCACATCGCGGGGAAAATTGCGGCCGTGAGTTCCCGGTGGCATCCGGGGCAGTGCGCAACTCCGGCAGGCGCGAAGTCCGCCGCTTCAACCGAGTAGGAGCAGCCGCTGCATTTGACATACGCGCCGGTCATCGTCCCGTCATCTCGTCTTGAACACGACGCGCGTGTCGCACATGTGATCGTGCAGCGCGCGCTTCTGCGGATTGTCGAACGCCGCGATGATGTAGCCGATGAGGCAGACCATGCCGCTGACGATCTCCGCGGCGGCGCGGCCAAACGCGCGGCCATACGTCACGCCGCCGCCATCGGACCGCACGACCTTTACGCCGGTGGCCATCTTCCCGAGCGTCGCGCCGAAGCGTCCGACCATCCATCCGTTGTAGGCGATCCGAATCATGAGCGGCAGCGCGACGCCAACGACCATCATCAGCGCCATTGAACCCACGGCCATCTCCGGCCCCCGGTTCGCGAACGGCGACGCGCCCAGGCCAGCGGTCAACTGGCAGACAAGCGACACGGCATACATGATGAGGCCATCAATGAATTTTGCGCCGAAGCGGATCCAGAACCCGGCATAGTTCAGTTCACTCATCACCGCCGACTCGCCGGCCTCGCGCAGCTTCTGGAAGAACGCCGGCTTGCAGTCCGCGCAAATCTTCTTGCCGCTGTAATCGAGCACCTGGCTCATCGGAAAAACGCGCCCGCACTCCGAGCAGTTGATCTGCCCCTCGCCCGGCTGCGCCGGCGTAAAAATCGGCGCGACCGCGGCGGCCTCCACCGGCACGCCCATCAGCTCGATCAGCCGGTACGGCTTCCACTCGGTCATGCCCTCGCGCCACACCAGCGTCTCCGGCCCGATGGTGCCCGCGGCCACCAGCTGAGCAAATTCCTCCGCGCCCACCGGCCCGCACCGCCCGCCGTTCAAAACGTAATACCAGTTCATGACCGACTCCTTCCTTCGCACATTGACGCCCGACGTCCTGCGAATGTGCCGCATCATGGCAATTGCCAGTCCCCGGTCAAGCGCGGCATCGCGCGACTTTCCCGCATTTCCAATCATTGGAAAATTTCGAGAGCGGACTTTTCCAATCATTGGAAACTTGCGATGGTGCGCGCGTGAATTCTCGGAAAAATATTCTCGATGGCGATCTGACCAACTGCTGCCGCGTCATTCATGGCGCGAGCGACGGCTGGCCCGGCATGTACGTGGACCGACTCGGCGATTTCTTTCTTTCGCAATCGGAGTTTCCGCTGCGGCCGGACGAAGTGGAATTGCTGGAGCAGTTCGTCGCGGAGATCCCGAATGGCGGCGCCTATCACAAATTCCTGAACCGGCAGGTCCGCCGCGCGAACGTCGAGGAATCGTGCCCGCAGCATATTTGCGGCGCGGTCGCGCCGGAGCGATTCACCGTCCGCGAAAATGGCGCGAGCTACGAACTGAGTTTTACCGAGGGCTATTCGGTCGGGCTTTTTCTCGATCAGCGCGAAAATCGAAGACGAATTCTCACGAAGCAGGTCGCACCGGATTTTCCGCTGCCGGCATCCGGCGAACTGCTGAACACGTTCGCCTACACCTGCGCGTTTTCGGTCTGCGCAGCGAAGGCGGGTTTCCGCGCGACGAGCCTGGATCTGTCGAAAAAATATCTGGATTGGGGGCGGCGGAATTTTGCGCTGAATCAGATTGATCCGGCCGCGCACGATTTCATCTACGGCGACGCGTTCGACTGGATGCGGCGGCTCGCGAAGAAGCAGCGGAAGTTCGATGCGGTCATCCTCGATCCGCCGACGTTCTCGAAATCGAAGGAGCGCGGCGTGTTTCGCGCCGAAAAAGATTATGGCCAGCTCGTGACGGCCGCGATGCCGCTGCTCGCCGGCGGCGGAATTCTCTTCGCGTCGTCGAACGCGGCGCGATGGGAACCGGAAAGTTTTCTCCACGATGTCCGCGGGGCGATCCGCGCGTCGGGACGGCGGGTCGTGCGCGAACATTTCACGGCGCAGCCGCCGGATTTTCCTTCGAGCGCGGATGAGCCGGCGTATTTGAAAACGGTCTGGCTGCGGGTCAGCTAGCGGGTTGACACAACTCCGGCTCGCGGCGAATCTGCGCGGCAAATGGGATTTCGCCTCCAACGACGTATCGGTGGCCCGGTCGGTATCAACATCAGCCGCGGGGGCCTTTCCGCCAGCATCCGCACGCGCATCGGCGCGTTCAACACGCGGGGCTTCACGCTGCACACCGGCTTCAAAGGCCTGACCTATCGCGGCACGTGGTTCTCCGGAAAAATCTTTCGCGCGCGTTCCGTTTTTTCGCTGCCGGGGCTGATCAATCTGGTGCTCATGACGGCGTTGCTCACGATCAAGATCGCAATCATTCTCGCGGTGATCCTCGGCCTGATCATCGTGTCGCTGGTGAAATTGATTTTCCGGCTGGTGACAGGCCGCAAGGGGGAGCCTGAGGCCGAGGCTGAAGTCATCTCAGACCAAGCGCCCCCACCCCAGCCACCGAAACCGGAATAGTCCGGCTCAGAGATGAGGAATCTGAATGGTCTGGCCGGGCGATAGCGTCGCACCGGCGGAAAGGACGCTGGCATTCAGGATCAACTCGGGCGTGACGTGATACTTCGTCGCGATGGTCTCCATCGTGTCCTTGGAAGTCACCACATACAACGAGGCCGACGGCAGCATCCATTGGTATGATTTCACATCGTCGGCACCGAGCAGCGCGGTGAACGCGTTGATCCCCTCGGCGCGAGCCTCCTTGAAGGAAGCGCCATCGCGGATGCTTTGCGCACAGGTTTTGCGGATGTCGTAAAGCTGGATGGCCGTCTCCGGGGCGACCTTCTTTTGCACACAATAATTGAGCATCTCGCCATACTTCGGATCGGCCCCGCGCTGAAATTCGGCGAACCGTTCTGCGCCGAGAATGTTCAGCGCCTGCGCGGCCTCCGGCGTGCCATCGCGAAACAGCGGCACGTTCGTCGCGTTGCAGCCCTTCGCGAGATCGTGCAGCCGCTCGTATTCCGCGCGCGTCACATCAACATTCGCGAGCTGTTGCGTCAGGTGGTTGTCCTCGCGCAGTTCCTTTTCGCGGCGCTCGGCCTCGGTGAGAAACGCATCCTCGGCCTTCTCGTTGTCGTCGGTGAACTTCTCGTAATCCTTCCTGAGCGCCGCGCGTTCCTCGTCGGTCTTCGCGGCATCAATCTTCTGCTGCAATTCCCGCCGCGCCTTATCGTGTTGAAGGTGGAGCATCCGCAGATCATTCAGGCGACCCGGCGGCATCCAATTCAGATCGTTCATCTCGCCCAGCCCCGCGAACATTTCCTGGAGCGCCCAGAAGTTTTCGCTGTTCGATCCCGACATCGCAACCTCCAGCCAGCTCCAGCGGTCCAGGAACCATCGTTGCGGCGCGACGCCGAGCAGGTCGGTGGTCATCGCCTCCAGTTGCGCGGTCGCTTCCTGAACTTCGTTGGTCACGTCCGCCGGCTTCGGACCATATTTGCGGCACTGCCAGAACGGAACCGCCGTGCGGCGCGCCAGTCCGCCCATCTGCTCGCCGAGCGATTTGAATAGATCGAACATGACGATGTCCTGGATCGTTTCCTCCGGCATGCCGATGGCGCGGAGGTTCGCGACGAACTGCTTGTAGTCCGGATCGGCGACGCGGCCCCAGATCTTCGTGAGTTGATTCGTATCGCCTGCGACCAGCAGCGCCGGTGTCGCCGGGATTCTCGGCCGGCTCGTTTCGGTCGTGGCCTTGTGCTCCGGTATCTTCAGAGCCGTGCGCTCAACCGGCGGCTGAGCCGGCGCAGTCACACTGGATGATCCCGAAAAGTTCCGCGCCAGCATGATGGCCGCGACGAGATTCGCGGCGAGTGACAACGAAAGCAGAATCTTTGCCTTATTCATCGCTGACACCCGAAACCTGACTCCTATCGTGCCATCGCCGCTTCGACGGCCTTGATCGTCTTCGGTATCATCCCGGTCAGGTTCACGCTGCCGTTGGCGGTGATCAGGATGTCGTCCTCGATGCGCACGCCGAATTTCTTTTCGGGCAGATAAATTCCCGGCTCGATCGTCACGACCATACCCGGCTTCAGCGTGCCGTCAGGCGTCACGTCGTGGACGTCGATGCCGAGCTGGTGGCCGATGCCGTGAATGAACGTATGGCCATAGCCGGCCTTCTCGATCACATCGCGCGAGGCCTTGTCCACCTCGCGGACCATGTGCGCGCCGGGCCGCGCCGCCTTGATGCCGGCCAGCTCGGACGCCAGCACGATCTCGTAAATCTCCCGCTGCTCCGCGGTGAACTTGCCGCTCGCCGGGAACGTGCGCGTGACGTCGGCGCAGTAGCCTTCGACCTCCGCGGCCGCATCAATCACGATCAGATCGTCCGGGCCGACCACCGTGTTGTTCGCGCTGTAGTGCAGCACCGTCCCGTTGACGCCCGCGCCGACAATCGAGTTGTACGCCAGCCCCGTCCCGCCATGCGCGCGGAACGCGTCCTCCATCGTCCGCTCGATCAGCGCTTCATTCACGCCCGGCTTGATCATCTTCATTGCCGCATCGAAGCCCGCATCGGTCGCCGTGACCGCCTGCTTCATCAGGTCAAGTTCCGCCTGCGACTTGATCGCGCGCATCTCGTAGAGCAGTTGCGAACGGTCCTGAATCTCCACGCCCGGCACGCGCTCGGAAACCTTGCGATACGCCTCCAGGTCCGGCGACACCGCCGACGGATAAACCGAGAACGGATGCACGCACGCCAGCTTCTTCGCGCGCCGCGCCGCGCCAGTGAGGAACGCCGGCAGCGACGAGTTGCGGATGATCGCACTGAAGCCGAGTTGCTCGCGCAGCCTCGGCGAAATCTCCTCGCGCAAGCCGTCCCACCGCTCCACCTCGGGATTAAGCGGACGCAGGAACAGCACGATCTGGTGCTTCGGATTCTCCGCCGACGGATCGAACAGGATTGCCGCGCCGGACTCATTCTGGATTCCGGTCAGATACCAAAACAACCGGTTCGTCTTCCATTTGCCCAGCAGCGTCGCCGACTCCTCGCCCGCGAAAACCACCGCCGCCGCGCCCTTCAGCGACTTGAACACCCGCTCCCGGCGCGCCACATATTCCTTCAATGAAATCGACATGGATAATCTCCTAAGAAACTCCGCGCACCATAGCCCTCGCCCCGCCCCGCGCAAACCGCAAATTCCAATCATTGGAAACCTGCGGGCGCAAACTTCTCCAATCATTGGAAACGGCGCCCGCGCAAACTTCCAATCATTGGAAATGGTGGGGCGCATTGTCGCAACGCACTTCTTACATAAGGAAAGACACGACGCTGCGCCATGAACGAACGACCCGGCACCACGCACGTACGACCCCGCACAAAGCACGAACGACCCGGCACCGCTCACGTGAGGAATTGCTCCTGGGCTTGCGAGCCTGCACCGCGCACGCACGGAACTGTCGCAAAAACGTACGACTTTGCATCTGGCACGTACGACCCAGTACCAAACACGCGCGGAATTGTGACAAAATCGCGCGGAATTGGAACAAATCCGACCCTCCAGGCCCCCCGTACGTACGATCCAATGAGTTATTTGGCAGCCACTTGTATAAAATCTGCCCTCCCAGCCCCCATGCGTCATCTTTGGGGGCCGAATCAGCCCTTCCAATCATTGGAAGTGGCGATGCGGATGTTTTCCAATGATTGGAACAATGCCCCGGCAGGGCAATGGAACGTAGCCGGTGGTGACAACCACCGGAACGGTCATGGTGAATCATCGTCCGCCCCGGGAGGAGCGAATGATTGCTAGTGTAGTGTAACAGTCATATCTTTACGATCTCTGGATTCCTGTCATGCTGCCGAACATGTGGAATCCAGCTTGTGCATTGTCCATGACGGCCGAGGAGCAGCAAACCCTGGAGGC
>CAIVKH010000160.1 GCA_903906425.1 uncultured bacterium
CGGCTCGCTTCGTGGTCCTTGTTTGGCGTTCCCTGGTCAATGCTTGGCGCTCCATGCCCGATGCTTCCCGTATCGCGGTCACTGCTTGGAATTCCGTGGTCGATGTTTGCCGTTCCATGCCAGATGTTTTCCGTATCGCGGTCACTGCTTGGAATTCCGTGGTCAATGTTTGGCGTTCCGTGCCCGATGTTTTCCGTATCGCGGTCACTGCTTGGAATTCCGAGCCCAATGTTTGGCGTTCCGCGCCCGATGTTTGGCGTTCCGTGGTCAATGTTTTGCGTTTCGTGCCCGATGTTTGGCGTTACGCGCCTTCCGCTTGGAATGTAGCGCTCGATTTATCAGCAATTTATGCAAATGAAGCCGAAATCGGGCGGACGCACCCAAAGTCCCGTAGGGACGACGGAAAATAGCCGGCGGTTTCAACCGCCGGACACAACAGGCCGAAAATCAAAATCCTCTTCCGCGGGGCGTCTGATTCGTCCTGATACCATCCATGATCGTTTTTGATGCCGATGAACGCCAAGTCCGCAAGGGCCACACCGTTCGTTTCGTCGCTTCCAGAAGAGGAATGACTTTGTCCGCCTCTTTGTCCGGTGGCTCGCGCCACCGGCTACCATCCATCGGCCCGCCGGGCCTTGTAGCCGGGATCGCCGATCCCGGCAGGCCGACAGCGCTGCCTAAATCTGGAAGTCAATTCCGTCCGGCGCTTCCTGTGCGTCGGCAAGTTTGACGAGCCATGCGCAAGAATCGACGATGTTCATGAGGTTGTACTTCGTGCTGTACAGCCCCGCCTTGATTAGCGCATCCGCAAGTCCCTCGTGATTATACCAGAGGTCGCGGTTCTGCTTGACGAACGAGACGCGCGCCTCGTGCTGCTCCGCGCGTAGGCTTTTCTTCTCACCGCGGTTCCAGTCGAGAACGTCGATCGCACGCTTGCGTCCAGCATCAGAAAGGACATCGCATGGCTTCTGGCAAAGTGAGGCAGCCTTGTTTCGCAGCGCGCCACAGAAAGGCTCACGCGTCACCCCGCCCCAGCGTGTGTCGTCAAAATTGAGGCCACCGCCATGCACGCGTGGGATGATGATCGTTCCGGCAGCGAGATAATATTTGATCTTTCCAGCCTTCCGAAGGCTTGGAAACGCCCAGACGAGTTTAACTGAAAGCGCGATCTTTGAAACCTGCATTGGCGACGCTGCGAAGCCCGCCGAAGACAGAAGGGGATTCACAAAGAATTCAGCTCCGTTCTTGAGATGGGCCCATCCGTAACGCAACGCCAGCATCGGAGTCATCGACTCAAGCAGGCTGATGATGTCATTCGGCAACCTTGTTGCATGGTTGTAGACCTCGTCGAGAGCGAATGGCAGGCTTACTAGATTGGAGAAATCTCGACGATCATGCTTCACGTGCATTATTGGGAAAATGATTTCGTCCTCAAAAAGAAAGAGGTTTCGAAAGTTTGATTCCCACCGACGGTCATCCGCCACAATTTCGGCGGCCATCTTTTTGTTATCGGCTGACAGCACGACTTTGAATCCCGCATACCGGATGCCAGTCGCCAAGACCCCGCTCGAATCGCTTGGTTCAATGAAAGGTCCTGAGACTATCGTATCCGCGAGGTCGGACTTCTTGCGCGCCCATTCTCGCTGGAGTTCTTTGATTCTCTCTTCGGGAGTCATGTCTAATCACTCCAGCTTGTGTGCGATTTGGTCGTCGAAGATTTCTTTCACGGTCAGCGGGATGATGACGGCGTGGTCGGCTTTGAAGGCACACTTCCAATGGTTGGAAATCCGGCTCATGTCATTTTCCAATCATTGGAAGTTTTCGCTTCTGCGGGCAGGATGCCCGCGTCACTTTTTCATTCCGGTTTCCGAATCGCAATTTCTTCATCAAGGATTTCCTGAACGGTGAGCGGTTTGATCGTGCGGCCCGTCTGCCGCTGGAAACGGTCGATCTCGAAAAGCGCGTCGGCGGTGAAGTCGAAGGCGACGAAGTAGCCGAGCTTACGGTCTCTGCTTCTCATCTTGCGCACATTTCAGCCTTTTTGGTCCAATAGGCCGCCGCGATCATTCCGACTTCCTGATTGATGATGGTTTTGACAGTCAGCGGTATGATGAGCCTGTTTTCTTCGCGGAAGAACCTGTCGATTTCACGAAGCGCATCGGCCGTGTAATCGAAACAGACAAAGATGCCCTTGTCGCATTTCGCGCGGCGCATCGCGGTTTCGAATGCGTCGATGTCGGGTCTGCCGGCCTTGTCTTTTTGCTTCACCTGAAGCGGAAGGAATGCCTCTTGCAAATCCAGTTCATCGGCTTCCGGTCGCTTCACGTTATCGAGTGCGGAAACAGGGAAGATGCGCCCGTCAATTCCTTTGTCCCCGACCTGCGATCTGTTTCGGATTCCGCCAAGGGCAAGTACGGCCCAGTTCTCGAATTCAAAAGGCGGATATTTGCGGAGTTCTTCCTCCGTCTTGGGCAGGTCTTGAACAACAAAGCCCCGCCCCGTTTTCACGAGTTCCACGTCATCGCGTATTCCACAGACATCGCGCAATCGTTTCGCCATGACGCGGCAGGCTGTCGGGGAAATATCAATTCCGATCCACTGGCGTTTCAATTTCTGCGCCGCGACGAGCGCCGTGCCGCAGCCGCAGAACGCATCAAGCACGATGTCGTCCGGGTTGCTGCTGCACTTGATGATTCTTTCCAGCAACGCCAGCGGTTTCTGCGTTGGATAGCCAAGCCGTTCTTCGCTTCCTGAAATGACGGGCTTGATGTCGTCCCAAAAAGTCTGGACAGGCACGCCGGGCATTTCGTCGATGTAATGTTTCAGCATCGGCATTCCTGTGGTGCGGTAATAAAGGAGGCCCGCCTCCTCCATCTTCTTCATCTTTTCTTTCGAGTACGCCCAATATCGCCCTTTATATGGAGTGACTTTTTTTCCGTCCGGCGTCGTCCATTCATACGAAACATCACCACCGGGTTTGTTTGCCGTCATGTCGGAGACACGGAATTTGCGGCCCGTCTCATCCTTGTATCGGTAGTTCTGTTCGAGATAATCCGGGTCGTATGGCGTGAACTCTTTGTTCCACGTCCATGAATTTCCGCCGCCGGTGTAGAAAAAAACCGTGTCGTGATTCGCGCCGTATCTTTTCGAGTCGCTGTGGGCGCTGCTTCGCTTCCAGACGATTTCATTCTGGAAATTGTTCTCGCCGAAAATCTGGTCGAGCATGACCTTGACGTAATGCGAGGCGTGCCAGTCGCAGTGATAATAAAACGAACCGGTCTTTTTCAACACACGCGAGAGCAGAACACAACGCGGACGCATGTAGTCGATGTAGGCCCGCGTGCTTTCGTGGCGGTCTTCGAAGGCGCGCTTTTCTTTCGTCTCGCCCCAGAAAACTTCGTAGTTGCGGTTCGAATTGAACGGCGGGTCGATGTAAATCAGGTCAACGCACGCGTCGGGCAGTTTCTTGAGCTGTTCGAGATTGTCGCCGCAATAAATGACGCGGGTGTCGAGAAGCGATGAGGATTTGTTTGCCATGGCCGCGGAGAATAGCAGCATTCACGCTGCTCGCAATCTTCACATTTCCAATGATTGGAAATCCGATTCATGTCATTTTCCAATCATTGGAAATCACCGGCCAAAACCTTTTCCGATGACCGCGTCCGCCATTTTGCCTCGATGGTGTCGGCGGACAGGTCGGCACCGCTTTCGTGTCTGGCGTACACCGGGTTGCTTTTCACACCAGCTTCCGAAATTCGTCGGGTGTCAGACCGGCATCGCAGGCGATGGCACCCATGGTGTAGGGATCAATCGGATTCGCGCGCGGAATGATGAGCCGCGTTTCGCCGTTGGACATGACGATGTGGCCGCCTTGCCGGATGATGCGATAGCCGAGCTTTTCAAACGCGCGGATGGCGTCCTGATGCCGGATGCCGGGAAGTTTGGGCATGTCAAACCATGACTTCGGCTTCGCTGACCTTGAAAAGTTTCTTCTCGTCGGCTTCGGCCGCGAGCCATTCCTGAATGGCCTCGCGAATGTTTTTCAGGGCTTCTTCGCGCGTGCGTCCCTGCGAATGGCAGCCTTTGAGCGCGGGACAACTGACGGAAACACCGCCTTCATGTTCAATCAAGGTGACGCGATAGTTGCTCATGGCCGGACTTTACATTTCGGGATGTTTGAAATCAAGCGAGGCCCCGGATGGCGAAGGCGGGCGTTCCAAAGGCTTGCCAGTTTGGGCCGGTTGTCCTAACAAATCGCGCTTCAAGCGAACAGCAGGAGACACCATGACTGACAAGCCATCCGAGGCCGTGAAGCGCGAAAAAGCCGACGAAATCGACGCCGCGCTCCGCAACGAATACGCACCAACCAACCCGACCGGCCCCACCGCCGACACCTATCGCATCGCCAACTACACCGCCGGCCTGGTCGGCGCATCGCAAGAATGCAAGATTCTCAAGCCCCACTGGGACTCCGGCTTGAAATGGCCTGATCCCAACAACCGCCAACCCGGCGATTGGCGCTGGGACGGTGGCGTCTCCGGCGGCATCCCATGGGACGGCACCTTCCACCGCGACTTATCCCGCTACGCCACCAGCGGCGACTTGTTCTGGAGTTCGTATCTCAAACCCGGCACCGGGCCCGGCATGAAGAACGGATACTGGATCAATTTCGGCTCCGGCTGGTCGCACCTGCACAACGATAACCCCGCCGAAATCCTCACCGGCGCATCCCAGAAACTTTTCTTCGACACCGCCGCGGGCGACTGGAAGCTGATCATCGAAGCGACCATGTTCGTCACGCACGCCGTCGTCGAAGTCTGGACCGGCACCAAACAAGGCGGCAACGACCCGACGGGAACTTACTCACGAGTTAGCGGGCTCGACCCCGTCGCGGCGCTGACGATTGAAGCTCAATAATTTTAAGTGATGGCGTCCCCGCCATCACAAGAAAAAGAAAGTGACGGCGGGGACGCCGTCACTCCATGCCGGGTTCCGCCTCTCGGCATCGAGCCCGTCGCAACGCCGAGCATCGAAGCGCAGCAGCCATCTGTCTCCGCGCCGCGCGGCGCTTGCTTCATGAAGGGCGTTCCAATACCGTTCGAAGCGTTTCGAATGAGTGTGAGGATGCGGCGCGGCCTGACCATTCAGGCGCGGACATGACGGCGGTGCGAATGAAAAATAAATCAATTCTTTTGCCAATGATTGGAAGTCTTGCTCTCGTGCTTTTCCAATCATTGGAAGTTTGCGGGGCGGATGCGGGCGACCGGCTGCGCGTGCCGGGGTTTACGGCCTACATCTCGCCCGATCCGAACGGGGCGCGCGTTTCGCGTGAGGGCGTTTCGCGGTGGATTGATCCGGCGCAAAAAATTATCTGGGGCGGCGAAGTCAAGAATGCGGGCTGGCTTCAGGTCGGGATCGTTTTGCGGCTGCCGGCGGGCGATATGACGAAGCTGCGGTTGACCGTTGGCAAACAGTCGAACGTCGCGACGGCGGCGGGCAGCGGTTCGCAGACGGTGCTGATGAATTTCGGTCGGTTCGATTTTTCGGAGGCGGGGCCGTGCGTTTTCGCGCTGGAATCGCTGAACGCAAAAGGGAAATCGGCGGGCGACATCGAGTCGCTGCTGCTCGTCGGGCCGGCGGCGAAGGACGCGCATTTCAATTTGAAGGAGCGGCGCAATACGGCATCGGTGCATCTGAGCTATCCGGAGCCGAAGGGCGAAAAGATCGCGGCGTTTTATTGCGAGGCGACGGGCATCGAGGAGCCGGTGGCGACGTATTACGAGGTGTGCGGGTGGAGCCGCGGCTATTTCGGGATGCAGGTGAACAGCCCGACGGAGCGGCGGATTATTTTCAGCGTGTGGGACTCCGGCGGCGAACACGACGACCGCAGCAAGGTCGCGAGCGAAAATCGCACGACGCTGGTCGCAAAAGGCGAAGGAGTCTCCGCGGGCGATTTCGGCCACGAGGGAACGGGCGGACACAGTCATCTGGTGTATCCGTGGAAGACCGGCGAGAAGCAGCGGTTCATCGTCGAGATCAAGCAGGCGGAAAACAAACATACGATTTATTCGGGCTGGTGGTTTCATCCCGAAAAGAAGCAGTGGATGCTGATCGCAACATGGAACGCGCCGAAGGATGGGCACTGGCTCGACGGCCTCTACAGCTTCAGCGAAAATTTCGGCGGGTCGAACGGAAATTTGCGGCGCAAGGCACTGTTCGGAAATCAATGGGTCCGCACGGCGGAAGGAAAATGGATCGAAATCACGACGGCGCATTTCAGCCACGACGAGACCGGCGGCGAGGACCGGCATGACCGTTTCATGGGCGTCGAGAACGGCGAGTTCTTTCTGTCGAGCGGCGGCTTCGTGCCGGGCTTCACGAAATACGGAACGCCGTTCACGCGGCCCGCGACCGGCCACCCGCCCGCGGATTTGAATCTGCCGCCGCTGCCGCAATGATGCGAAGGATTCCCGCGCGGAGAAAAACGGAACCATGAAATTGAATCTTCACACAAGCACGCTGCCCAACGGCATCCGCGTCACGACGGCGACGATGCCCCACGTCGCGGCGGTGACGATAGGAATGTGGATCAAGGTTGGCGGGCGGAATGAAACGGCGCGGCTCAACGGCATGAGCCACTTCATCGAGCACATGCTGTTCAAAGGTACGCGGACGCGAAATGCGAAACAGCTTTCGCAGGCGATCGAGGGACGCGGCGGCTATCTCGACGCCTACACGCAGGAGGAACTGACGTGTTTTTATGCGCGCGCGACCGCGGAGCACGCCGACGAGGTTTTCGCGGTGCTGGCCGACATGATGCTGAATCCGAAATTTGCGCCCGCCGACATCGGTCGCGAACGCGAGGTCATCGTCGAGGAAATCGCGATGTACCGCGACCAGCCGGCGCAGCAGGTCGACGAGCACCTGATGGCCGCGCTCTGGCCGGGCCATCCGCTCGGACGCCCGATCACCGGCACCGAGAAAACGCTCGCCGGCATGACGCGTGCAGAAATCCTGAATTTCAAATCGGCCCATTACATTTCGGAGAACATCGTTATCGGGCTCGCTGGTGACATCAAACATCCGACAGCGGTTTCGCTGGCGAAGAAATGGTTTGGCGGACTGACGCGCCGTGCGCCGCCGGCGCACGAGAAACTCGCCGCCGGCGCGCCGCAAGAAAACTTCGCACTCGAAAAGCGCCGCATTGATCAGACGCATCTGGCGCTGGGCTTCCGTACGTTCGGCAGGTATGACGAACGGAAATATGCGATGAAGCTGATGAGCGTCCTGCTCGGCGAAAATATGAGCTCCCGGCTTTTTCAGATCGTCCGAGAAGACAACGGACTGGCCTACGCGATCAGCAGCGGAATGCAGCTTTTCGACGAAACGGGTTTGTTTTCGGTTGATGCCGGCCTCGACGCCGACCGGACGCCCGCCGCACTCGATCTGATTTTCCGCGAACTGGGCCGCCTCCGGTCGCGCGCGCCGACAGCGAAAGAATTACGGCAGGCGAAGGATTACGCCATCGGCCAGCTACGCCTCGGCCTCGAAAGCTCGACCAACCAGATGACGTGGTGCGCAGAGCAGTTGATTTCCTACGGCGATATTTTGCAGCCGGAGGAGATCGTCGCGAAACTTGAATCCGTCCGCGCCGGGGAAATCCGCGCTCTCGCCGCCGAAGTTTTCCAGCCGCGGTGTGCGAGCACGGCGATCATTTCCCCGCTGGCGGCGTCGAAGCTGGAATCGCATTTGTCGCGTTTGCAGCGTCGTCATCTTTGACAGGCTGGGCGGCCAGTCCGATCTCAATGAAGTGAACCGACTGTTGGACCGCGCCGTTCAATTTTACATGCGGCGCGAAGTCGCGCGTCATCCAGATTTCCGGCGGCTGCTTGTCGGGAATGATCAACGCCGAACACTTCGCGAACCTTGGCAGAATGGTTGCCGCGTCTTCCGCGCCGGTGACAATCAAGGCCTGCGCCAGCGCGCAACTTTTCGTGGCGCTCGGCCCCGCGACGACGGCCATCGCCGTCTCTGTGACGGGCATTCCGGTGTGCGGGTTGATGACATGGCCGTAAATCCTGCCACCGATCTGGACGGTCTTGTCGCGGAGCAAGACGATGGAGAGGCCGCCTGTGTTAAGCGAAATTGTTCCCATCGTCGCATTGGTGGCGAACGGATCGGGCAGCGCCCATTCCCAGGCCGTCCCGGAATTCGGCGCACCGATTGCACGCATGTTGTTGCCGATCTGGATGGACATGTTCGCCACGGTCCGGTCGCGCGCCTCGACCAGCGACATGTCGGCGGCGTAGGCATCAATCAGTGAATCGACGCTGATCCGCGCCTGCGTGTGGGTCAACGCGGCGGAGGTGTTGTCGAAGAGGGAAACGTTGCGCGCGCCCACGCCGAGCAGCGCGGCCTGAATCGCATCGGCCGACGGTATGTTCGTCGGACCCGGCCCGCCCTCGAATCCCCAAAGATATGACAGCGGTGCGACGGAGCAGTCAAATGCGCCGCCGGAAAGAACCGAATATTGCTGCGCCAGATCGAGCAGGCGGAAGGTTTCGTACGAAACCTGAATCCGCGCGCTGTTGCCGATGCGGTTGAGCTGGGCGATGTCGCTGCCGGGTTGGTGCGCGTCGAGCTGGTTTTCGGTGCGGTTCAGCATGCGCTGCGTGATTTCATACACAGTTCCGAAAAGTTGCGCATTCTGCGCGGCGACGCGGATCACCGCAGCCCGATTGCCGGCTTTGACAACGCTCTCGACCGTCTGTTGCGTCTTGCGCTGGCAGGCGGACGCCACAAGCAGGGCGAAAACGGCCAGAGTGGAAGCCCAGGCTACGCGACGCGCCACGCCGGGCCGCACAGCGGTGCCGCCGCGAATGGAGATGAATGCTGACATGGGATTGATGATGCCGCAGCCGGCACCGCGCTGCAATGAACGATTCATCACGGCGATGAATCCTGCACGCGCTAAGAAATGGCGGGAGCGGCGGGGCTCGAACCCGTAACCTCTGCCGTGACAGGGCAGCGCTCTAAACCAGTTGAGCTACGCCCCCGCCCAAAAAAGCAGGCGCGAACAATAGGACGGCGGCTCCGGTTTGCAAGCGTTTTATCATGCGGGCCCATCCAGGCGCGCCGGTCCGCCGGCGGCCCGCCCGCTTGCGGCCTTTCCAATCATTGGAAAAACCGGCAGCGGGTTCTTGCCAATGATTGGAACTTTTCGCGGCCGCAATTTCCAATCATTGGAAGTTTCCACCGCTTTCCCGTCGCATCGTGGGGGGAAAAAAGTCGGGAGGCGGTTGACCGCCTCGCGCTGCGACCAGAATTTTATTGCGCGATCCTTCAGCCATCGGTCGAGTTCCTGCAGTTTTCCCGGCACTGCATCACAACGTATCGCAAAATGCATCTTCGTCACCTCCCTCTTGAAGACTTCGCGCGCTGCCGGGTTGTCGGACCTGACCTGGCATCGGTCCGCCGCGCAGTCCGGTCCAAATGCGGATCACCACGCCATGGGGATCGTCTCACCGCAGACGAGTTCTTCGATCCGTTCGCGGCGGCGCACAAGTGCCGCGCGTTTGCCGCTGACCATGACTTCGGCGGCGCGCGGGCGGCTGTTGTAATTCGATGACATGCTCATCGCATACGCGCCGCAGCTCATCACTGCGAGCAGGTCGCCTTGCTTCACGTCCGGCAGCTCGCGATCCAGCGCAAAAAAATCAGCCGATTCGCAGATCGGGCCGACGACATCACCGCGCGTCTTCTTCTTCGCCTGTTTCACCGCGATGACTTCGTGGTGCGCTTCATACAGCGCCGGCCGGATCAAATCATTCATCGCGCCGTCAACGATGATGAATTTCTTTGACGGCCCCTGTTTAACGTATTGGACTTCGACGACGAGAATGCCCCCGTTACCGACGATGTTGCGGCCCGGCTCCATCACGAGTTTCAGGCCGAGCGGTTTCAAAATCGGCACGACAGCCTTCGCGAATGTCGCGGGCAAAAGCGGCGATTGTTCCGGCTTGTAGCGAATGCCGATCCCGCCACCGATGTCGAGATAGCGAAATGTCGGATAAAGTTTCTTCAGCTCCGTCGCGACCGAAGCAACCTTCATCGCAGCCTCGGCGAAAGGAGTCGCATCGAGAATCTGCGAGCCGATGTGCATGTGCAGCCCGGCGATCTCGATATTCGGGAGTCTTGCGGCAAGCGCATAATTGTGTAGCGCGCGGTTCAGGTCCATGCCGAACTTGTTCTCTTTTTTCCCGGTCGAAATGTATTTGTGCGTCTTGGGATCAACGTCCGGATTCACACGCAGCGCAACGCGCGCTGTCTTCTTCAGCCGTTTTGCGACAGCAGAAATCCGCTCAAGTTCCTGCTCCGATTCGACAGTGAAGAACAAGATGTTGCTCTTGAGCGCAAATTCAATTTCAGCCGTGGTCTTGCCGACGCCGGCAAAGGCGATCCGCCCTGCGGAAATGCCAGCTTTCATTGCGCGATAGAGTTCGCCACCGGAAACGACATCGGCGCCGGAACCTTCCTTCGCCAGCGTGTTGATGATCGCGGCAGAGGTGTTCACTTTCACCGAATAACAGATGAGCGGATCGAGTTCCTTCAATGCGCCGATGAGCGAGCGATATTGTTCCTGGATATGCGAGCGCGAATAGACGAACAGCGGCGTGCCGAATTTCTTCGCGAGTTCGGCGACCGAGACGCCCTCGGCGAAGAGCTGTCCTCGTTTGTATGTGAATGCTTCCATGGTGTGAAAAAGGCGCGGGCGCGGATCGCTCCGCGCCTTCGTGATCTCCGTGGTTATTTCTTCTTATTCAGGTTTGCCCGCACGCGCAGCCGCAGCGCGTTCAGCTTGATGAAGCCCGTCGCGTCGCCCTGATTGTAACCGCCTGCGCCTTCGAATGAGGCGATATGCGGATCATAGAGCGACTTCGCCGACTTCCGGCCGACGACGCTTGCGGAGCCTTTGTAGAGCTTGATGCGCGCAGTGCCGGTGATGCAGCTTGCGGCTTCGTCCATCGCGGTCTGGAGCATCTCGCGCTCGGGCGCGAACCAGAAACCGTTGTAAATCAGCTTCGCGTACTGCGGCACCAACTGATTCCGAAGGTGCATCACTTCGCGATCCATCGTGACCTGCTCGACGGCCTCGCGGGCGCGATGGAGGATCGTTCCTCCGGGGGTTTCATAAACGCCGCGGCTCTTCATCCCGACGAACCGGTTTTCGACCATGTCGATCCGGCCGACGCCGTGTTTGCCGCCGAGTTTGTTGAGTGTTTGCATCACGCCGAGCGGCGAAAGTTTCTTGCCATTCACCGCAACCGCGTTGCCTTTGACGAATTCGACTTCCACATATTCCGGCTTGTTCGGCGCGTCTTCCGGCGACACCGACAGCTTGAACATGTCCTTCGGCGGCTCGTTCCACGGGTCCTCGAGGATTCCGCCCTCGAACGAAATGTGCAGAAGATTTCGGTCCATTGAATACGGCTTCTTCGCCGACGCCTCGACGGGAATCTTGTGCGTTGCGCAATATTCGATCATCGCCTGCCGGCCCGGAAATTCATTCCGGAACCGCTCCTCGCGCCACGGCGCGATGACCTGGATGTTCGGCTTGATCGCGTACGCCGTCAGTTCGAAGCGGACCTGGTCGTTGCCTTTGCCCGTCGCGCCATGCGCAATCGCGTCGGCCTTTTCTTTGATCGCAATTTCGACCTGCCGTTTCGCGATCAGCGGGCGCGCGATGGACGTGCCCATCAGATAGCCTGACTCATAAACTCCGCCGGCCCGGATCATCGGGAAAACAAAATCGCTCGCGAATTCCTCGCGCAGATCATCAATGTAAATCTTGCTCGCGCCGGTCGCCTTCGCCTTTTTGTCGAGGCCGCTGAGTTCCTCTTCCTGCCCGATGTCCGCGGCAAAGCAGACGACCTCGGCCTGATAATTTTCAATCAGCCACTTCAACAGCACGGACGTGTCGAGTCCGCCCGAATACGCCAGAATGATTTTCATCTTCAAATTCCTTTCGCGAAAAAGCGGCGGGAAGATTGGCCTTTCGCCGCGGGCTTTCAACACAAAACCAATCATGCCAGCGATGGGTTCCAATGATTGGAAGTTTGCGAGCGCGGAATTTCCAATCATTGGAAATTCTGGTACTCGAGGCGGCATGACGAAAAAGGAACGCGCACGGCTTGTCGGGAAGATACTCGACGGACTTTATCAGGATGTCGGGCCGGCGCTGTCGCATGCAGACCCGTTCACGCTGCTGGTGGCGGTCGTGCTTTCGGCGCAATGCACGGACAATCGCGTGAACGAAGTTTCGCCGCGGCTTTTCGCGCTGGCGGACTCGCCGGAAAAAATGGCGAAACTTTCGGCGCGCGAAATCCAGCAGATCATTCGGCCGTGCGGACTCAGTAACGCGAAATCGAAAAACATCCGCGCGATGTCGCGACTTTTGATCGAACGTCACGGCGGAAAAATTCCGCAGACGTTTGCGGAACTTGAAGCGCTGCCGGGCGTCGGACACAAATCCGCGTCGGTTGTGATGTGGTCGGCGTTCGGACAGGCGGCGTTTCCCGTGGACACGCACATCCACCGGCTCGCGAAGCGATGGAAACTTTCGCGCGGAAAAAATGTCGTCGAGACCGAACGCGATCTGAAAAAACTTTTCCCGCAGGACGAATGGGGCCGGCGGCATTTGCAGATCATTTATTACGGCCGCGAGCACTGCCCCGCCCGCGGCTGCGATCGCGCGCCGTGCCCTATTTGCCGGGAGCTTTCGAGCGAACGCCAGAGGCGTACTTCGGCTGCGGCACCGCCGCGTCGTGTTTGATCTGGTCGAGCAGGATTTCCACAGCCTTCTTCAGCGGCGCATCGCGGCTCGCGGCGCGGTCGCCGGGCAGGTCGGGAATTGAAACGTCGGGCTCGACACCCTTCAGCTCCATGTCCGCGCCGGTTTCGACGTTGAACCATCCGCGATGCGGAATTCGAAAAGTTCCGAGGTCCAGAATCGCGCGGTCGAATGTCGAAATGACCGCGCCCTCGGTCGTGGTGCCGACGAGTTTCCCGCGCTTCAACGTCTTGATCGCCTGGCTGAAAATTTCGCCGTTGCTGGCTGTGTGGTGATTGCACAGCACGATGATCGGCTTCATCCAGAAGGCGTGATCAATGTAGCTGCCCTGATAGCTCGGCTCGCCGCCGCGCGGGATCGTGAGCGCGTGGCGCGGATGGCAGAGGATGTTGAGCAGGCGGTCGCTGATGTAGCCGCCGAGATTGTTTCGCACGTCAATGACGAGACCGTCGTGGCCGTAGCCCTCGGCATAGACGGCCTTCTCGAACTGGCGCAGGTCGTTGAATTCCATTTTTTCGATGTCCACGTAGCCGAGTTTTCCGGCGCCCCATCCGGCGACGCGGTCGCGCGCAGTTTTTTCGACGGCCTCGCGCGCCCATCCACGCGCCTGCTCCGGCGTCGAAAGCGGCAGGCGGATTTCGCGCTTGCCCACCCCATTCGTGACGATGATCAGCGCCTCGTGCGGGAGTGCGGCATTGAGGATTCGCGTGAGGTCGAATTTCGGATCAACATCAACACCGTCAATGACGCGGATGATGTCGCCGGCATTCAGCCGCGAGATGTCGCGGTCAGCCGGCGAGTGCGGCAGAACTTCGCGGACGCGGAGGCCGGGGCCGGAGTAGTTTGGATCGAAGGTGACGCCGAGGTGTCCGGTGACGGGTGTCCAATCGCCGCCAAGCTTCGCCGTTTTTTCTGTTGGTCGAAAACCCATGTGCGAAGCGTTCAACTCGCCTTCTAGCATGTGCGCGATGCGCGAGAAGCCGGCGTTGTCCACGACCGGGAGGAGCGGCTCGTATTTCACGCGGACGGCGTTCCAGTCGAGGTTGTTCAACTTCGAATCGTAAAATTCGTCGCGCAGCGCGCGCCACATGAACCGGAAGCCGAGCCGCCGCCACGCGATCTCATCCCGCGTCGTGTGGGCTGTGAAGGTGTGCTTCGCTTCGAGCGTCGCCGGAATGCCATCCACGACCCAGAGGATTTCGAGTTTCTTCGTCCACCACGCTTCAAGTCCCATCGCGGCGCACAGGAAGTCGGGTTTGTTGGGATTCGGGAAATAGAGTTTCCACGTACCCGATTTTCCGCCGTAGGTCGCATGAAATGCGAGGGCCTTGCTGTCACCGGACCAGAACAAACTTCCGAGGCTGGTGCCGACATCGCGGACGCGGTGGACGCGCTCGGCGAGTCCGTCGAAATCAATTTTCACTTCGGCGGGCGCGCTGTTTGTCGCGGGTGTTTTCGCTTCGCCGGTCCTGGCCTCTTTTTTCGCGATGGCGGGTTTCGATTCGGACTGCGTGCCCTCGGCGGTTTGTTTCGCCGCCTCGATCCACTTCACTTCCTTTTCGAGTTTTCCGTCATCGGCCTTTTGCAGCCAGACGTAATAAACATCCACGTCGTTGTCATAGGTGCGGCCGATGTACGCGATGCATTTTCCATCGGGTGACCAGGCCGCGGAGCCGTCCCAATTCGGATGGCGCGAAATGTTGAACGGCTCGTGCGCGCCCTCGGTGGAAAAGATCCAGACATCGCGATTGTCGTCGCTGGCCTGAATGGAACAGGTGAGCCACTTGCCGTCGGGCGCCCAGTCGTAGCCGACTTCGCCGCATGATTGGATGATCCGCTTTGCATTCTTCCCATCAAGGTCGGCAACCCACAACTCGCCGGGCCGGCAGTGCCACGCGATTTTCTTGCCGGTTGGATCAATCGAAATATTGCTACGGCCCTGGTCATCGTCGGTGATCTTCGCAAGTTTGAATGCGTGATTTTCCCACCACGGAATTTTTTCGTTATCGCGTTTTGCGCTCCAGATGTTCGCGCGCTCGCCGGTGTCGCGGATGAAATACAACGTCTTCCCGTCAGGCGAAAACGCAGGGCTCGTGTCGTAGCTGGCGGTGTCTTCCGCCAGCGCGACGGGGTCCCTGACCTGCGTGTCCATCAGCCAGATGTGGCCGCCGGCGCTGAAGGCGATTTGTTTTCCGTCCTCGGTGAACGCGGTCGTGCCGGAGCCCGCCTGATTTTCGACGCGTTGAAGTGTGAGCCGCCGCGTCTGTGCCGGTGCCTCATCGTCCGGCGCCTCGATGTTGATGATGGCGGGCGCGGCATTGCTCGCCGGCAGCCAGCGATAAAAATCGAATCCGGCGCGGAAGATCATCGTCGAGCCGTCGCGAGAGAGCGTCGGCAAAATAATCGGGGCATCCTTGAAAAATGTCCGCTGTTTCAGTCGCGACGATTTCAGTTCCTTCTCCCAGATGTTGGCGCAGCCATCGCCGTCGTTGACGAAATAAAATCCTTTCCCGTCGGGCCGCCACAGCGGAACGCGGGCGTCGCTGTCGCCAAAGACGAGTTTCGCAAACGCGTTTTTTGCCGGCTCGAACATCCAGATCGAGGCCGCGTCGCTGCCGCGATAATTCCGCCGGTACGCGTCCACGCCGTCGCGCACGAAGAGAAAAAGTTTTCCGTCCGGCGACCAGCGACCGTAATCGCCGGCATCGTCAAACAGGACGTGCTCGGCGGTGCGCTCGAGCGTGTCCACGGTGATGAACCGCTGCGGCATGAATTCGCCGCTGTCGCGCGTGCCGCGGATGAGCAGTCGCCGGCCGTCGGGATACCAGTCCATCGGCGCGGCTCCTTCGCTGTGAAACGTGACCTGCCTCGGCTCGCCGCCGGAAACGGGCATGACATAAACCTGCCACGTGCCGTCGCGGTTGCTCATGAACGCGACCTGCTTTCCATCCGGCGAGATGAGCGGCAGCCGGTCCTGCGCCTCGTGCCGCGTCAGCGCGCGCGCGACGCCGCCGGTCGAGGCGATGGTCCACAGATCATCTTCCCACTCGAAGACGAGCGTTGCACCATCGGGCGTGAGCGCGGGTGCGGCAGGCATGCGCACGGGGCGCGCGTTTGCGCTGAGCGCGGCGAGGATGATGAGAAGGATGGATCGCGAAAGGATGTTCCGGTTCATGCCCGGGTTGTTTCCAATGATTGGAAAGTTTCGGCAAGCAAATTTCCAATGATTGGAAATCTGCGGCGGCGATCAGAGGCTGCCGAAGAATGTGCTTTCGGGAAAAAGCCGGCCGGGGCATTCGGTGGGCTTCGTGTTGATCTGGCGGTGCAGCTTGACGGCGCTGACGGGGAGTTTGCAGCGCTGGCGGAGATAGCTGACGAGCGCGTAGAGGCTGTGCATTTCTTTTTGCGTCGGGCGCGTCTCGTCGAAATTTCCGACCAGGCAGATGCCGATGGCTTTTGCGTTGAGCGCTTCGCTGGCGAGGTGGCCGCCGTCGAGCTGGCCGCGCCAGCGCGCACCGATAAAAACCGAGCCGTCGTCCATGCCGCGGCCGTTGCCGATGACGAAGTGGTAGGCGAGGCCGTTTTCCATGTGGCGGACGTAGCGGTGATAGGCGTCCATGCCCTGCGGGGTGCCCTGCGCGGAGGCGCTGTGGTGGACGACGATGTAGCGCCATTTGCCGGGGATGATGCGCATTTTGTCGAGCGCGGCGCGCACGTCGGCGGGTAGCACATAGCAACGGGCGGACGCTGCGGAAGCGTTCGCCACCGCAGCCGCAGCAGCCGGTGGCCGCGGCGGGATTCTGAGAACCTGGCCTTCGCGAAGATTGTTCGTGTCTTCGAGCCGGTTGAACGTCGCGAGCGCCGCGAGGTTCACGCCGTATTTCTTCGCGATCGCGCCGAGCGTGTCGCCTTCGCGGACCTTGTAGGTGAGGACCGCGTCGGTCTTCGGAGGCGCGGACTTCGATGCCACGGCCATCGCGCTTGAGCTGATGGCTGCGGAAAGAAAGATCGCGAGGGCAAATCGAAACATCGGTGTCTGCTTATTCGCTCAGCAGCTTCTTCAGCGTCGGCTCCATCGCAGCGGCCCAGAGGCCGTAGCCTTTTGCCTGCGGGTGCAGACGGTCCGGCATGATTTCCTTCGTGAGCGTTCCATCGGCGGTCAGGAATTTATCGTTGATGTTCAGGAACGTCACCTTGTCGCCATCGGCCAGCTTTGCGAGCAGTTCGTTTGCGTTGTCATTATTTACGCGCGGCTTGTCGGTGGCTTTTTCGGAGCGCGGGAAAATTCCGAGCAGCAGAATTTTCGTGCCGGGGCATTTTGCCTCAAGCTCGTCGATGATTTTCTTCACGCCCGCCGCAATCGCCTCCGGCGGATCGTTGCGATGGCCGGTGTTGTTCGTGCCGATCATGATGACGGCGGCCTTGGGCTTGAGGCCGTCGAGTTCGCCGTGATCGAAGCGCCACAGAACGTGCTCCGTGCGGTCGCCGCTGTAGCCGAGGTTCAGCGCCTTGCGCGGTGCATAATATTTTTCCCAGACCGCCTTGCCACCGTTCTCCCAGCCATGCGTGATCGAGTCGCCGATGAACACGAGCTGCCAGCCGCCCTGCGCGACGAGCTTAAGCTTGTCCTCGTGCCGCTGATCCCACCAGCCCTTCTTGCCGTCCTTCGCGCCTTCCTTCAAACGATCATCCGGCGTGGTCGCCTTCTTGATCGCGGCATCCAGATTCGCATCGGCATACGCGCCGAACGCGAAGAGCAGGGAAAACAAAGCAACGAGTGACGAACGACGATTCATTTTCATTCCGGTTTTTCTCCGTGGGTTAATGGGGCGCGGATCATAGAATCTTGCGGAGTGAATTCAAGCGGCGGCAACAGAATGTTTGTCTGTGCCGGATTGTTTGTCGTTTCAATCTCCGGGAGCAAGGGCGAGGCGCGCTGATGACGTGAAAGCGCGGCTTTGACATGTCCCATGCGAAGCTCGACTTTCTTATCTTCCCACCAGTTGAAACTCAGCGCCGCCGCGATCCAGATGGCAATTGCGATGGGCATGGCGATTTTCCGCGGTGATGCAGTGCTCGCGAAAGCGGTCATGCACCAGAAATAGACTGCCGCGCCACATGCGGGACCGACAGTGATCCAGTCCATCATCTTGCCAGTGGCCACATCTTCTTGAGAGTCCGCTCGTCCTATAAAAGCGACGAAGCATAGGAAACAGGCGAGAAGCGTGAATGCGGCACACAAGCAGCCCGGAAGAACCTTTTTCGACTGTGCCATCTTTGCTTTCGCGATTTTCGAGAACGCCCGCTTACCGTTCCACCCGCGCCCCGCCACCGCCCATGAGCTTCTCGACTTCCTTCAGCGACGCCATCGACGTGTCGCCGGCGGTCGTCATCGCGAGCGCGCCGTGCGCCGCGCCATAATTGACGGCCTTCTGCGGATCGCAACCGGTCATCAATCCATAAATCAAACCCGACGCGAAACTGTCGCCGCCGCCGACGCGGTCGAGGATTTCGAGATTAGGCCTGTGAATCGCCTCGTAGAATTTTCCGCCGGCCCAGCAGATCGCGCCCCAGTCGTTGACCGTTGCGGACTTCACCGCGCGCAGCGTCGTCGCGACCACCTTGAAATTCGGATACGCCGCGACCGCGCGACCGATCATTTTTTTGAAGCTGTCGATTTCGAGATTCGTGAGATTCGCATCGGCCCCTTCGATCTCGAAGCCGAGGCTTGCGGTGAAATCCTCCTCGTTGCCGATCATCACATCCACGTTCTTCGCGATGCGCTTGTTGACCTCCTGCGCCTTCGCCTGCCCGCCGATCGCCTTCCACAGCGACGCGCGATAGTTCAGATCATACGAAACGATCGTCCCATATTTCTTCGCCGCCTCCGTCGCCTCGATCACCAAATCGGCCGTCGATTCCGAAAGCCCCGCGAAGATTCCGCCGGTATGCAGCCACCGCACGCCGAGCTTGCCGAAAATATGATCCCAGTCGAAATCCCCGCGCTTCAATTTCATCGCGGCGGTGTTGCCGCGGTCCGAGCAGCCGACCGCGCCGCGCACGCCGAAACCGCGCTCCGTGAAATTAAGCCCGTTGCGCACCGAGCGCCCCACGCCATCGAACGGCATCCACTTCACGAAAGACATATCCACGCCGCCCTGCAAAATAAAATCCTCCAGCAGCCGCCCGACCTCATTGTCCGCGAACGCGCTCGCCAGCGCCGTACGCAGCCCGAAGCAGCGCCGCAGCCCGCGCGCCACATTGTATTCCCCGCCGCCCTCCCACACCCGGAACGACCGCGCCGTACGCACGCGCCCCTCGCCCGGATCGAACCGCAGCATCACCTCGCCCATCGACATCTGATCGAACCTGCACGACTCCGCCGATTTGATTTTCAATTCCGTCATGACATCTCCTCCGAAGAAACTTGCCTTGGTAGGGCGCGCTCGCCGAGCGCGCCGCGGACGGCTCAGCGAGCCGTCCCGGCCTCAACAACGCACCTAAAGTTCCAATGATTGGAAAAAACGAAAAGACAAATTTCCAATCATTGGAAATAACAAGGACCTCTCTGCTATTTCCAGATCGCATCTTGCGGCTGGTCGACAGGTATGATCGTCGGTACGGACGTATAAATCTTGCCGTAGCGGACAACCACGATGAGTTTCGTTCCATCAGCAGAACATGCCGCGAAAGTCGGTTTTGGATTACGCGTTTCGGGCGAAGTCCAATCGGGAATCATTCCGTGCGAGGTCCAAGTGTTCCCTGAATCTGTCGAGGTGAAAAGTTGCGGTCCATACACTGCGACAAGTCTGCTCCCGTCCGCAGACATGGCGAAAACATCGCCATACGGTGTGGGAAGCGAAGTGAGGTGCATCCCTGCCGTGGAGGATGCCACACCATGACCAATGCGAACTGTTTTGCACTCCGCCCAGGTCTCGCCGGAATTGGTCGAGATGTTGATCGGCCCGGGACCGGCACCTGCGATCAACGTCTTTCCATCCGCAGAAGATGCGATTGTTGACGAACCACTCCACACCTTCACGCGATGCGTCCAAGTTTCGCCTGAATTCGTCGAGGTGTAGATTCCGCCGATTGAGCTTCTCGCAACAAGCTTGCACCCGTCCGCAGAAGTGGCAATGCATCTGAAGGCCTCGGGGGTTTTGTGTTGCGTCCACGTCTTGCCCGAATCCCTCGATGTGCAAAGTCCGCCACGATTCTCCACCGCAAATAATTTCTTCCCGTCTGAAGACGAAGCAACGGCCCTCCAAATGCCATTGCTGCGGCTTGGTATCCATGTCGCGCCAAAATCGTTTGAGATGAAGATCGGGCCTTCAATCACCGCTGCGATGAGTTTTCGACCATCTGATGATGACGCCACGGAACACCACTTCCGATTGGTTTCGCGCGGAATCCATGTGTTGCCGCCATCGGCGGAAGTGTGGATCTGTCCATCATAAGCTGCCGCCACGAGTTTTTCCCCGTCAGATGAAGAAGCTGCGGACATCCAGTGAGCGTTGGTCCCGTGCGGAGTCCAGACTGCGCCGATCTCATACGGGTGTTTCGGCGGTCTGAAGCTTTGGCACCCTTGCAAAATGATGAAGGCGAGAAGCAGAACTTGGGCAGCAGAATTTCGTTTCATGCGATGCGCGTTCTCATGACTGCCCGGCACGATAGCCCGCCGCCGCCGCGGGACGAAGCGGAAAAAAGGGTGCTCATAGATTGTTTGGACTGCGGAAGCGATGGCTTCGAGCTTCCGCCTTTCGTCAGGAAGCGACTCGTGGAGCTTCCCTTCTTCTGTGGCCGGGGTCGCCGACCCCGGTTACAACCCGACTGCAAAGCTCGAAGACTCCCTTCGTAGAAGAAAAGCGAAAGCTCATCGAATTTCGCTTCCGCAGTCCAAACACTGCCGGTCATCAAACCGCCGCCCGTCGGCCGGACCGAACAAGACGGAGAATCGTGTCATGCAGTGTGCGTGTTCATGCGTGAACGGTGTCTTGATTCATGACGCCGGCATCGAAACCATACCGGAAAGCCTGTTTATGCGAGAAAACAAAGGAAAAACGAATGTCGCATGCGTCAAACCGCATCGCAACGATGTCGAAGCGCTTCTCATATTTCTTTTAGCGCAATGCAACTTGCTCTGAACGCATCTAAAGTTGTGCTTGACGAGCCAAAAGTTGTGTAAGAATAAGAACAAATTGTGCTATACGAATCACAAATTGTGCTATACGAATCGCATATTGTTCTTAGCGCAGGCAGATGATTGCTGTAAGAATCGCAAGTTTCACGTAACAAAAAGCGATGAGCACGCAATTCGGCGCGCGACGGATGGAATGCGAAGATGAAACGACAGGCTGTTTTGCTGAAAGGGAAAAATTATGAGCGATACGACGCAGGCAGGGGCGGGAACGCCCGCGCTTGATAGCCACAGGGTATTCGTGGCGCTGGCCAACCGGAACCGGTGCGCGATGCTGGCGGCTTTGTGCGACGGCGAACCGCTGGGCGCGGTTCACATGGCCGAAGTGGCCGGCTGCTCGGCGCAACAGGCGGGCAAGCACGCCGCGGTGATGGTGAAGGCCGGGCTGATCGTTCGCGGGCGCGGAAATCTTTACCGCATCACCCCCGGCCTCCAGCCTGTCCCCGGCAAGCGGGAACTGGAACTCGGCCACTGTTTGCTGCGCCTCGACTACAACCCGTCGGCCTGAAGTACGCCCCGCACGGCCACACTCCCGCAAAATTCAGGCAGCGCCACGCGAAGTTTTTCGTCGCGGGTGACGACCTCTTTGCTTTCCAGAATCTTCCCGCTTTCGACATCGCCGAATTCGACAAGCCATCGTCCTTCCCGCGCCGGCAACTCCGCCCATTGATCCTTCACCGGCTCCATCGCCCACTTCGGTGCCACGCATTTCGCATCGCGGAACCAGCCGATGATCGTCCTGCCTTGCCCCGCTGAATTCGTCGCGCTCCCGAGCATCGCGCCGAAAATTCCCGGCGACATCGTGCAGTTCACAGGCGCGAGTCCGGCGCAGTCGATGTCCTTCACGAACTGCCCAGCCGGTGTCGCGATCTTCTGGTAGTGCGAGCAGAGGTCCGCCTTCTCGAACTGGTCGTAGCCATCCTGCCACCACAGCGCCCGTGCGTTCATCGCGCCGCTCATCATCGCGGCCCAGATGGCGTGGCGGATTCCGACGGGCCCGCGATCCGATGTATCGAGCGTGCCGCGCGGCGGCCGCCAGTCCAGGCCGCATTCTCCGATCATCACCGGCTTGTGATAGGTCGCGAGGCGCTCGCGGACGGATTTCAGAATCAACTCATCGAGATCGCCGCGGCCGGCATCGCCATACGGATGCACCTCGACGAAGTCCAACGCATCGCTCTTGAAAAGCTGCGGCCATTCCCTGACGCCGGACATCGAACATGTGACCGGACGATGCGACGGATCGGCATCGCGAATAATTTTCGCCGCCTCCACGGCAAAGGCTGTTCCTTTCGCTTCCGAGGAACCGGTCAGCAAATCCAGTTCCGAAAATATTTCCCACGCGACAATGTTGCGGCGCGGCTGCCAGTGTTTGACCAGCGCTTCGAGCCGCTTCATCCAAAGCGCGCGGCAGGTGCCCGGCTCGAACAATTCCGCGGGCGATTTCGCGGAGCCGCCGTTCGCGGCGTTGAACGGATTCGTGTTCCACAAGTGCCACGCCTCGCCCTTCGTTCCGTCGTTCCAATAAGACCAGACGCCGAACACAGGCATGACGGCGATGTGATATTTCTCGGCCGCGTCGAGCGTGGCGTCCCACGATTTCAACATGCCTGCGGAAATCTCGCCGGGCTTCTCATCGCGCGGCATGTGGCAGAAATGAATCCGCGCGAAGGTCTCGCCGGCCGCCGCCATGTTTTTGAAATGTTCGGCAAACGCCGCCGGATTCATCGCCGTCGGGTTTCGTCCCACGACCAGCCGCGGCACGCCGGCGGCGCGGAAATAGTTCTCACCCTTGCGCAGTTCAAGCACCGGCGCGACGTCCTGCGCGGGCGCGGAAAGCACGAGCGGCCAGCGTTCGCAGCCAGCACCTGGCGAAAGAGCGGCGCTCTGCGCGGGCGCGGAAAGCACGAGTGCCGAAAGCAGAAGCAGGACGGCGGGGATTCGTTTCATACGGCACGGCTTTTATTTTTCCTTCTTCCCGCGGCCGAGACCGGGGAAGGCGGGCGGGATCAGCTCCTTGTCCCAGCCATCGAGAATTTCGCCGAGCTTCTTCGCGGTCCCGGCTTGCGAGGTTGCGAGGTCTTTCGTTTCGGAAAGATCGGCGGCCAGATCGTACAGCTCGTCGCTCTGTCCGTTGAGTCGGACGAGTTTTTCCGGGCCATCGTGAACAGCGCTCTTCTTCCCGCTTCGCCAGAAAAGGCGGTTGTTCGGCGCGCCGGGATTTTCGCCGGTCAAATACGGCAGCAGATTCACGCTGTCATATTTTTTGTCCGTTGGCATCGGAACGCCCGCGATGGCGAGCGCGGTGGCGAACACGTCGAGCGAACAGACGGCCTTGTCGTAATCCTTGCCGCCGGGAATTTTTCCGGGCCAGCTCACGACGAACGGAACGTGAATGCCGCCTTCGTACACATCGCCTTTGTTGCCACGCAGCGGGGCGTTGACCGCACCGTTGAAAATCTGCCCGCCGTTGTCGCTGAAAAAGAAAACGAGCGTGCGGTTTTCCTGTCCGGATTCGCGGAGCGCGACGAGCGCCTCGCCGATGGCATCGTCGAGCAGGCTGACCTGCGCGGCGTAGGTGCGGCGCAGTTTGTTGGTGATGCCGGCAAACTGCGCGAGACGTTCCGGCGTCGGCTGGTTTGGCGAGTGCGGCGCGTTGAACGCGAGATAAAGAAACCACGGCTCGGTTTTGTGCCGCGCGACAAATTGCGCGGCTTCGTGGCCGAAGACGCCGGTAATGTGATTCGTGACTTCGACGGGTTTTCCGTTCCTCTCGATCGGAACGTTGTATTCCTTTTTCACATCCGGCTTCCAGTCCCGGTAAATATGCCCGCCGCCGATGAAGCCGAAGGTTTCGGTGAAGCCGCGATTGATCGGGCGGAATTCCGGTGCGGCGCCGAGATGCCATTTGCCGATCCAGCCGGTGACGTAGCCGGCGGCCTTCAAATGTTCGGGCAGCAGCTTTTGCGACATGGGCAGGCCTTCGATGTGGCTTTCGGGATCGTAGAACGGATTGGTTTCGTGGCCGAAGCGCTGCTGATAGCGGCCGGTCATCAGCCCTGCGCGCGTCGGGCTGCAAAACGGATGCGAGACGTAGCCGCTGGTGCAGCGCAGCCCCGATTTCGCGAGCCGGTCGAGATGCGGCGTCGGGATGTCCTTGCAGCCTTGAAAGCCAACATCCGCGAAGCCCTGGTCGTCGGAAACGATCAGCAAAATATTCGGCCGCGGTGCATCGGCGGAAAATGCGGCGGGGCCTGGCAGGCAGGACAAGATGGCCGCGAGCAGGCCAAGGGAGCTTCTGAAAGATGAACTTCTCATGATGCGTCTCCGAAAAAAAGCCGGGAAACAGGTTGCCCCAATTTTGCGTCGTTGAAAACTCAAACAAGCCTCCGGTCATTTCGACAACGCCTGACCGGAAGCGAGCGGCCACAGAAAACCATTTGTCATGCCCCTTGAGTTGAAGTTCGTGAGTGAAGCAGTTCCTGAGTTTAAGATGGTTCCCCAGCCGCCGCGATAGATCACAATTCCAGCTCTATCGCCGTATGGTTCCGCATCCGGTTCAAGGCCGATCATCTGATCCAGAGTCGCAGTGGACCCTCTGCGCTTAAACTTGAGATTTTGAGTGAAGATCACGGGGGTGTATGCTGTCAAAGAATCATTGACGTCCTGCGCAATGCACCATGAATTATGAATGTTCCCGTCCAGAAATTCCGCGGCGGATCGTGCGGGCGTGATTCGAGAACCCGGTGCTGCAAAAAAAGCGCAGTCGGTATCGAGCACATTCGATGACACCAAGATCTCGAGAAATTCCGACGAATTCGCAAAACGTCTTTCTCCGGGATTTGGATTCGCTTTCGGGCATTCAGGGCGATAGGCGGTTAGCCCCAGTGGGCTACATCCCTGTGGAAACAGCGCATAATAAATTGTTCTTCCCCGGTTGAGGTTCTCGTTGATTTGAGCCCGGCGAATAGCAGTCAGAACGAAAGGAAATGCAAGAACGAGTCCCACGATGATCAGGCCCGTCATCGTCAGAAGTTCTTTCAGCGTGAACTCGCCGCGGCTTCCGCGATTTGGCCCGCCCGTTCGTTTCATGCGATGCGCGTCCTCATGATTGCCCGGCACGATAGTCCGCCGCCGCGGCGGGACGAAGCGGAAAAAAACGGAATGAAATCCTCCAATGATTGGAAATTACGGTTCCGAACTTTTCCAATGATTGGAAGTTTGCCTCCGGGTTTTTGCCAATGATTGGAAGTCGCGCTTCCGCGTTTTGCCAATCATTGGAAGTTGCGGCGACGGGACGCGGCGGCGGAATTTTTACGGGGGCGGAGGGCGACCGTGGGCGCGGGCGGAGGACTGCTGACGATATTCTTTGGGCGTCTGCTTGAACTGGCGGTGAAACTGGGTGGAGAAATACTGGCTGGAGTTGAAGCCGCAGGTGAAGCCGATCTCGGTGATGCTGCGCAGCGGTTCTTCGCATAGCTGGCGCGCGGCTTCGTGGAGGCGGAGGCGGTTGAGGTGGTGCAGCGGGCTGTTGTTAGTGAGGAGGCGGCAGTAGCGCGCGAAGGCGGTTTCGCCGAGGCCGCATTCCTGCGCCATGGTCGCGAGGGTCCATTTTTCGCAAAGGCTGTGCGCGTTGTGCTCGAGGTCGCGCAGGAAGAAGCGGACGGTCTGTTCGGCGGGCGAGGCGCGATGCTGCGTGACTTTGCGCTGGGTGCGCAGCAGTTCGAGCAGGTGCCAGAGCAGTTCGTTGAGATAAACGGTGATCGGCGAGATGCGCCGCGTTGGCTTCGATTCGGAGAGGCCGGCGGCTATGGCGCGAAAACAATTCTGAACGGCGTCGTTCGATTTGTGGACGGGCTGGTCGAGCCGGCGCAGGCGCGTGGTGAGTTCCTGCAAATCGCGCGGCGCGAGCACGACCCAGTCCGGCCAGCGCCATTCCTGATTCGGACGGCGGACGCCGACATCAATGATCAGCCAGTGGATGCGGCCCGGGCCGATGCGCGGATGGCCGTGGCTGTGCAGTTGCCACGGGCGCGTGACGGTCAGGTCGCCGGCGCGCAGTTCGTATTTTTTGCAATCCACGACAAACGGCATGCCGCCGGTTTCCATGAAGGAAATTTCGACGCCCTCGTTGCGGTGGAGTTCGAGGCCCCAGTCTTGCGAGCCGATGGCGTCCCAATAGCCGATGCTGTTGAGGCCGCGGAGCGCGTCGGCGGGGAGCGGTTCGCCGGGATAGCCGCCGCGGGCGAGCGCGCGCAGCGTGATCTTGCCGGTGCGCATGGCCTCGCGCTGGGGCCGGCAGGTGTCCACGCTGTAGGTCGAGGCCGCGGCGCGAAAAATCGGCGGGCGGCGCCTTGCAGTTTCCCGCGGCGGCGAATTGTGAACGACCCCTTTCATTCTGATGCATATCGTAGCGGCCCAATTTGATCATGAACAGTGAAAGTTGTTCGGTCCGGCGGCGAAACAGGATCGCAGGACCAAACTGGATTTGATTTCCAAAGATTGGAAAAGTGTGCGGGTGGGTTCCAATCTTTGGATTTTTTTTTGAAAGGAAAAACATGAAGGCATGGAAAATTGTTGTCGCGACCGGCCTGGCTGGCTTGCTGTGGGGATGTGCGACCTGCCCGCTTTGCCCGATGAAGGAAAAGGAGCCGAAGCGCTATGCGTGGGTGACGGGGCTGAAGCCGGAGAAGGCGGCGTATTACAAGGATCTTCACGCGCATCCGTGGGCCAGCGTGAACAAGCAGCTCAAGGCCTGCCACATTCAAAATTATTCGATCTACGTGCGCGAAATCGAAGGCAAGCTCTATCTCTTTTCGTATCTCGAATACACCGGCGACGACTTTGACGGGGACATGAAAAAGATGGCCGCCGATCCCGAAACGCAACGCTGGTGGAAGGAAACCGATCCGTGCCAGGCGCCGCTGCCCGATGCCGCTGCGAAAGGAAAAATTTGGTCGGACACCGAGGAAGTTTATCATTTGAACTGATATAGAATCGTTCTCGTCCTCGTCGTCGTCCTCGAGAATTTTGCAGACGAACAATTGAAGACGAGGGCGAGGGTGAAGAGAAACCGGATGAAGAAAACGTCCGCCATCTGGATTATGGCAAGCCTTGGATTAAAGCTCGCGGCCAGCGCAGAGCCCAAAACTCTTCCGCCCCCTGTGATTGATCGATTTTGGTACGATCCCATGATCTGCGGAGCAACCTGGTCTCTGCCGCTGACGTGGGAGGAATTGCCGTCAAACCATTGGTTCAAGGCCCTCTCCTCAATTCCGCTTTCAACTGAACAAACTCGCGCTCTGGCACGTGGCCGCATGGATTCTATTTCCATCAATTTCACGAATGAAACAGGCTCCATCGAACAGTTTGATATTCAGCGGCCACAGCCCATCACAGTCAATGTGACAAACGAAACAGGGCTGGTCGTTTTTATTCACTGCTACAGCACCAACAGAACTGTCGAATTCATCTGTGAAAATCCTTATACGAATCTAGTTGCTGCATACTACCGGGTCCTTGGCAGTATTGATCTGAGCGTGACCACAGATGAACGCCTTCCTTACTACAGGCCGATCTGGCAGCGGCAGGATGAACTTTCGGCGGCGAAAAAATCGTTTGCGAACGCGGAGACAGGAACCAAAACTTTTGAAACAGGAAAGTGAGAATCGAAATGAGAGTGAAAATATTTTTTGCAACAGTTGTGATGGCCGCGCTTGGCGCACGAGCCGCCGATGACTGGGCGAGGGTTGATCCTGCGGCGATCAAGCACTGGCAGGATTTGCGCTTCGGCATGTTCATTCACTGGGGGCCGGTGAGTTTGACCGCGCACGAAATTGGCTGGTCGCGCGGCGCGCAGACGCCGATCGAAAAATACGACAACCTCTACAAGGAATTTAATCCGACAAATTTCACCGCCGATGAATGGGTCGCGATCGCGAAGGCGGCGGGCATGAAATACATGGTGCTGACGACCAAGCACCACGATGGATTCTGTCTGTGGAACACGAAGCTCACCGACTACAACATCATGAATTCGCCGTTTCATCGCGATGTCGTGAAGGAACTTTCCGAGGCGTGCAAAAAGGGCGGCATCGCGTTCGGCACGTATTATTCGGTGACGGACTGGTACGACAAGAACTGGCCGGTGACGAGTCCCGCCGGAAAAGTCAAACGCGACAAGCCGGACATAGATGCCTACGAAAAATATCTTCAGGGCCAGATCACGGAATTGATCACCGGCTACGGCCCGCTGCTTACGATCTGGAACGACGTGCCGGCGATGTACGGAAAGGAGCGCGGCGCGCGGACGATCAACATGGTTCGCAAGCTGCAACCCGACATCACCATTAACAACCGCACCGGCGCGGGCGGCGATTACAACACGCCCGAACAAAGAGTCGGCGGCTTCGACATTGATCATCCGTGGGAATCCTGCATGACAATTTCCGCGCACAACGCGTGGGCGTGGGGCGGCGACAAGGACGGCGTCAAGCCGTTGGAGAAATGCATCAGCATGCTCGCCAACTGCGCGGGCGGCGACGGCAACATCCTGCTGAATGTCGGCCCGCGGCCGGACGGAAAAATCGCACCGGAACAGGTCGCGCGGTTGAAGGACATCGGCGAATGGATGAAGAAAAACGGCGAGAGCATCTGCGGCACGCGCGGCGGTCCGTTCAAGCCCGCGAAGGATTTTACTTCAACGCGCAAAGGCTCGACGATTTATCTCCACTTCATCGGCGAGCGCCGCGAAGTGAAATTGCCCGCGATTCCCGTTGCGATCAAATCGGCGAAGGTGACGTGCGGCGCAGAAGTGGATTTGAAGGACGAGGCCGATGGCGCAAAAATGGTGACGATCAAGGGCGACTGCCTGGATGATGTTGACAACGTTGTCGTGCTCGAAATGGCCGGCGACGCGATGAGCATCGCGCCGGTTGCAGTCGAGGGCGGCGCGAGCGGGGGCAGCGCCACCGCGGGAAAAGCGACGGCCTCCGTCGTGTTCGGCGGAAACTATGAAGCGGACAAGGCGTTTGACGGCGACGCGGAAACGCGATGGGCGACGCCCGGGGGAACGCACGCCGCATGGATCGCGATCGAGCTGCCCGCCGCGAAGAAAATTTCCTGCGCGCTGGTCCAGCAGGATGCTTCGTATGCCGACCGCATCGAGGCCTACGAATTTCAGTGCGAGGAAAACGGCGCGTGGAAGACGCTGTGCTCCGGAGAAAAAATCGCCGCCCAAGGTCGTCTGGTTTTCGATCCGGTGACCGCGAAAAAATTCCGCCTCAACATCACGAAGGCGAACGAAGGTCCAACGATCAACGAGATCGTTCTAAAATAGCTGGCAGATCGTTTTCATTCTGTCGGAACGCGACACTGCGTGACGAATTTTCCAACGATTGGAACTGTGCGCTCAGGCATTTTCCAATCATTGGAGCTTTTCGCGGCGTGGGTTTTCAATCATGGGAGAGCCGGTTCCGCCGTCCGGTTCGCCGGCAGGGCCGGCTGGGACATCCAGGCTCCCAGGTAATGTTTGAGCGGATTAATGATCAGCAAATTCACAGCCAGGATCAGCAGGATGATGGTCAGCCACAGGGCCAACGAGGAGAACGTTACGATGCGCAATTCCTTATCGGCCGAATCCAGCCACGAAGGAGAGGCGAAGGCGTCATCCAACTCGCGGGCGCGTGACGAGTCTTTGGCCAGCAGGGTCGCGCGCTGTTTGGCGCGCTCAAAGTAGGTTGCCCCCAGCCCGCGCAGACGGATTTGCACGAGAAAGGCGCGGCCGCGCACGGCGAGGCGGGAGACCTTGCGATCCCACGCAAGCAGGCTGTCCGCCGCGCCGGCGATGGAATCCGATGCCTGCTGCGCTGCTGGTTCATCCTTCGCCTGCGTCGCGGCGTGGAGGGCCACAAAGCCTTCGCGCAATGCGCTGACATGTTTCTGCAATTCATCGATGGCAAGTTTGATTTCCGCAGATGCCCGGAGCGAATGCACCCGGTGGCTGGGAGCACCGTATTGGGCGTTTTCTTCTGTCGCGGCTTTTTCCGCAATAGACTTGAGTGTCTTTGCCAGTTCGCTGCCGATGCCCGCCGTCGCACGGTTTCGACCACTTTTGCGCTCGACACTTTTCGCCGTCACAGCAGTCTTTGGCGTCTTTGGCTCGTTGCTCTGCTGTGCGGCCGGGTCTGCATCGCTCATATTTCCCCTCTGCTGCGTGCAGTTCCCGTCACAATCATTTTTTTCCTTGCTCAGATTGCCCCACGACAGGATTGCACAGATGAAAGAACGTATCATTCCTCCTTCTATTATCCCACACTGGAGTTGCCGCCCGCGGCGAAATTTGGCACGCATCACTTGATCCAACGGGAAAGGAACGTCATCTTACTGTGCCATGCGAATTACACCGTTGATTGCGTCGAAGTTCCGTTCCGATGGTGGAACGCTTTTTGGTTTGGCGCCGAAAACAATCTGGGCGAAACGAATGCAGCCGGATGACCTCAATCGTGTCCAGCAAACTGCGAACAGCCTGCTGGTCGAGACCGATGACGGCCGACTTGGCTTGGTTGACACCGGCTGCGGGCCGGCCTCGAAATTTTCCGAAAAAGAAATTTCGCTTCACGGGCTCGGCCCGGGCTGGCCGTTGCTTGAAAATCTCGCGGCACGCGGAATCCAGCCGGAGAAGATTGATTTCATCACGTTCACCCATCTTCACTGGGATCACGCGGGCGGCGCAGACCCGAATATTTTTTGCAACGCGGAATTGATCGTCCACGAAATCGAATGGGCCGACGCGCACAGTCGAGATCCGTTGCTCTACAAATCTTACCCGCCTGAAACGGTCGATCCGTTAAAAGCGGGATTCGCAGGGCGAACCCGCTTTTTGACGGACGAGAAAAATGCGCTCGGTCCTGGGCTGCGGCTGGCGCGCAGCGGCGGACATACGCGTGGACATTGCGCGACGGTTTTCGAGGGCGCATTGGACTTCGGAAGCCCGCACGCGGGCATGTTACCAGCCGTGAACCTTGCCGTTTTTGCGGGCGATGTGTGTTCGTCGAGGCACAACCTGCGGTTGGTTTTTCAAATGTCCTACGACACTTTTCCGCTGGATACGCGCCGCTGGAAGCGGGAGTGGTTGCCGCGCATCGCTCGTGAAGGCGGTCTTCTCTTGTTCGATCATGATTCGGATATTTTCGGCGCGACGCTTCGCCAAGACCCAAAAGAAGAATTCGTGGTTGAGGCGACCTTGCCTGCCGCCTGATCTGCTGCACGGTCCCGACGAAAAAAAAGGCTTCCAACCATTGGAACTTTCGCTCATGAATTTTTCCAATCATTGGAACATCATGGCATGGCGGAAGAAAAAACTAATTTAATCGGAAATTTGCCGGATGATGAGCGCTGGTTTTTGCAGCGCGTCGACGGATTTCTCGATCTGGGAATGACGCGGAAGGCGCGCGAAGAACTTGCCCGCGTGGCGCCGGAACATCACGCCAGCGCGGCGTATCGTGCGATTTCGATGCGGATCGCGTTCGAGGAAAAAGACTGGTCTCAGGCGGCAGACATTGCGTCTTCTCTGCGTGAGCAATTTCCCAACGACCCGGGTTTCTGGATTCAACTGGCATATGCAAAACGCCGCTCCGACGGGATAGAAGTGGCGCGGCACATTCTCACCGATGCGCTGGTGCGCTTTCCGAATGTGGCGACGATTCCATTCAACCTCGCCTGCTACGAATGCCAGCTTGGCCGGCTTGATGAAGCGATGCGGCGGCTGAATCAGGCTGTCGCGCTTGACGCACATTGCCGCGACGCGGCGCTGGAAGACGAAGATTTGCGCGCGCTCTGGCCGAAGATTGGCGGTTGACGCGCGCGTCAGTGACCGCCGATGTTGAAACTGAATCCGCCGCCCGAAAAGGGTGCCACCAGATTTGGCTCCGCGGTGTATTCCACGCGGAAGGGAGACAGATTTGCGTGCGCCGTTGTGGGCGGCATCGCGCAGTTAAACGGGATCGGCCGCGCCGTGGCGGGTTTTGCCTGGGAGACATAGCGCCATGGATAGTAACTGAAATTCGGAAAGCCGTAGCCATAGATCGCTGGCGAGTCGTACACGACCGTGGATGTTCGCTGTTGCTCGTTGCGGTCGGCGCGTGCCTCGGCGTCTGCGACGCGTTGTTCCAAATCGACGATCTGCTGCTGCCGCGCGCGTTCGACGCGCTGCGCGGCGTAATCCTGGTCGAGTTCGCGCAACGCGCTGGTGTATTCATCTTCCAGCGGAACTTCAGGATAGAGCTTCTTGAATTTCTGCCAGTACGTGACGCGATCAGCCGCGGATGATTTCATGAACACCTCGTCATCCAACTTCGCCTTGCGGATCGTGGAGCCTTCCGTGATCCGTTTTGCGCGCGCTTCCGTAGCGAGCTGTTCCGCCTCGGCCTGCCGCTGCGCACGAAGTTGCGCCTTCTTTTCGTATTGTGCCGCAGAGATCAACTCGGCCTTTGCGACCCTGCCTTTGCGCAATTCGACCCTGCCCCGCGCGAATGATAATAGTTGATATGTTCCCGATGTGATTTCGCCCTGCGGCTCGCCAAGTTCGTCAATGACCTGCTGATACGTGTCGCCGACATTTACATCAGCGCGTGCCGTCATGGCAGCCAAGGCTGCTACACAGATGATTCGTGACAGTTTCATGGCTTTTCTCTGCGTGGTAATGTACAGCCTCTTGCCGCTATTCACGCTATATTATTTCATGAAAATCGGCCTGCTTTCAGACACCCACGGCAACGTTACGCGCACCATCCGCGCCGCGCATTTGTTTCGCACGCGCGGGGCCGAGATCGTGATCCACTGTGGCGATATTGGCTCGGAAGGGCCGCTGATTGCACTCGTGGAAATTCTCGCGCCATTCGAAATTCACGTCCATGCCGTGCTTGGAAATGTTGACATTGAAGCGTACACTGGCGCTGGCGTCCATCTCTCGGGTCGCTTCGGCGAACTTGAAATTACCGGTAAGAAGATCGCAATCATTCACGGTGACGATTTTTCCCGCTTGCAGCAAGTGCTCGCGGGCCAACGGTACGATTATATTTTCACCGGCCATACCCACGCGCGCGAATCCAGTCGCCGCGGGCGAACGCGCGTTGTTAATCCTGGTGCGGTTCATAGATCGGCTCATCCGTGCATTGCTCTGCTTAATCTCAGTGATGATTCCCTGGTTTGGATTGATCTTTGATTTGGCGCGTGTGTCGGCGGCGTAATTTTTCGCTTTGGACATGAAAGACGAGCTTTTGAATTCTTCACGCTTGCGAAATATTAACACCGCAGATTTCCAATTATTGGAAGCGCTTGTTTGGGCTTTTTCCAATCATTGGACATATTGGCTTCTAGCCGGTTGTCAGCAAAACGTTGTTTCTAGGTTATTTCGCAGATTCTCTCCCGTCCGTGGTCGTTGTTGTCTGCCTCCGTGATGAAGAACTTTCCACGCGTGCATTTCTTCTTCGCCAAGTTTGAGACAGCTACATCTTGTGGCGGTTTATCGTTGTGAATCAACTCGTGGTGTATTGCCTGTTTTCTTTGTTGTTTTCTGGCTTTGCTCTTGTTGATGTTTTTTCTCGCCCTTAATTTGCGTGCGTCGCGAGCAGTTGACGCCGCGCGGGGCTGTTAACAAGCTGTTGATAAGTCGCCGGCTTATTTGTTTTTCCTCTGCCGCTGACTGTGTTTTTGTGAGGTTTTTCAATGGCAAAAGACGGAGTTTCGACACTTTGGGCGCAGACGTGTGCGCATTTGCGGAATACTCTTTCGAAAGATGTTTTCGATCGTTGGATTTCGGTAATTGATGCTCAATCGCTGACGGATGACACGCTGGTGCTTTCCGTGGCAAATGATTTTTATCAGACGTGGCTTGAAGAAAATTATGTACCGCTCATTCAAGATGCGGTTGGATCCGTGCGTGGGCAGACGCTGAAGATTCGCTTCATCGTGGACCAGTCGGCCCAGCCTCTGCGTCCGCTGGCCGAAGCTGAAGTACCTGCTTCGCGAAGTGCGCCAAAAAACAAGGCTCAAAAAATCTCAACGCCGCTCAATCGAAAGTATACGTTCGATAGTTTTGTCGTCGGGCCGTCAAACAGTTTCGCTCACGCAGCGTCTCTCGCGGTGGCGCAGTCGCCGGGACGCGCGTACAACCCATTGTTCATTTACGGCGGCGTTGGTTTGGGCAAGACCCACCTGATGCAGGCCATCGGCCAGCAGGTCTCGACCCTGGGGCGTTCATTCGTGTGTTATCAAACGAGTGAAGGTTTCACCAATGAATACATTGATGCTCTGCAACGTAGGGAAATTGTCCAATTTCGAAAGAAATATCGCAATTGTGATGTGCTGATGATTGACGATATTCAGTTTCTCGGCGGTAAAGAACGGATGCAAGAGGAATTTTTTCATACCTTTAATGCGCTCTTCGATGCGCATAAGCAGATCATCGTCACGTGTGACCGGCCGGCGAGTGATATTCCCGAGCTGGAGCACCGTCTCGTTTCGCGCTTCGAGTGGGGCCTCGTCACCGAGCTGGAACCGCCGGATGTCGAGACACGAATCGCGATTCTTCGGAAGAAACAGGAGGAGTTGAATGTTTCTCTTCCTGATGATGTGCTTGCCTACGTCGCGCAACGCATCCGCGCAAACATCCGCCGTCTTGAGGGAGCGCTTATTCGCGTCGTTTCCTACGCGTCTCTCACCGGCAAGCCGCTCACCGTCGAGCTGATTGACTATATTTTGCGCGACACGCTCGACAATGAGTTGCAGGACACGCTAACCATTGAGGAAATTCAAAAGGTCGTTGCAGACTTTTTTGATATTCGTCTCGCGGACATGACCAGCACTCAGCGCCCGGCGCACATCGCATTTCCGCGACAGGTTGCGATGTATCTCTCCCGCGAAATGACACAACATTCACTGCCTACCATCGGCGTCGCTTTTGCCCGCAATCACGCCACCGTTTTGCACGCTCATCGCAGCGTCGGCCATAAATTGAAAAGCGATGTTCAATTTCGCCAGTCCATGCTCGTGATTCAGCAGCGTCTTTCCCGCAAGGCGGCTCCGGCCTAACTTTTAGAAGCATCTTGTTAATGAGCTGTTAATTTTCTGTGTTAAACTTATCACTTCTTTTTATAGTTTTTCTGTTTCGTTTATTTCGCCGCGTTGCTGCCATTTATCATCAGGTTTCTCCACAGGCTAAAATTGACGGACGGGCCCATTTTTCTGATATGAAACGTTGTTGTTGCACTTCCCAAGCTGACATAATAATAAGACTCTAAGTATATCTTTAAACTGATTTATTCATATCGCTCGTAGAAAAACGGAGAGACAAAATGAAACTGGTCGTCAACAAGGATGTCATTCTGGACGGGCTTTCAAAAGTTCAGTCAATCGTCGGCGCTCGAACGACGCTGCCAATACTCTACAACGTTTATTGGAAAGCGGACAAGGAACGCCTGACGCTCACCGCGACCGATCTTGAAATCAGCGTTCGGACAACGGTTGAAGCGAAGATCAGCCGTACCGGTGGAACCACGCTGCCCGCGAAGAAAATCTACAGCATCCTCGGTGCGTTGCCTGTGAGTGAAATTGAAATTGATGTTGATGAAAAAGACGTGGCGTCAATTCGCGCCGGCGCATCGTATTTCAAGATCATCGGAATATCGGAGGAAGAATTTCCGTCGTTGCCGAAGTTTCAAGGCCAGCGGAGTTTCGTTCTCGACCAAGGGCATGTGAAGCGGATGTTAATGGCGACACATTTTGCCGCGTCGGCTGACGAGGCGCGCGCAATTCTGAATGGCGTTCTGTTTTCGTTTCGCGGAGAACAGTTGAGCATTGTTGCAACGGACGGGCGCCGGATGGCTCACTATACGTTGGACACGGAGTTCCCGAAGGAATCGGAAGGTGACTGGGTTGTTCCATCAAAAACAGTCGGCGAACTGCTGAAGACATTGAAGGACGAAGGGCCGCTGAAAATCCAAGTGAATGAAAATCAGATCGTTTTTGAATTCGGTCCGATGGTCATTTATTCGAAGCTCATCGAAGGAACATATCCGAATTTTCGACAGGTGATTCCGGCCTCGTGCGAAGAGCGAATCAGTATCGAACGGCAAGCGCTGTTGAGCGCAGTGCATCGCGTATCGCTTCTCGTGAGCGACAAAGCAAGTCCGATCACTTTGACGTTCTCGAAGAATCATCTGGAAATCAAAGGCATTGCGCAAGACGTCGGCGAGGCCGAGGAAACACTGCCGATTAAATACACCGGCAAAGAAATCGCGATATCGTTCAATCCGGATTATTTGATGGACCCGCTCAAGAACCTGGCGAGCGAAGAAATCGCGTTGGAGCTTACCGACGAGCTGAGTCCCGGCGTGCTGAAAGCCGATACGCCATTCCTCTACGTGTTGATGCCGATGCGCGTTCGCTGAAGCCGGGCGTGGTTGCCCGACTAGGATTTGAACCTAGACAAACAGATCCAGAGTCTGTTGTGCTACCATTACACAATCGGGCAAAAAGCAGCGGGGAAAACTAGGCATTTTGAGCAGGCAAGTCAAGGCGCGCGCTTCAACATCCCGCTGATTCGTTACGCGAAGGCGAACGAACCGGACCTTGCGCAGCGTGACAAAGCCATATCCGTGACCTTCGCTCGATCATTCCGCATGTTCCAATGATTGGAAAAATCCGCTGCGGTAACTTCCAATCATTGGCAAAACACGAAACTAAAAAATTCCAATGATTCGCAAAAAGTGCCAATCGTTGGAAAACAAATCCGCACGTTTCATCAAGCGCACATACGTGGTAAATTCGGCGGCTAACGAATATGAAAGATCGCGTTGATTTGATTTGCAGCATCGGTGAACTGGCTGGCCTTTTCGAAAAGGCGACCACGCTGGAGAATTTTCTTCAGACCGCGGTCAGCATTGTTGCGTATCACATGCGCGCAGCCGTGTGCAGCGTCTATTTGTACGACGAGAAGAAAAACGACCTTGTCCTTACGGCAAATCAGGGGCTTCGACGCGAATCAGTCGGGCAGGTCCGCCTGCAACTTGGCGAGGGCATCACCGGAACGGCGGTCAAGGAACTTAGGCCGATTCGCGTAGGCGTTGCACAATTGAGTCCGCTATGGAAAGCCGTGCCCGGCATTGATGAGGAAAAATACAAAGCATTCCTTGCGGTGCCCATTCTCCGCGGACTAACGCGAATTGGCGCGTTGGTACTGCAAGATCCAGTTGCAGACTATTTTGATGATAACGATACGCGGGCGCTTCAGGCGATCGCCGCCCAACTAGCATCGGTCGTCGAAAACGCAAAATTGCTCATGACGCTGGGCAAACATCAGCACGGCGAAACTGCGGGAGCGCAGCAAACGCTGGAAACGCTCAAATTTATTCGCGGACAGCCAGGTGGAAACGGTGTGGGAATAGGTCGCGCGATGATATTTGGATCGCTCGATGAGACGGGAAAAGAGACGCCATGCAAATTCACGCGAAGAGATTTTGAGCACGCTCTGGCTGCGACTGAGAAACAACTCGAAGCTTTGCAGGTCGGAATGGAGGAACGCCTCGCCGACGTGGCGTCGCTGATATTCAGCGCCCATATTCTAATGATCAAAGATCCGAAGTTTTCCGGTGCGATGCTGGCACTCATAGACTCTGGCCAAACGCCGCCGAGCGCCATCACGCGCATTGTTGATCAATACAGCCGGCTCTTTGCAAACAGCAAAAATCCGCGGCTCCGAGAAAAGCAACAGGACGTAAAAGACCTCGGCCGCCGGCTGCTGAAAAACTTGCACGGGGGCGCTGATGACGATGCAGATTTTCATGGGAGGATCCTGATTGCGGCCGAGGTTCTGCCGTCGGATGTCCTGCGAATCTCTGCGCAGAAGACCGAGGGGCTGGTGCTAATCAGCGGCGGGGCGACGTCTCACATCGCAATCCTTGCCCGCTCGTTGCAATTGCCGATGGTCATCACGGAAAACAAGGCGCTGCTATTATTGCACGAAGACAGCGAAGTTCTCATTGATGGAGATCAGGGAACAATCTACGTCAGCCCATCGGAGGAAGTTCAGGCGCAATACCGCGTGTTGATGAAGGCCTCCCGCGAGGCGGAAAATATTGCCGACAAAACACCTGATGTTGCAAAGACAAGCGACGGCGTGATGATCGAAATATTTGCGAATATAAATTTACTTAGCGAAATTAAGCTTGCAAAACGTTACAAGGCGTCTGGCATTGGTTTGTATCGAAGTGAGTTTCCATTTATTGTTCGTAATTCATTTCCATCAGAAGAGGATCAGTTTCGTGTTTACCGCCGGCTCATTGATGAAATGGAGGGCCGGGAAGTGGCCTTGCGAACGCTGGATATCGGCGGCGACAAGATGCTTTCATATTTTCCGGGGGAAAATGAGACAAACCCGTTTTTAGGACTCCGCGCTTTGCGATTCTCGCTGAAGTACCGGGAGATATTCGTGCAGCAAATCAGGGCTCTTCTACGGGCGGGAGAAGGGCGAGGGCTGAACATAATGTTCCCTCTCGTTTCATCTGTGGATGAATTTTTGGAGGCACGAAGGACTGCCATGAGTTGTGCCGGGCAATTGGCGCAGGAGGGTGTTCCGCATAATTCACGGCCGCGCATTGGCGCGATGATTGAATTGCCCGCCGCGGTTGAAGTGGTCGGTGAGCTGGCGGATGAAGCGGACTTTCTTTCGATCGGCGGCAATGATCTGGTTCAGTACATGCTCGCCGTGGACCGAACAAACGAGCACATCGCCGACCTTTACATTCCGCATCATCCGGCCGTACTTCGAGCGTTGGCGCGGATTGCACGCGCTGCGGCCGAGAAAAAGAAGACGCTTTCATTCTGTGGAGAAATGGCAACTAATCGCAAAATGCTTCCGTTTCTCCTAGGCATCGGAATTCGGCGCATCAGTGTTGAGGCGCGGCAAATCGCGCGAGTACATGAAATAGTCGCGGCGATTAATATTGACGAAGCGAAGGAAGAAGCTAAACGCATTCTGGCAATGGGCCGAATCAGTGATGTCGCCGCCGCGCTACGCGTGTAGCAGTTGAACCGCAAAGGCAGACATACGTAACATATTACCGGCGAAATAAAAACAACATTGTGGGGCAAAGCTCTTTTCAAAATGTGAGCTTTCTGGCATCTTAAGCGGCCATGTTCTCCTATGACAATGCTGACACTATCGCGGCGATTGCGACCCCGCCGGGAGACGGAGGTATCGCCATTGTTCGAATATCCGGCCCGCAGAGTTTTGAAATAGCTGACAGAATATTTCTATGCCGTGGAGATAAACCAAGCGTGCGCACCGGCGGCACGTTTACATTTGGAAGTATCATTTTTCACAACGATATTCTGGATGCCGGGCTATGCCTTTTTATGCGCGGGCCAAAGAGTTTTACGGGAGACGACACCGTTGAACTTCAAGTACACGGCGGAACGGTTCTGACGCGGCGAATTTTGCAGGCGGCGATTGATGCTGGGGCGCGGCTGGCGGAGCCAGGTGAATTCACTTGCCGGGCGTTCCTGAACGGAAAAATGGACTTAGTGCAGGCTGAAGCCGTTCTGGACGCAATACGTGCGAAGACAGATTGTGCGGCAAGGGCGGCCATACAGCAACTTGAAGGAACGTTAAGCAAGAGATTCAGCTCGATCTACGACCATATAATGAAGCTTGCAGTTGACATACAAGCTTCTATGGACTTTCCAGATGAGGAATTGCCGGAAGTTGTCTTGCCGGACATTGCTGAACGATTATGCAGCGTAGAGGCGGAGATTTCCGAGATGTTGAAAACATGGAATGAAGGAAAGTTTCTCCGGGATGGAGCCATGATCGTAATCGCGGGGCGTCCTAACGCCGGAAAATCAACACTCATGAACGCTTTGCTTGGCAAAGACCGCGCGATAGTATCACAATATCCTGGTACTACCAGGGATGTGATCGAAGACTGGCTCATGATAGAAGGTATCGCCGCGCGCTTGATGGACACAGCAGGGCTCCGAGACAGCGAGTGTGAAATAGAAAAGCAAGGCGTTGCCAAGGCTAAGAAACAGTTAGAGCAAGCGGACCTTTATTTGTACGTGATTGATGGCTCAACAGGGATTCATCGGGATGATCTTCAATACCTCACTGATCTGGATGCGAGAAAACGCATCATTGTTCTTAACAAAATTGATTTAGGCCTTGTTGCGAAACGCGACCTCCCAGAGAGCGAGACTATAGCAATTAGCTTATTGCGAGGTGACAGTTTGGATCCTCTTCGTAGAAAAATTACTGAGAGGCTATTGACAGGAAAAGTAACTCGTGACCATGTGGGAACGATATCAGATCGACATCGCGAACTGTTGATATCGGCCAAGCGCGAGTTAAACGAGGCTTTAAAAATACTGGCGTCAAGCGGCGAATACGGGTTGGTTATTGCAGCCGATCAAATACGCGAGGCCTTGGAACATCTTGGGCGCGTAACGGGGCGCATCTACGAAAATGAGTTGCTAAATTCGATTTTCTCGCGATTTTGCATTGGGAAGTGAGAGCTTTGTGCGCAGGGATAAAGAACGGGCATCAGAATTTCCAATGATTGGAAATAAACGGTGCGAGAACTTCCAAGCATTGGAAACCAATGCTGTTATTCGTCGCATAGCGGCGAGATGAAAAGTAAAATGAGTGTTGCGTTTGACGTCGTTGTCGTGGGTGCGGGGCATGCCGGCTATGAGGCCGCACTGGCCTCAGCTCGACTTGGCGCGAAGACCGCAATAATTACGATTGATAGCACGGCGATTGGACGCATGTCGTGTAATCCGTCAATTGGCGGAATGGCGAAATCCCATATTGTTGTAGAGGTGGATGCGCTGGGCGGTGAAATGGCAAGGAATACAGACTTCACAGGACTGCAATTTCGAACATTGAATACAAGAAAAGGTCCGGCAGTTCAGGCCTTTCGGGCGCAGTGTGATAAGGAGGCCTTTTCGAAACGTATTCAAGAAATAATTGAGAACACGCCAGGGCTTTCGATCATTGAAGCGCTGGTCTCTGAAATATGGGTGGAAAACGGCCGCCTTCATGGAGTCAAAACGACAGACGGAAGTGAGATAAGGTCAAAAACCGTAGTTATTGCAACCGGAACATTCCTTTCTGGGAAGATCCATATCGGGACGCGCAGTTTTCAAGGCGGAAGAATGGGGGAGAAGGCTGCGTATGGGCTAAGTGAATCTCTTCGAGCCCTCGGATTTAGAACGGGCCGGTTAAAAACAGGAACACCGCCAAGACTCGACAAAGAGTCAATCGATTATGAAAAGATGGAACTTCAGAATGGCGAGAGGCCGCCGCCTTTTTTCTCGCGGGCAGCGCGGAAATTGTCGCGAGAGACGTTCCATGTGGAACGCTCAAACCTGTCCGGACAGTCGATGCTTGCTCTTGAACGGGCGCGCGCAAGGACGTTGTTCCGCGTGGAACATGTTACTGAACCTATGATGCCATGGCCGGCAGGATGGAAACAATTACCTTGTTGGCTTACGCACACAACAGTGAAGACGCATGAAATTATACGATACAATCTGCGGCGAAGTGCGCTCTATGGCGGGCAAATCGAAGGAACTGGGGTCCGCTACTGCCCTTCAATTGAAGACAAAATCATGAAATTTTCTGAGCAACCGCGGCATCATGTCTTCGTTGAACCAGAGGGGCGAAATCTCCAAGATATATATCCGAATGGAACCTCGAACAGCCTGCCAGAGGATGTTCAATTGGAAATGATTCACACAATTCCTGGATTGGAATGTGCAGTATTCATAAAACCTGGTTATGCAATAGAATACGATTTCTGTGATCCAACACAACTTCGGCATACCCTCGAAGCAAAGAATGTCGAAAATCTATTTTTCGCGGGGCAAATCAATGGCACAACCGGTTACGAAGAGGCCGCAGGGCAAGGCTTTGTCGCTGGCGCAAATGCTGCGTTGAAGAGTGCCGGAAGAGCGCCGCTTGTTCTTGGTCGGTTCGAATCGTATCTCGGCGTCTTGATCGACGATCTCGTAACCAAAGGAACAGAAGAGCCATATCGGATGTTCACGTCGCGTGCTGAGCACCGGCTTAGTCTACGGCAGGACAATGCAGTTTTCAGAATGTTAGGCCACGCAAAAGCGCTTGGAATAATTCCAAAAGAGGAAACAGAAGAGATAGAAAACGCTTATCTAGAGATAGATACAGAGATACATAGATTAAGGACAACCTTCCACAATCAAATATCATTCGCGCAGATTCTGAAACAACCAAAGGTTACATATCAAACTCTTCCATGCCCTCCCGCGTCAATTATGCCTGAAGTTGCCGCGCAAGTTGAAATCGTCCTGAAATACGAAGGATATATTGATCGTGAGCGCGAATCGATTGGCCGAGCGAGGAAATTGGAGTCAGTCGCGATTCCTCGCGATATTGACTATAGTCATATTTTGGCGCTGCGTAAGGAATCGCAACAGAAACTGAGCAAAATTCAACCGGAGACGCTTGGGCAGGCGGCTCGCATTTCCGGCGTTAACCCGGCAGATATTGCCGTCCTATCTGTGTGGATCAAGAGAAGAACGGCCGAAGCGGGATAAGCGGACACAGGGAGCATGATGCCCCCTTTTGGAGTGACGATTTCTGGCTCTGCAAAGTGCGTTCATTCTTCGCGACCAATATAGCGGCAGGGGGTCTTTGTCCGCACAGAAGCGCGTTAATTTCGCAGCAATGGCGGGCATGAGAACGCCGACAAAAAAAAGAAACAATCGTTGCCGAAGGTGAGCTTCAGCGACAGCCAGAAATGAACGATCGCGATGGAATCCACGTGTTCCATGAAGATTCATTCGCGGCGCGGCGTTCGTTTCGGTGCCGAGGAATGATCATACTGTTTTGCGGAGAACCTATGCGTTTTTGCACGTAGACGGTCGTTACGCTGTTTCCAAGCATTGGAAGAAAAATTTCTGGAAACTTCCAATGATTGTAAATTCCCATCGGCCGCCCAAGGCGCCGGAATCGGCGGGGTGGCGGCTGTCAACCCGGGGCGGATTGCCGCCGCTGCTGCAGCAGTTTTCTGAGGTGACGGAAGCTTATCAGTCTTTGGTGTTGCTCGTCCCAGAGCCGGAAGGTGAGCGATTTGAGGCTGGTGAACAGCGTGACGGGCGGCACGGTCTGGAAGAGCGGTTCGGCTTTGTGACATTTTTCGAGGTTGTAGTTTGGTATGCGCGGACTGAGGTGATGGATGTGGTGGAAGCCGATGCTGCCGGTGAACCATTGCAGGACTTTGGGCAGACGGTAGAACGAGGCGCCGTTCATCGCGGCGGCGACGAAATCCCATGAGTCAGAGCGCTGCCAGTACACGCCTTCGAACTGGTGTTGGACATAAAACAGCCAGACGCCGGCAATGCCGCCGGCCATCGTCACGGTCAACAGCAGCAGCAGGTACGCCTTGAGGCCGACGAGCAGGCTCATCGCAGCGATCATGCCCAGGACGGCGACGTTCGTCCAATACACCGATCGTTTTTCGCGTGCCGGCGCGTTCGGCAACGGGAAGCGATGTTTGACGACGAACAGCATCAGCGGCGCGCCAATGAAAAGCACGAGCGGATTGCGCGCGAGTCGGTAAGCGAGCCGGTGCCAGCGCGACGAACCGAGATATTCCTTCACCGTCATCGTCCAGATGTCGCCGGTTCCGCGCCGGTCCAGATCACCGGAGCTTCCGTGGTGAATGGAGTGTTCCCAGCGCCAGTGAAAATACGGCGTGAGCGTGATCACGCCGGTGATGAAGCCGAGAATGTCATTTGCCTTTTGGGATTTGAAAAACGACCCGTGGCCGCAATCGTGGAAAATGATAAAAATTCGGACCATGAATCCCGCCGCGAGAATCGCCAGCGGCAGCGCGAGCCAATATGAAACAGCCATCGCAAGGTACATCAAATACCACAGGACCGCATAGGGAATCATCGTATTGGCCACCTGCCAAGCGCTGCGCCACACCACAGGCTTTTGATACTTTCCTACGAGCTCCTTCCACCCCAGCCGGATGGCCTGATTTCTGCCGGCCGCCGCATTCGTCTCATCATTCATCGTACGCACACTTTTCTAAAGATCGCTACCAACGAACGCCCCGAATGGGTCGGCAGTCGCTGTCGTAATCTACATCACCTCGCGCCGGCCACACGGGGACGAATGCGAATTATTTTGAGGATCCGCGCGGCCGAAATTCGATTTCCGAAAAATTCCAATCATTGGAAAAGTGCGGCCGGCAAAGTTCCAATGATTGGAAAAGTTCCCTGATCGCGCCGCTCACGCCGGTCCGGCCGCGCAGATTACGCGCATTCGATGGGACAGTGGCCGTGGACATATTCGTAGTAAGCTGGCGGAACGCCGCCATGCGCGACGACGCTGTCCTCTTCCTTCTTGAACATCGAGCCGAGGCCCTTGGACATTTCTTCGAGCTTCGTCGCGTCCTCGTTGGTCGCGGGGCGATAGGCCATGCCGGCGGCGATGGCTTTCGCTTGAAGGTCGAGCCACGACGGCGGGAAACCGAGCACGACGCCGGGCAGCGAGAGTGTCCAGCGGTAGGCGCGGTCGATGTCGTCCTGCTGTTCAAGCGTGCGATACCACCATTCGCGGTCTTTTTTCACGCCCTGCGGCCACGCGCCGGCGCTCATCGTCTTGATGCCGATCACCGCGGTCTTTTTCTGCTGCGCGAGCTTGAGGACTTCTTTGCCGTAGTCGCGCGTGAACCATTCGACGTAGTTGATCGGGAACATGCAGGTGTCGAATTCGAACCCTTCGAGCGCGAGCAGTGCGGCCTTCGTCGTGTGCGCGGAAAACCCGATCGCGCGGATTTTGCCCTCCTGCTTCGCTTTCAAAACCGTTTCCATCGCGCCGCCGGGACCGAGCGCCTCTTTCACCTGCGCCGGTTGAACGAGATGATGAAGCTGATAGACGTCAAAATAGTCGGTCTTCAGTCGTGTGAGCGATCGTTCGAGTTCCTCGCGCGCGCCGGCGGCATCGCGCTTCTTCGTTTTGCAGGCGAGGCGATATTTGTCGCGCGGCAGGCCCTGCAACCCGAGGCCCATTTTGATTTCGGCCTCGCCGTTACCGTACGCCGGCGCGACGTCGTAATAATTCATGTTCTGATCGAACGCCGCGTGCAGGCTCGCCGTGCCTTTTTCCTGATCGCCGTGAATGAGCGCCAGGCCGGAAAACCCGACGACGGAAACTTTGAATCCGGTGCGGCCGAGAATCCGATACGGCATGTCACCGACTTTTTCGATCACCGGGGCCGGCGTCGCCAGCGCCCACGCGCGATCACTCAGCGCCGCGCCCACGCCCGCACCGCCAACCAGCTTGATGAATTCTCTTCGTCTCATGAGTAACTCCTCGTTGAAGTTTACAACTTCACGGCGTGCCGATCTTCTTCTTCTCGGGACTCAACAAAACACGGACTTCCTCGCCTCGGCCCGGCGTCACATATTTCTGCTCGACAGTTGAAAGCGCGCGCTGGACGCCTGCGCGTAGCAGCGCGCCACGAACGACGGCCGGATTCAGCAGGTACTGCTTGAGTACCTTCTCGAAATAGTCCGCTTCCGACGCGGTTTCGCTGATAATCTTCTGTTGATAGGCGCGGCCCTCGGCGATCCGCTTCTCAGCCTCGCCCACCGCTTCGTTCTTCGTGCGCTCGGCATAGGCGCGCGCCTCGCTCACCTGTTTCGAGCGATCCATTTCCGACTTTGTGACATTTTCAAAGGCTTCTGCTACCTGCGGCGGCGCAGTCGCCGCGGTGAGGTCAACACCCTGCACACGCACGCCGAGATTCAGCGCCTCGCACCGACTGCGGAATTCAGATTCTGCGGCGGCGCGGAAAGCTTCGACATCGGTTCGGAGCGCGCGATCAATCGGCGTACGCGACGCCGCACGACTGACGGCGCGTTCGAGTTCCTGTCGCAGGGCGGATTCCAGCGACGCCCAACCAAACGCTGCGGCTTCGGGCTGGTCGAGCGTGTAGCGCACGGCCCAGCGCGTGTGCAGCAGGTTCGCGTCTCCGGTGATGAGATAACCCTCGCTGTCGGGACGCAACGCTGACGGTGGCGCTGCGTTGTCCTGAAAATCCGCTTCGCGTCTGTACCAGAACGAATCCACATTCAGCGTCTGCACGCGTTCAGCTGGCAGCACGATAATTTCGGAAACCGGTCGCGGCCACGTCCAGTGAACGCCCGGCCCTTTCACGCGTTCACCACCAAGGCCGCTGATTTTTCCGAGTACCAGCACCATCGCCTTTTCGTGCTGTTTGACGACGAACACGCCGGATGCGAGATACACGACTACGAGCAGCAACATCACGCCGCGCAAAACGCGGAACGCCGCCGCCAACGCGTCGTTCAGCGCACGGCCGCCCGCATCAGCCGGCTCGTGCTGAGGATGTTCGTGATCGTGGCTCATTTCGAATCCGGCTTGTTCAGCTCCCTGCCCTTCAGCAGATCAAACGGCTCCGTCTCGGTGCTCAGAATTACCGTGGATTTTTCCTTGAGCGTGTCCTGCATCACTTCGAGCTTGCGAAGGAACGTGGCGAGGTCGGGATTCTTCGCGAACGTCTGGTAATACTGCGCGGCCGCCGCATCGCCCTCGGCTCGTAACTTGCGCGCCTCCGCCTCCGCTTTCGCGAGCATCTGATCGCGTTCGCTGTCGGCCTGCGCGCGAATCTTGATCGCCTCGCCCGCGCCTTCCGATTTGTAACGGTCGGCCAGTTCCTGCCGCTCGGCTTTCATGCGTTCGAAAACCGACTGCGTGACACTCTCCGGCAGCCCGACGCGCCGCACGCCGACGAACCCAACATCGATTCCGTAACGATCCTTCGCCGGCCCCTGCACCGCCGCGAGCAGCTGCTTTTCGAGATCGTCGTGCTTGAGCTGCGTCGCATCGGTGTTCACGAGCTGCCCGAACCGAAGCTGCCCGACGTTCGCGTTTTTGTAGGTACGGATCAGCCCGTCGAGATTCACCTCCGCGCGCTCCGCCGTTCCCACGCGCTCCAGAAACTTCACCGGATCGGCGATGCGCCAGCCTGCATATACCGACACCAGCACATTTTTCCCATCCGCCGTCTGCGTCTCCTCGAAGCTGCCCTCGAGCGTGCGCGTCCGGTTGTCGAACGAATAGACGCGCTGAATCGGCCACGGCCACCGCGAATACAGCCCCGCCTCGGCGACCGCCTTGACCGGCTTGCCCAGCAGCGTCACCACGGCCACTTCGCCCTGCCGCACGATGAACACCATCTGCAGCAGCACAAACAGCGCCGCGATCACGACGCCGAAAACAATCAGTGTGATGTTCTTTTTCATAAATCAGATTTCAATCGCCGCGCCTCGCGCGGCGGCAAATTCCATTGGACCGCGCGGACGATGGAACTTTCCAATCATTGGAAATTTGCGGCGCGGTGATTTCCAATGATTGGAAAGTCCGCTCAGCGAATCCGGCATGATCCGTGGCTTCATTTCGGTTTCTCCGTCGCGGTCGGCGTGCCGAGGTCGAGCAGGTCCTGGTACGGTTTTTCTTCGAAGTTGAATTGCAGAATCTGCTTCGAGGTCGGCGCGTCGATGATGTACTTGCGCGAGCCCTTGATCGCTTCCTGCAGCGTCGAAAGGTACGTGAAGGTGCGGAAAACTTGTGGCGACGTTTCGTTGGCCTGCAGCCGTTTTTCGAACTGCGTGACCTCGGCGGCAGCCAGCTCCGTGCGGCGGACCTTGTAGGCCTCGGCCTCGCGCCGGGCCTTCTCGACATTGGCCCGCGCGATGGGAAGAACCTGGTTTGTGTAGGCGCGCGCGACGAGAATCGCGGCCTCCTTTTGTTCGAGGGCGCCGACGACCGATTCGTACGCCTCGGCCACCTGCGTCGGCGGATGAACGCCTTGGATTCCGACAAATAAAATCGCGACGCCAAGACCCGCGCTGTCGGCGCCGTCCTGTATTTGTGAGTGCAGCGTGGCACCGATTTCTGCGCGGCGCGGGCCGAGAAAGTCGGCAAGGTCATGCTGCGCGGCGGCGCGCGTCAGCGCGCGGTTGGCGATGGCCTGCAAAACTTTTTCCGGCTGCTGTACGCCATAAACAAAACCGAGCAGATTCGTGACGCGATATTCGACGGGGATGTTGACCGACACGAGGCTCGCCGCGACGGCGTCCGCTGTGGCCGGGGGCGTTGACCCCGGCTGACCCGCCACAGGCCGGCTCGCCACGAGATACATTTCCTCTTTTTTGAAATGAGGAACGGTCCACGTGATGACCGCGGGCCGGTTCGTTTCGTTTTCGACTTCGTAGCCGATGCGTGTCGTCAGCACGCGGCGCGCCGCGACGCGCTGGACAGTTTCGAACGGCCACGGGAGCTTGAAATGAAATCCGCTTTCAAGTTTCCATCCGTTCTCAATGGGCTTTCCGAAATGTTCAAGAACGGCTTCTTCCTCGGGGCCGAGAAATACGAGACACGACATCAGCCACAAAACGAGCAACTGGAAAATCAGCAACGGCGCGAGCGCGTTGCGGAGCAGGCGATAGAACCACGATTCGGAAACATTGAAGCCGAATTGATAATCCACCGCCGAGGCGAAGTTCCGCGCCCAGGCCGTTGGATCGGCGAGCAGCTGGCCGAGCCGGCTTTCGTAAGCGGTGAGAAACGGCCGGCGATGGTGGGGGGTGTAAAGCGCGATGACGAAGTTGAAGAGTTGTTCCAGTGAAAGAACGCCGGCAAACGCTGCCATCGCGAACGCCGTGTAGCGATCCCATCGCGGATCGTCCTCGCCGACTTGCGCGGCGACCGCAGCCATCGCGGCGATCAAACCAGCAAAGCACAGAACTCCAGTGGAAACGCCGGGCCCGCGCAGCGACTTTGCGTCATCGCCTTCGCGACTCAAGCCGACAAGCAGCCGGCTCAGTAAAAACAGGAAGAATGATTGCCCTGCGATGATCGCCGCCGCGATCAAATGATCATGCGGCACGACAACTGTCCTTCCAATCGTCCGCGCCAGCGCAGCCGCGGCGATGCCAAGACCTAGCGCGAGCAAAACTGGAGCGATTGGCAATATCCATCTTTCAAATTGCTCCAGCGATTTTGCCGCAGTAAACGGCGCGGTCTCTCCAGCCTGAAAAAGCGTCTCATCCGGCCGCTCGCTTCGGGCCAGCGCCTCATCGCGCTGTTCATCCTCGCTGATCCTCATCAGCCGGAGCCGGGCATATGCGATGATCGATGTGAGCGCGGAGACGCCGCAGAACGGCAGGACGGCCAGCGTCGAAAGAAGTCCGGTTTTTCGGAACAGGAGAAAATCCACGAGCGCGGCGAGGGCTGAAAGCCCGCCGGCAAACAATGCCATTCTCTCGCGGTTCTGTGTCATCTATCGAACTTCCATCCCCCGCATCGCGACAATGCCGATGCCGAGCAGGCCGGCAAGATACAACATGGCGTAGGCGGCGGCATGTGCAACATACGACCACGGGACGCCGCTGGCGTTCAGGGCGTCGGCGCCCCAGAAATGCTGGAAGTTCGGCGTGACCGCATAAAGCAATGCGGCAAGTTTGTTGCCGGCAGCGCTACGACCGAAGATATAGTCGGACATGAGTCCGATCATGAAAACGGCGCTGCAAATCGAAAGCGTCGGTACAACTTCCAACCGCGTGGCGAGCGCGACGGCCAGCGCGGCCAGAACGAGAATCGCAAGCGCGATCAGCGCGCTGGCGGGAATGAGTTCGAGCGGCAGCGCGCCGGCGTAGCCGGAAGTGATTTTGCCAGGTTCATAAATGGACTGCGTCTGCGCGAAGCCGGAGACGAGCACGGCGACGGAGAGGGTGACAAGCAGCCATCCGAAACAACGCGAAACAAACGGCCGCTTCGTAAAAAAATTCTCAGCCGCGGAAAGCGCAAGTGCGAAGACGATCGCCGCAAACAACGGGCCGGCACCCCACCAATCTATGTAGAAGCTCTCCTTAGCCGCGCGAGTGCTCAGGACAGTTGCCAGCGTTGTCGCAGCGGAAAACAGAAGCATAACAACGGCGATGCCGGTGAATTTTGCGAGAAAGAAGACGACGCGATCGACCGGCTTGCTGAGGATGGCCGATGCAGTGCCGCGGCGGATTTCGCCGGAAAGTGCGGCACAAGAGGCATAGCTACCCATGAGCAGCCCGCCGACAAAATGCAGCGCAAGCGAACTGTCGCGCACGATGCGGTTGGATTCGCCGAGCACGTGCGTGATGACGAACGGCAGCAACGCAATGAACGCGACATTTGTAAGCGTTAGCAGCAGGAGGAAGGGCTGCCGCGTCGCTTCCAATGCGGTCATGCCGGCGATGGCGGAAAATTGTTTTACCTGAAGCCGCATATTTTTCGTCTGCAAAGATAGCGTCAGAAATGTGCGAAAGTCACGTCAGGAACATCGCCGCCTTTGTGGGGACACTCTTCTTTGCCATGTATTGAAGCGCCACACAAACAGGGCCAGCCCGGAACTTCCAATGATTGGAAAAAACAGCGGCGCAAATTTCCAATGATTGGAACTTCTCGCGATCGGGCCTCACGCATCCCGATTCTTCGGCGAACGAAGCTCCCCAGAATTCAAGCAATCGAAAAGGGAAAACCAAATGTCCGCAGAAATATTTTCATCTGCCGGAACGCCGATGCCCTCGGCATATTTCCATCCTGCGGGCTGTGAGAAAGTCGCCGTCGAAACTTCTGATGACGCTTTTCGTCCGTCATCCAGTTCGAGTTCGATCCAGAGGCGGCGGATGCTGAAGCAATCGTTGTTCGGATTCTTCAGCACGAACCGATTGTGTTGACTGAGCGATGCGATGGCTTCCGGCGTCAGCGCGATGCCCACATTCTCTGCGAATTTACCCGCCGGCTCATCACCGCCAGCGTGGGACATTTCACCGAGTTTGCGAGCGTTAAGCTCCGCGAACGTCGCATATTGGCCGCCACCTTCAATCCCCTTGCCGTCGTATCTCAACCAACCGCGCTTCGCCGCGTGAATTTGCGCGATTGTAAGACCGCTCAAATCGCATGGCCCTTTTTCGTGACGGCAATTTTCAACGCGCGGTTCGAGATGGCGCTGCAAACCCGGGCGCAGACTTTCGATTCGCGATTCCGCCCAGCAAGCCCAATCGCCATTCGAATCATCGCGAGGCCCGACATCGGCGATAAGTTTCAACCGCACGGATTTTCCCGCCCATTTCGAAAGATCGACTTCGATTGCATGCCACGCGTGATTCGTGACGTTCAATTCAGCCGCGATGGTTTCCGCACCATTTTCATCTTCGATGGCGACACGATACAAAATGCCATCGCCCTGCGCGCTGCCATCGCCTTTGCCGACGAGTGCGCGAAAAGCGGCGGGTGACACTCGCGGAAGTTTCGCTGGTTCAAACTTCGCGAAAGAATAGCCGACCCCACCTTGATACGGCGGATGCATCGCGATCGCATCATGTTCAACGCCGCCGCAAATCTGTCCGCTCTTCGCGACGTGCGCGCCGCTCGTTCCCATTTCGCCGCGTTCAGGCTGTCCGCGATAGCGCATTCCGGCCGTCCAGTTCGGCAACGGACAAATCGGAACAGTTTCACGCGATGTCTTGATTCCCGTTTCCGCCGTCATCCGCGCGCCAGAGGATTCGAGTTCGAGGCGGAAGACATCGGCAGATTCGCACTTCGGCGCGCCAAGATCGGTTGAGATTGTCGCGGCGATTCCGGGATTGAGTTTCACATCACTGCGCATCCCGCCAAGCGACGCGCTCACAGCGCGCGGCGCGTCGAGATGCGAAACGAGTTTTGCGTTGAGGCGATTTTCTTCAAGCTGCCATGAAATATCCGCGAGCGAGCCGATGGTGAAATCAATCCACGCGCCTTCGAATTCCTGCCATAGCCGCTGGCCTGTTTTCGCGCCAGCCGGCGCGCGAAATGTGTGCGTCTCACGTCCGCGAACGACGACTTCCTCGCCCGGCAAAATAATTTCGCAGTCACATAGCAACCTTGTCGCAGGCGCGCCCAATTTGCCGGAAAGGCGATAGCTGAACGCGCCTGTGATCGGTTGAATGAAAGTCAGCCCTCGCGAAACACGAAGTTGCGCGGGACCGATTTCGTTGCCAGCGAATTTCAACGCAGCGGCATTTGTCGCGACAAGTGCAAATCCGCAATCGGCGTTGTTCATTGGAATGATTTCAAATTGTCCATCGCCGAGGATTCGACAAACAGCCTGACCACTCGATGCAGCCTTGGGAAAGCGCGCGAAATTTCCGCGACCATCAACGTAGATGTATGCCGCCGTGTCCGCATAATCGCATCGCGAGCCGAGACGATCAGACGATGAAACTTCAATCGTTCCGTCTTCCGTCCAACCGCACCAGCCATTTGGAGCAAGATCAAGCGCGCGTCCGAACGCGCTCACTTTCATCCGCCGATCCTTGCTTCCATTTGCGGCAGTGATCGTGCTGTCGGCATATCGCGTGACAACTTGCGAAAGTTTGAACGCGCCCGATGCAAGTGCAGCGCTCGAATCAAGAAGGCTTCCGGTTTCGTCGGCGTAAAGAATTTCCGCCGCGTTCGTCAGGCAATAGCGGCCTGCGATTTGTTGCAACAGAAAATAACTGCGCATCGCGTTGTTCATTCCGCCTTCCATCACGAGAAATCCCGGATGGCCAAACGCGACCGTCGCGGTGAGAAAACGGTCAAGCCACTCGTCGCGCTCCGCCGGATCGTCCGGCATCGTGCGGCGGCTCGAATAAAACATGTCAGGATTTCCAATGCCAAAGTTGCAGCACTTGTCGTGAAGCCGTCGCAGATCGAAATCCACGAACCACGGATTTTCGGCGATGCGATAGTCCTGATCCTGTCCGTAATTTCCGTCGGTCAGTCCGCAGTAAAGCGCGTGGTTGTTTCCTTCCGAATAGACCGGCCCGTTCCACGCCTTCTTCTGGAGCAGCATGATTTCGCCGAAGGCGTAATAGACCGCTGCAAATGTTCCAGCACCGGGAACACGCGCGTCGTAGTCAACGCGATCCCACGGCGCAACAGCTGTGTGAACATCACAGTACGCGGTACTGAAATGAAACTTTTTCTGAATTTCCGGCGCAAGCCGCGCGCAGTATTCGACGGCGCGCGCGGGCTTCGGTGCGTAGCAGCGCATCCACGCGTGCTGAAGCTGGTTGTCCGGCGTGCGGCTGATCATATCCGCTGACCAGAATTCATTCACTGGCGCGAAGTCGGTGAAATTGTTGTACGGGCCATAAACGAACCCGAGCTTGTCCTGCATCAACCGCGCGTAATCGAACTGTCCCTGATCGCCGCCTTTTCCGGGCGCGGGCCGCGTACGAAACGTGAAACTCTCGCCGCCATCGCGCCACCCGGTTTCATGATCGGTCACCACGACTTGCGTCATGCCGTGACGATGGACATCGGTCCAATATTTCGCATCATATTCGCGATTTGACGCGCCGTGTGCGCGCCAGACGTGCGTGCCGGTGATGTTCTTCCAAGGTGAAACAGGATTATCAATGACCGGTAAAACTTCATTGAGCCGTGGTGCAATCGTCAGGAAAAAACGTTCGAAACAATCGTTGAGCGTTCCATCTGTCTTCGTGATGTATCGTGTTCCATCGGGAGTCATCGCTGATGCGTTCGAACGGTACCAATCGACATTTCGCATCAGGAAAAGCGGCTGGTTCGTCGGGCCCGAAACGATCACGAAATTGTGCCCACCTTGCAGGCGGTAATATGGAACAGGGATCAAACGCGGATTTTCCAAACCGTCCGCGTGGCCAAAATTCACCTGACTGACGACGACGCCCGGCGCAATAACATCCGCCACAAGCGACTTGTTCCAGAGCCTGAAAATATAGGTCACGCCCGTTTCGCCGATCCGCCATCGCGCCGTGACCGTGGCGTCGTTTCCGTCGCAAGAAATCAAATTCAACGTGTTGCTACCGGCAAGGTCGATTCCGCCGCCGAGGCTCGGAAAAAAGATAACTTCATTCGTCGCGCCCGCCGCCCGCCACGTCGCGGTCAGATCGTCCCAACGCCCGGTTTTTGGCGCGTAGCGATAGATGAGTTTTCCGTCGCCGCCTTCGTAGACGAGCTTCCATGTATCTCCTTCCCGTTCGATTCGCGTTGAGAATTTCGCCGTCGCATTCGGCGGCAAAATTGTCTCTTCACGCGTCGGGAACGGAAGCTTTCCAAGCCCGGAGTTCGCGCCCGATGACTGGCCTGGAAACAGCGCGACTCCGCGTTCAGCGCGCGGCTCGAATTTCAACGGGGAAAATTGTTCCGTGAAGAATGCGAGGTTATCAAAATAGAGCGTACAGATTTCGGTATTCTTGATGTTGGAAACCAACAGGGCCTTGAATTTTGCCCCGTTTTTTACGCGCTCGATTTGCGCCGGCTCAAGCCGGCGGTGGAGCATGAACCACTCCTTCCAGTTGACTGTGTAAAGCAGGACGCTGAACTCCTGTCCCGCGGCGTCCTCGATTACGACTGAAAGATTCGCCGGTGGAGTTTTCGGATCGCGTGCGTAGCCCCAGTTGTTGCCGTAGCACCAGAGCGTCACCGCATCGAACGAGTGCGAAATCGCAATCGGCGCGGGCGGCACGATCCGCAACATGCCGCGCGGCGACATGGCGCGATAGGTGAGTTTGCCGACGCGTGCACCCCAGATTTGTTGTTCGCGCGAAGACTCGATTCTCGCGATGACTTGAGTTTCAGCGATACTCCATCCGTCGAGATTTTCAAAATCAACCAGCGGCGGATGATCGTCGTTCGTGCGACCCGCCCAATCCATTTCGTAGGGCCGCACGCCGATAATTTCGGCAGACACAGTTCCGGCAACGAGCAGCAAGATGGAAACGGAGGCGAAATGAATGCGATGAATATTCATGACGCGGGCAGCATGATACAAACTTCCAATGATTGGAAAAACCGGGCGCGGAATTTTCAAATCATTGGAAGTTTCGGACTCAAGTTTCTTCGGCGATGCCAAGTTCCTTGAACGTCTTGCGCAGCCACGCGAGCGATTGCTCGATCATCGGGCCGCCCTGGCCCTCGCATTCCATGCTCAGGTTGCCGGTGTAGCCGCTGTCGCGGAGGATCGTCAGACACTTCTTGATGTTGTCCGCGTTGACGCCATCGCCGAGCGCGCACTGGCTCACCGCGATGCCCGTTGCGCCGCCGCGCAGCACTTTCGCGAGCGATTCGGAAACGTCCTTCACGTGGATATGATTCACTTTCTTGATGAACCGTTTCAGAAATTCGACCGGGTCCTGTCCGGCGATGAACGTGTTGCCGGTGTCGAGATTCATCCGCAGATACGGGCTGTCGCAGAACGCGAGCATCCGCTCCATCATCTCCGGCCGCGTCGTGAAATATCCATGCGGCTCGATGTTGACAGTGATCTTGTGCGCCTCGGCGACCTCGATGATTTGTTCGTAGCAGAATTTCATCGAGTCCATCGCCTGCGGATCGCTCAAGCCTTCCGGCGCGTGCAAGCCGTCGGTCGTGTCAACGCGCGGACAGCCGATGAGCTTCGCCCACGCGATGGATTTCTGCACGTAGGGCACGCCGCGAATCGCGCCGTCCTTGCCGGACAGCGGATACGCCGCGTCCACCTGCGAGAACTGCACGCCGTATTTGTCCATCTTCCGCCGCCGCAGCGCGGGGTCCTCGTAGAGCGCGACGTGCGGCTGGTAACCGAGGCCGTGAATCCAGCTCACGCCGTCGATGAGGCCGCACTCGATGTAGTGGACGTTGTTTCTCTGCGCCCACTTCAGGCAGTCCTCGAAACTTTTGTAGCTCGAATTGAACGCATCCGTATGGAACCCGATCTTCATTTTGCCTGTCTCCTTCTTCTCAGTTGTTTTCGTTTCATCCGCCGCCCGCGCCAGCGCGCCCGCGGCAATCGCGCCGCCCGCGACTGCGCCGGCCGCCAGGAATTCCCGTCTCGTCACTTCTGTCATGTCGTTCTCCTTCTTCTATGACTTCCAATCATTGGAACTTTTCGTCCCCGGTCTTTTCCAATCATTGGAAACTCTTGTTCAACTTCCGCCACGCTTCCATTGAGCGCGCCAGATGTTCGCGCGTGTCGCCTCCGATGCCGTAGCACTGGAGACCGACCGGGCCTTTGAAGCCGAGTTCGTTCAGCGTTTTCAGAAACGTCGCCATGTCGAAGTTGCCGGCGTCGAGCGGCTGGATGTAATGCGCCCAGCCGGGCTTGTCATCGCGTTCGTCCGCGCCGTTGATCGAGACGGCGCGCAGACGCGGCATCGCCTTTTGCAGAAGCGACCGGCAATCGCGCGATGAATCCACGCGCAGCCAGTGGCATAGATTAAACATCACGCCGACATTCGGCCGGTCTACTTTTTCGGCGACGCGGCACGCGGCCTCGATGCGCTCGATCCAGTCGCCGGTGTGCGGATAAAGCAGCAACTCCGAGCCGGAATCTTTCGCGAGATCGGACATCTCGCGAACAATCGCGACAGCGCGCTCATCCAGATTCGTCTCCGAAGGCTTTGCGCCTTGCATGATCAGCAGGAACTGGACGTTGCGGCCCTTCACCAGCGCGAGCGTGTCCTTGAATTGCTTCGCGTCGTACGGCGTTTTGTTCGTCGCGAGATTCACCGTCATCGTGATCTGGAAGAGTTTGAGCCCAACGGCGTCGAGCGACGCGATGCGTTCGGCGACTTTCGGGAGCCAGATGTGGCCGACACCATCGTAGCCGAGTTCCTTGAGCATCGCCGCCTGCTCCGTGAAGTTCCGTTTTTTTGCATCGTGCCAGTCAATGCAGAACGGAAAGAACGGCTGGGCCGCGCGGGCCGCGAAACTGGACGCGAGCAGCGCGCCGATGGTGATGGTTTTCCAATTCATGCCTTCAACCCTGTCAGATTAACTTCCAGCCGTTTGTTCTCTTTGATCAGTTCGTCCATCGTCAGGTAGCGCCGACGCGCCGCGGCTTCGCGGCCGAGAATCGCGGTGAGGTGCCCGTCCACCGCGCGCTGCACGACCGCGTTTTCGAAATGGCCCTCGGTGATGTTGCGATAGAACGTCGCGATGTTTCGCTCGACGCCTTCGACGAAAACGTCGCCGACTTTGCCGACATAATTCTTCTCGCCGCCCTTCAGATATACCTTGCCGCCGTATTGCACGTGCGCAGTCGCGGTCATGCCGAAGATTTTTCCGGAAAGCGTCGTGACGTCCCATTCGTTGTCGAGTGACTGTGTGACGTGCGTCCACGTCGCGCCGCCTTCGAGTTCGTAGATCACCGACGCGGTGTCGGTGCGGTCGCCGTTGACCTTCGCTCGAACCGTACGCGAGTAGCCGCAGGCGCTGACGGGGCGCTTGCCGAGCAAATAGACGAGTCCGTCAATGAGGTGGATGTCGTACGAGACGATCGTGTCTCCGCTGAGCCCCGTGTCGGAAAGCCAGATTTGGTTCTGCAAACGGCTCTCGATTGTCTTGCCCAGCGCCGGATCCGGCCACGCGTGCCATGCGAAACCGAGCGACATGATATGCGAGAACGCGCCCATCCCGCCCTCGCGGATACGCTTCCCGATTTCGATAATCGCGGGATCGGTCGGCAGTTGATAATCCACAAGCATCACGAGTTTTTTCTGCGTCGCGAGCTTGCCTGCCTCGCCGACCATCATCGTACCGGGCACGTCCACCGCGACGGGCTTGGCCATGTACACATGCAGCCCGGCCTCGATCGCAGCCTTCGCCTGCTCGGGATAAAAATACGGAACGTCCTCAATCGCCACCGCCTCGACGCCGCTGGCGATCAGTTTCTTGTAGCCCGACAGCCCGCTGAAGCGCCGCGCCTTGTCCACGCCCATCGCCTCGCCCGATTTGTCGGCGACGTTCTCAAAGTAATCCGCCATTGCGTGAATCGTGTAGCCACCATGCTTTTTGAAGAAACCTGAAATCCAATTTCCGCGACTTCCTCCGCCAATGATCCCGATCTTGATCTTGCGTGCGTACTCCGGCGGTTTGACCGCCGGAGTGTTCGTTTCCGCCGCATTCGCACCAATCGCCGCCAGCGGCAGCGCCGCCATCGTCCCACCGATGAAGTTGCGTCGTGTCATTTCGGTTTTCACTTAACTCTCCTGTTCACTTTTTCGGCCAGCCGACTGACTGGGCGAGGATGACTTTCGATGTGTCTGGCAGTTTCAGCGCGGCTGCGAGCGCGGGCTTGTCATTTGGCTGGCGCACGACGGTTGCGAGGCCTTCAGATGCGCAGAAGAGATAGATGTTCTGGCTGATGAATGCCGTATCCGTTGCGGAATAGAATGCAATTTCCTCTGGCGTCGTTTTCAGCATCTTCGTCGTGTCCGCCACATAAACGAGATTCACCGGCACATTCGGCACGAACTCCTGCTTGCCGGTCAGCTTGCGAAAATCGCCTTTCGCGACGGCCTTGAGGCAGTGGGCTTTGACGTCGTGAAGATATGCGCCGTCAGCGTTGATCACGTAGATTTCCATTTCGCGCCAGTCCTTGGCCGATGGCGCGGTGCGCTTGCCATCCGCGCGCGTGATGCCGTGCGCCGCCCACAACAAATCGGACAGCGTTTGCGGCTCGATCGCTTTCGCCCCGAACTCGCGCGTCGAGGCGCGAGCCTTCAAAACATCGAGCAGCGGCTTGCCGCCTTCCGTCTTCGGCGGCGGCAACGCGATGTCGGCCAGCTCCTGTGCCGTTGCCACAGCACAGACCATCGCCAGTGCACCAATTAGTATTCGGATTTTCATTTTTGGTTTCTCCTGTTGCCTCAATCCGCTCCGCCTTTTTCTTTCACGAACGTTTCGAACATCGAGATCGCCTGCGCATCAGAAATTCCGCGACCGATCACGAGGCGCGAAATTGCCGACACGCTTTCGCCGGATTTGAGGTCGCGGCCGAACAGCGAGAGGTAAAGCGAGCGATGCCCTTCCTCGCCGAATGGCGTCAGCACGCCGAAGCAATCCTGCGGACGCGACATGATCAGCGCGGTCAAGCCGGTCGCATCGTCGTGGCGCATTCCCATCGGCGCGGCCAGTTGCGGCATGATGTTCCACTCGACCGGATGCGGCGGGCGTTTCCACCGGCCATCGCCGATGATTTTCACTGCGTCGTCATCGCGCGGAAATGCCTGCCACGTGCCCGACGATTTTTCCGCCGCGATGAATTCAGATTTGCCGTTGTGTTGCGCAAAAACACGCGACTGCGAAAAGCCGTTGAAATACGAAGCAAGGAACGACTCGAACTTCCGCAGATCTTTTCGCGCCGTCACCGTCGTCGTCACGTCGAGCGCGTTCGAAGCCGTCCAGCGATAAATTGCCTTCAGATCGAGCGGATGATCCGCATCGGCCCGCCACAAAGCTTCCACCGCGCCATCCGGCAAAAGTTTCACTGTGTTGGTCCAATCCCACGCTGCTGTGCCGAAGCGCGTTTCCGAATCGAGAAGGCGGTAATGCGAAAAGACCCCCATGCTCCTCGCGAGATTCGTGCCGGTCGCGCAATCAAACACCGCCGACAGCCCCGTTGATTTTCCGCCGCCGCGCAAAGTCCCGCGCAACGCGCCCGTGTCGAAATGGAACTCATCGCCCGCCGGACTGAATCGCAAATCTTCAGCGTATGCCGGCATCGCCGCCGGCAACAGCACCGCCATCGCACCACCGATGAATGTCCGCAGTTTCATTTCGGCCAGCCTGTCATGGATTGCTCGTCCGCGATCACATGTTTGAAAAACTTCCAATCATTGGAAATTTCCGCGCCGGTCTTTTCCAATGATTGGAAACTCCGGCGCCCTTTCTTTATCTCGTCACTTTGGTTCCAATCCCGCGGCCCACGCGGTGCCGCGGCGATACAGGGACTGCACTCCGTCGGCCTTGAACGCCTTCGCGTCGTGGCCGAGCACGCAATGGAAAACGCGGCCCTTGCCGTATTGCAGCACGAACGCCATCGGATAAACCTTGTGATCCACCTTCGATGTGGCCGTCGCCAGAATTTCGATCGGCGTGCTGCCGTCGAGGCACGTGTAGAGTTCGTCATCCGTGTCGAATGCTTCGAGGCCGCTGGTGACCGGATGTTTCGTGTCGGCAATCTCCACCTTGAACGGCCCACGCGCATCGTGCCCGCGAAACTTCGGGTTCCAGACGCGGCCCGCGATCTTCACGAACTCCGGCCATTCCTGAAACGCGCCGCACGCGAAGTGGACCATCACGAGCCCGGTGCCGTTTTCAACCGCCTTGCGCAAATTTTCCTGTGCCGCCGCGCCGGGACCGGGATCTTTCCAGTTCATATAATTCAAAATGATGACGGCATTTTTGCCGAGGTCCGGCGACTCCAGTGCAGCGTTCGCGTTGTCGTTGACGTCCACCGAAAGCCGGTCGTCCTTGGAAATAATTTCCTGCAGCAGCGGCGCCGTTTCGCGCCACGGATGTCCGGGATATTCCAAACCCGTCACGATCAGAACTTTTGTCTCCGCGCTCGGGTTTGTCCGTTTCAAAACGAGCGGCGCAGGCGCGGGTTTTGCTTCCACTTTCGCGGCGACTGGCGCGGCCGTCGGTTTTGTTTCTGGCGTCTTGACGGCCGGCGCCGGTTCGGGCTTGGGCTGCGCTGTTTTCACGGCCGGCGGTTCGGGTTTCATTTCAGCGGCGCCAGATTTTTCAACGAGCCAGATTTCGGAAACGACGCAGTTGCCCGTGCCTTCCTGCTTGAATGTGATTTCGATTTTCCCGTCGTGAATCGCATCCGCGGGAACCGCGCGCGTCAGCGTCGCCGGGCCTTGCTGTTTGCCCTGCCATGCCGGCAATGTCGTCTTCTCGACGATCTGTTTGCCGGAAACCCAGACCGATTGCTCGCGCTTGTTGTCGTCGTAGTCCCACCAGGCGAAGCCAACATCATATTTCTTCTCCGCGTCCAAACCCGATGCGTCAATCCGCACGTTTCCGCTGCCGAATGTCACCGTCAGCGCCACGGGACTTCCTTCTCCGCCCTTTTCACGCCAGTCGTAGTCCTTTCCGTGTGCGACCCACAGCCGCACGCCTGCAGCAGATTGGTCCCCGGATTCGACTCCGCAATCCAGATATGCTGCCAGCCTGCTCCCGGCCGGCAGCGACTTTGCAATTTCATCGCGCCGGGCGCGGCTCGTTTCCGATTTCGCCTTCAGAATCTTCCTCGCTTGAGACTGGAGATTCTTCGCCTCGGCCGACTTCTTGTCGGCTTCCAGCACTTTCGCCATCGCGGCATCAACGGCATCCGGATGAGATTTCACGAGCGACTTCGCGATTTGCGTCGCGGCCAGCACCGCCTCCGCGGTGACATCTTTTTCCGAAACAAGATTGGCGGCCATCGCGAGCGCACCGGGTTCCTTCAACTGCGACAGCGCGCTCAGCAATTGCTGCTTCTCATCTTTGGAATGTGCAAGCGACTGGATTTGCTCGAGCAGTTTCATCGGCATGACCTCCGCGGGCGCGAGCCGGATGACACCGCGGAGCGCGAGTGTTTTGTGGAGCGAATTCGATGAACCCTCTGCGATCTTCATCAGGCTTTCGATCGCTGCGCCATCAGGCCAGTCTGCCAGCGCGCGCACCGCGGCATCGCGGACGGCTTCGTTGTCCGCATTGATCCGCTCGCTGACGGCGGCCAGCGAATCCGCTCCGCCGATTCCGGCGAGCGCGTGCAAAACGGCGGCGATGCCGTCGGTGGAAATATTTTCGCGTTTCAGCGCCGCAGCAAGCGGCGCGATCTTCGCCTGCTGATCGTTGATCCTTTTCCCGACCGCGGAAACTGCGGCGCCCAGCACCTCGCGGCACGAAGCGTCCTTTGCATCGAGCATCGCATTGACGAGCGCTTCGTAGTCTTCCGCGCGGCCAATTTTTGCCAGTGCCTGCGCGGCCGCGGCGCGAATCGTCTTATTTTTGTCGGCGACGGCCTTCATCAACGGCGCGGATGCCGCGGTCAGGTTTCTGGCCGCTGCCGTGGCGATCATCGCCGCACGAAGCGCCGGCCCGCCGGAGGAAATCCCTGCGATGATTGCGCCATCGGCAACATCCGCAGGAAGACCCGCGAGGGCTTCCTCCGCGGCAGTTTTGACGCGCCCTTTTTCTTCTGCTGCAGCCTTCGCCAGGATCTTCACCGTGTTCGCGTTTCCGATTACACCGAGCGTCGCAAATGCGGCAACGCGGACATCTTCGTTGGAAGAAGCCGCAGCCTCTTCAACCGCTGCCAGCGCCACCGTATCGCGACGCTCCGCAAACGCGCTCAAGACCAGGACCTGCCGCGTGGCGTCTGGTTTCTTCAGTTGTTCGGTCAGCGCTGCAACCGCTTTCGGATTCTTGATCTTGCTCGAAAGCCGGATCGCGCTTGCGCTCACCAAAGGATCGGCATCCGCGATTCCAAAGATGATGTAGTTTTCCGAATCGAGGACGTGCGCGTCGGCAAGCACCATCATCGCGGCGACACGCTGGTCCGGCGGATTTCCGGACGCGGCCAGCATTCGGCACAGTCCAACAGCCATTGGGTTGAAGCCATTTTGGAGCAGCCGCTGCGCGCAAAGCAGCTTCGCTGGCACGTCATCCGATTTTGCGACAGCCGCCGCAGCTTCGCGTGTTCCGATGCTGCCGAGCGCATGGGCGGCGGCGATGGAAACATCGCGGTCGGAATTTGAGAGCAAGCCCTGAAACGGGGCAAGCGAGGCGACATCGCGGCGGTTGCCGAGCGAATTGATCGCGCCGACAAGTTGCTTCCCTTTCAATCGCGCCAGCGATTCGCGCAACGCGGAGTCCGCAGATTGAGTTCGCATGCCCTCCAGCGCGAAGCGCGCGGGATCGGAAAGCTGGGGATCGTCGAGCAGCTTTGCGAGTTCCGGCACCTCGGCATCGGTTCCGACCTTTGCGAGCTGCTGGCAGATGATCGTCTTCGCGACAGCCGTCGTATTCGAATCATCGAGCGCTTCGGCGAGCATCGCCGCGATTTGTTTGCCCTGCCCGGTTCCCGTTGACCGCGCCACGAATTGTTCGAGCGTGAACAGCGGGGCGCGCGGCTGGGATTGATCGTATTGCTTCAGATCTTTCAGCGCGTCGCGAACGTCGGCGGGAATTTCGGCCGCGAATGACGCGGCTGCAGTCACGATGCCGAAGAGAATTGTTCCGATTATTTTTTTCATTCCGGTTTTCTCCTAAACCCGCCACGGGCTGCGCATGGATCGCGACAGCATCCGGTTTGCCGTCTCGTCGTTGACGAAGTTTTCCTTCTTCCAGTCCCACGTGAGCTTTCGGCCGGTCCGCGTCGCGATGTCGGCGACGAGCGTGGCGGTCGTGGCGGCGTGGCAGAACTCCACCGCCGCGCACGGATCACGGCGCGTGCGGATGCATTCGAGAAAATTCCCGTGGTGGTTTTTCGAGCGATACAAATGTTCGTCGCCCGGTTTCAGAATCGTGCTGAGAAGCGACGCCGGCTCGGAGAACAAACGGCCGCGATCAACGTGCGCCCAGCCGTTTTCGCCCTCGAAACGGACGCCGTGGCCGAACGGCGAACTGCCATCGTCGTAGAAATTCATGACGAGGCCGTCGGGCGTCGTGAGTTTCACTTTCCATCCGAACGAAACATCAGCGTCGCCGGTCGTCAGGAAATCCGCGGTGCCTTCGACATCGAGCGTCGAGGCGGTCATTGCGGGCGCGCCCCAGAGTCCGATGTCCATGTGATGGACGCCCCAGCTTTGAATCCAGCCGGCGCAATAATCGGTGAGGAAGTACCAGTTGTAGTTGCAGAGATTTTCCCGGTACGGCTTGAACTGCGCGGGGCCGAGCCAGAGATCGTAATCCAAGCCTTCAGGCACGGCGCCCGGCTTCAAATGCAACTCGCGCCGGCCGCTCGGCACGGCGACGGTGACGGTTTTCAATTTGCCGAGATAGCCGTTGCGCGCAAGCTCGCAGGCGAATCGGAAACGCGGATCGGATCGCTGCTGCGTGCCCGCCTGGAAAACGCGGCCGTAGCGCCGGACCGCATCGCAAACGGCGCGGCCCTCGGCGACGGTCAGTGACAGCGCTTTTTCGCAATAGACATCCTTGCCGGCTTTCATGGCCGCGATGGAAATCAGCGCGTGCCAGTTTTCCGGAGCGGCGATGAAGACCGCTTCAATGTCGGGCCGCGCGAGCAGCTCGCGGAAATCCTGGAAGGCGGTGCAGCCTTTCGCGCCGTATTTGTCGTCCACCTTTTTCGCCGCGGCCTCGGCGTGCCCGCGCGTGACATCGCAGACGGCGACGACCTGCGTTTCCGTCTCGCCCAGCGACATGTTGAGATGATCGTTGCCGCGGCTGCCGAGTCCGATGATCGCGACATTGATTTTTTCCGAAGGCGAGATCACGCCGCCGCGCCCGAGCACGCGCGATGGCAGGATCATCGGCGCGGATGCCAGCGCCGTGGCTGTCAGAAACGTCCGTCGAGTAATTCTTCTGTTCATATCTTCCTCCGATGCTCGATACCGTGCATTCAACCAAACTTTTCCAATGGTTGGAAATTCTCGCGGCGGAAGTTTCCAATCATTGGAAGTCTCCCTTTTCGATTTCGGACCGCAGCCAGGCGAAGAGCGCGTCGCGGTCGGGGAAGCGGTTTTCGAGCTGGGCGTCGTAGGCGAGTTTGAGCCAGCGGCCCATCGGCGGGCCGGGCGGCATTCCGATTTCGATCAGGTCGCGGCCGCTGAGCCACGGCTTCGGCAGCACCGGTTCGTTGCGGATTTTTTCGGAAAAGGTTTTGAGGATATCCACGTTGCTGGTGTCGGCGTGGCTGCTGAGGCAGTCAATGCGGTGAAGCTCCAATTCGGTTTCATAGGTCGGCGCGCCGATGAGTTTTCGCAGCGTGGATTCTTTCATGCGGCTGACTTCGCCGAAGCGCATGTGGTTTTGGACACAATAGACGACGGCGTCGGTCAGTTCGCTGCTCATGCGCAACCGGCGCAGAATTCTTTCCGCCATTTCCGCGCCGACATCGGCGTGGTTGTTGAAGCGAATGCGGTCGCTGCCGTCGGGTTCGCGCGTGATTTCAAACGTCGGTGGCTTGCCCACGTCGTGAAGCAGGACGGACCACGCGAGAACCGGCGACGGATTTTTCAGCGCGTCGAGCATCATCATCGTGTGGACGAAGACATCGCCTTCGGGATGGAATTGCGGCGGCTGCTCGCAGCCGATCATCGGCGGAATTTCCGGCAGGACGTGCGCGAGCAGGCCAAGATCGTGCAGAAGCCGGATGCCGTTTCCGGCGCGCGGCGAATCGGTGAGCAGGCGCGTGAGTTCCTGCGCGGTGCGCTCGGCGCTGATCTCGGTGATCTCGTAGGCGAGTTCGCGGATGGCGGCGGCGGTCGCGGGCTCGATTTCAAATTCGAGCGTCGAGGCGAAGCGGGCGGCGCGGAGCATCCGCAGAAAATCCTCGGCGAATCTTTTTTTCGGATCGCCGATGGCGCGGATGACGCGGCGTTTCAGGTCGTCCTGCCCGCCGACGTAATCAATGACGTTGCCGGCGATGGGATCGTAAAAAAGTCCGTTGACGGTGAAGTCGCGGCGCTGCGCGTCTTCCTCGGGCGTGCTGAAGACGACGCCTTCGGGGCGGCGGCCGTCAATGTAGGCGAGATCGCTGCGAAAGGTGGCGACTTCAAACGGCCGCCCGTTGCTGAGCACCTGAATTACGCCGAAGGCTTTTCCGATGGCGTGGGTGTTTTCGAAAAGCGCCTCGACCTGGTCGGGCGTGGCGCTGGTGGCGATGTCGAAATCTTTCGCGGGCCGGTTCATCAGCATGTCGCGAACGCAGCCGCCGGCAAACAGCGCGCGGTGGCCGGTGCCGCCGAGGCGGCGCGCGATCGACAGGGCCTCTTCGAAATCCGGGTGCGAAAACATGGGGACAGATTATGAAATGGAACTGCCAATGACCAAGCACCAATGACCAATGCCGGCGGATCGCAGACGAATTTGTTGACAGTGCTTCGTTGCGTCACGATAAGAAGTTTTCGATGAAGGCACGGATTTTCAGAGCTTGCGCGGTAATTTTTGCGGCGACACTGCTGGCTGCGTGCCAGCAGCGGGAGCGACCGGTTTTGCCGCCGGTGGCCGGGCCGGCGGAAGCATTGAAAGTACCGCCGGAGCAACTGCGGATGCCGCTGGTGATCGGCGAAGGTCAGGCCGCGATTTCGGATTACCGCGGAAAAGTTTTGCTCGTGAATTTTTTTGGCGGGAGTTCAGAAGAGTGCCGCGAGGAAATCGCGCCGTTGAACGCGCTGCTGGCGGAGCTGAACGGCAAGCCGTTTGCGATGATCGGCGTGGCGATGGATTTGAAACCGCAGATTTATGTGGCCGACGATCTGCGCGATTCGCAGCCGGCGTTCCCGTATGTGCTCGGCGGAAAAATCGCGCGGCAGGCGTTCCCGACGGTCCGCGTGCTGCCGACCAAATGGCTGATGGACCGATCGGGTCAGGTGGTGAAGCGCTACGAGGGAGCCACGTCGCTCATGCAAGTGCGCGCGGACATTGACGAGTTGATGAAATGATTGACCTGCACATGCACTCGTCTTTTTCCGACGGGACGATGACCCCGGAGGAACTGGTTGCGCTGGGCGCCGAAGCCAAGCTGGAGGCGATGGCGCTGACGGACCACGACAACATGGCGGGCGTTCCGCGATTCTTGGAAGCGGCTGCGAAGGCCGGAATACGGGCCATTTCTGGCGTGGAAGTGAGCGCGGACGTGGAGAAGGGCGCGCTGCATATCATCGGTTATGGCGTCAACCACGAAAGCCGGCAGTTCAACGAGGCGCTGGAGTGGATTCTTCAGAGCCGCGATCACCGGAACAAAGAAATTCTGAGCAACCTGGCGCGCGCGGGAATTCCCATCACGATGGAAGAAGTCCGCTCGTATGCCGGCTCCGAGGTCGTCGGCCGTCCGCATTTCGCCGAGGCGCTGATCCGCCGCGGCTACGTGCGCAACAAGCGCGAGGCGTTTTCGCGTTTTCTGTCGCGCGGCCGCGTCGGCTACGCGGACCGGAAACGCTACCCGGCGGAGGCGATCTGCGAACTGATTCGCGCGGTCGGCGGCGTGCCGTCCATCGCGCACCCGTTCACGCTCGAACTCGACAACGACGGTCTTTTCGATTTCTGCGCCTATCTGAAAGATTGCGGACTGGTCGGTCTGGAATGTTTTTATCCCGAGCACACGCCCTCGATGCAGCGCGAATATCTGAACATCGCGGACGAACTCGGTCTGATCCCGACGGGCGGCTCGGATTTCCACGGCGCGGCGACGCCCGACCTGAAGCTCGGCCGCGGCTTCGGCCGGATGAACATCGGCTACGAATATTTTGACCGCCTCGTCGCGGCGACGCTCCACTGACGGCGCGCACGGCGCGTTTGCGCCCGCGGGTCGGTTGCGCGGGATGGGTTGCGAGATTAAAGTTGCGCAATTTCCAATGGTTGGAAACAGTCGGGCTGGCTTTTTCCAATCATTGGAAAGTTGCGCTGCGTGGGAAGAGCGGCGCCAATGCGAACGGGAGCTGCGAACATGGCTACAAAAATTGCGAACGGAAAAACGGCGACGGTGGCGTGCAAAATCACGGCGGCGGAGCTGCGCGACCGGATTTTGTTCCACATCAAATACACGCGGTGCAAGGACTGGCGCACGGCGACGGACTTCGACAAGCTCGAGAGCTTTTCGCTGGCGGTGCGCGAGCTGGCGATGTCGCGGATGATCGTGACGCAGCGGCAGTATCTGGATGCGGACGTGCGGCGCGTTTATTACATGTCGATGGAATATCTGCTGGGCCGGCTGTGCGAAAACAACGTGGCGGCGCTCGGCATCACGGCGGTGGCGCGCGAGGCGCTGAAGCAGCTCGACATCGATTTCGATCACCTGATGCAACTGGAAACGGACGCGGGCCTCGGCAACGGCGGCCTCGGCCGGCTCGCGGCGTGCTTCCTCGATTCGATGGCGTCGCTCGAGCTGCCGGGCTACGGCTACGGGCTGCGCTATGAGCACGGTCTGTTCCGTCAGGAATTCGAAAACGGCTGGCAGAAGGAGCGGCCCGACGACTGGCTGAAGTTCGGCAACCCGTGGGAAATCATCCGGCCGGAATATGCGATTCCGGTGATGGTGTATGGCCGCGTGGAATCCGTTCACGCGTTCGGCGGCGTGAAGAAACCGGTGTGGGTTGACTGGCAGTTGTTCGAGGGCGTGCCCTACGACGTGCCCGTGATCGGCTACGGCGTGAACACCGTGAACATGCTGCGCCTTTGGAGCTCGCGCTCGACGGAAAGTTTCCGCCTCGAAGTTTTCAACCAAGGCGAATACGTCAAGGCAATGGAGGAAAAAAACTGGGCCGAGACGATCACGAAGGTGCTTTATCCGTCCGATCACACCTACGCGGGCAAGGAACTCCGGCTCATCCAGGAATATTTTCTCTGCACCTGCACCATCCGCGACATCATCCGCCGCTACCGCAAGGGACATTCCACGTGGGGCAAGTTCGCCGACAACTGTTGCATCCAGCTCAACGACACACATCCCGCGCTGGCCGTCGCCGAACTCATGCGATTCTTCGTGGATGAAACCGATCTGCCGTGGAACGCCGCGTGGGAAATCACCAGCAGCACCTTCGGCTACACCAACCACACGCTGCTGCCCGAGGCGCTCGAAAAATGGCCCGTGACGCTGCTCGAAAAGGTTCTGCCGCGCCATCTGCAGATCATCTACGAAATCAACGAGCGGTTCCTCCAGCAAGTCCGCGTCCGTTATCCCGGCGACGACGGCCGCGTCCGCCGCCTTTCGATCGTCGAAGAGGGCGACACGAAACAGGTGCGCATGGCGAATCTCGCCATCGTCGGCAGCCGGTCGGTCAACGGCGTCGCCGCGCTGCACACCGACCTGCTCAAGGAATTTGTCATTCCTGATTTCGCGAATCTGTGGCCGGAGAAGATCAACAACAAAACCAACGGCATCACGCACCGCCGCTGGCTCGATGTCTGCAACCCGAGCCTCGCCGCGCTGCTCAACGAATACATCGGCGACTCCTGGATTCGCGACGCATCGCAGCTCGCGCAGCTCGAAAAATTCACCGACGACGATGCGTTCCTCGAAAAATTCCGCGCTGTCAAACGCGGCAACAAAGTCCGGCTCGCGAACTATGTTCAGGACCTCACCGGCGAATTCATCGACCCCGACTCGCTGTTCGACGTTCAGGTCAAGCGCCTCCACGAATACAAGCGGCAGCTTCTGAACGCGCTTCACATCATCACGCTTTACCATCGGCTCAAGGACAACCCGAAGCTCGACATCGTTCCGCGCACCTTCATCTTCGGCGCGAAGGCTGCACCGTCGTATTACATCGCCAAGGTCATCATCAAACTCATCAACTCGATGGCTCGCGTCATCAACAACGACCCCTCCGTGAACGAGCGGTTGAAAGTCGTTTATCTGCCCGACTACAGCGTCTCGCAGGCCGAGATCATCATCCCCGCCGCCGACCTGTCCGAGCAGATTTCCACCGCCGGCAAGGAAGCCAGCGGCACCGGCAATATGAAGCTCGCGCTCAACGGCGCACTCACCATCGGCACGTGGGACGGCGCGAACATCGAGATTGCCGAGCACGTCGGCCTCGAAAATATTTTCATTTTCGGCCACAAGGCGCACGAACTGATGGAACTTCACCGCACCGGCCGGTACAACCCGTGGGATTACTACAACCGCGACGGCGAGCTCAAACGCGTGCTCGATTCCATCCGCCGAAATGAATTCACCGACGAGGGAGAGATCTTCAAAGGCCTCTTCGAAATCCTCGTCGAGCACGGCGATTTCTATTTCCATCTCGCCGACTATCGCATGTACCTCGACGCCCACCAGCGCGTCGCCGACCTTTACCGCGACCCGCGCGAATGGTCGCGCAAGGCCGCGCTGAACGTCGCGCGCATGGGCTGGTTCTCCAGCGACCGCACCATCTCCGAATACTCCCGCGACATCTGGCATCTCACCCCGAAGCACATCGAATGCAGCGCCGACACCAGCGGCATCGAGGACATTCTCAAGCCATGATCCGTTGATCCGAAATCTCAAATAATATGTACCGCTCCACCGCCTACGTCTGGTTCGACACCGAATACAGCACCCTCGAAGTCGAGAACGCCGTCCTGCTGCAAGTTGCCATGCGCATCACCGACGCCGATCTTCAACCGCTCGACCCGCTCCGCCGCGACGTGAACACGTTTGTGAGACTCCCCGACGGTGTCGAAGTCAGCCCGTGGATCAAGGAGAACATGCCCGACATCGTCGCGCGCTGCCGCTCGGAAGACGCCGTTGAAGTCGCCGACCTCGACGCGCAACTCGCCGCGACCATCGATCGCGTCGTCGTCGTTCCCGGCGGCGAATTCAAGCGCCGCCCGATCCTCGCCGGCAACTCCATCCACGCCGACTGGTGGCTCGCGAAAAAATTCCTCCCGCGCTTCCTCGACAAGCTCCACTACCGCCACCTCGATGTCACCGCCCTGAAAATCCAGTGGCAGGACCTCGTCCAGCAGGAAGACGAATTCGACAAAGAGCGCACCGAACTCGTCGCGCAGTTCTGCCCCGAGCCGAAGATCGATCCCGCCTCCAAACGCCACGACGCCTACTACGACGTCCAGGCCTCCATCGCCGAGCTGAATTTTTACCGCCAGCGCCTCCTCGCCCCGCGCTGACCGGCGCGCCAGTTTCCAATCATTGGAAAACACCGCCGCGCGAACTTCCAATGATTGGAAGAATTCCATCGCACAAACCTCCAATCATTGGAGGACTCTGAAATCCAAAGTTTCCAATCATTGGAAACTTCGTCCGCGATGAATTCCGCGCGACCAAAGAAACTCGCGCGCGCGACGGGATGAGGATAAAAGCCGGCAGCATGAAAAACGGCTTCAAATTCGGCGCACACCAGTTTCTGTGGAGCGAACGATGGACCGACGATTCGCACCGGCTGCTCGAGCACGTCCGCAAACTCGGACTCGACGGCATGGAAATTTCGCTTGGCGACGACGTTTCATTCGCGCCGGCACCGGTGCGCAAGCGAGCGGCCGAACTCGGACTTGAATTGACTGTCGGTCCGGGCAACGCGTGGCCGATGGAATGCGACATTTCGTCGGACGATCCCGCGCACCGCGAACGCGGCCTCGCATGGCACCGAAAAATTTTGGACCGCACCGCGGAACTTGGAGCGGCCGCTTATTGCGGCGCGATCTACGGCCATCCCGGCCGCGCGCTCCGGCGACGGCTGCCGCGCGAGGAATTCGAGCGCGTCGCGGAAAATTTGCACGCGCTCGCGGAACAAGGCGCGAAACTCGGCGTGCGCCTCGTGATCGAGCCGATGAGCCGGTTTCGCACGCACATCGTGAACACGGCGGCGCAGGCGGTCGCGCTCGTCCGCGCGGCGGATCATCGGAATTTGCTCATCAATCTCGACACCTACCACATGATCACCGAGGAACGGGATTACGCGGCTGCGATCCGCACGGCGGGCGCGAAACTCTGGGGACTTCACGCTTGCGAAAACGACCGCGGCGTTCCCGGCGGCGGACTGGTTCCGTGGCGCGATGTTCTCGCGGCGTTGCACGAAATGCAGTCCGATGCGCGCGTCATGTTCGAGACCTACAATACCTCCGGCGATTTCGGTTTCGCGCGCGGCATTTTCCAGAACCTCTGTCCCGACGGCGATGCGTTTGTCCGGCGCGGCCTCGAATTTCTGCGTCAGGAAATTGGCCGCGTCGAAAATTCCGCCGAGTCGCGTTGACGCGAGGCTTCCGTGTTTCTTGCGCCGGTTGGCCGCGCCGTTATACTCCGCCGCCATGTCAGCTTCAGAAGATACGGACAAAATGGACGTCGCCTACGTCGCGCACCTCGCGCGGCTTCACCTCTCCGACGACGAGTGCGCAAAATTCCAGCGGCAACTCGATGACATTCTCGCCCACGTCAACGAACTCAAGGAAGTTGATGTCACCGGCATCGAGCCGACCGCGCACGCGATCCCGGTGAAAAATGTTTTCCGCGCCGACGAACCGCGGCGCGGCCTCGACCACGAAGCAGTCATGGCCAACGCCCCGCGCGAAAAAGCCGGCCAGTTTTTCGTTCCCAAAATTATTGAGTGACGCATGTCCGAACTCGCACGCCAGACTCTTCAAGAAACATCACGCAAGCTCGCAGCCCGCGAAATCAGTTCGGCGGCTGTCGTCGAAGCGGTGCTGTCACAAATCGAGAAGCTCAACCTGTCGCTCAATGCCTACGTCAACGTGAATGCCGACAAGGCGCGAGCCGCCGCAAAGGCGGCTGACGAGGCGCGGGCGAAAGGTGATTCACGGCCGCTGCTCGGCGTTCCCGTTTCGGTCAAGGATGTGCTTAACGTCAAGGGCCAGCCCTGCACCTGCGGCTCGAAAATTCTGCGCGGCTACACGTCGCCGTACGACACGACCGCGATTGCGAAATTAAAATCGGCGGGCGCGGTGATTCTCGGTCGGACAAACATGGACGAGTTCGCGATGGGTTCGAGCAACGAAAATTCCTGCTACGGCCCGGCGAAAAATCCGTGGGATCTCTCTCGCGTTCCCGGTGGATCGAGCGGCGGCTCCGCTGTCGCCGTCGCCGCTGACATGGCAATTGCGGCGCTCGGTTCGGACACCGGCGGATCGGTCCGGCAGCCCGCTTCGTTTTGTTCGTGCGTCGGCTTGAAGCCGTCGTACGGCCGCACTTCGCGCTACGGCCTCACCGCCTACGCTTCGTCGCTCGATCAGATCGGGCCATTCGGAAAAACCGTTGCGGATGTCGCGATGTTGCTCGGCGCGATGGCGGGCCACGATCCGATGGATTCGACTTCGGCGAATGTTCCCGTTCCCGATTACACCGCCGCGCTGAAAACTGATTTGAAGGGAATGAAGCTCGGCTTGCCGAAGGAATATTTCATTGAAGGAGTTGATCGCGAGGTGGGCGAAATCGTCCGCGCGGCGATTGCGCAGTGCGAAAAACTCGGCGCGGAAATTGTCGAGGTCAGCCTGCCGCGCACGAAATATGCGATTGCGACGTATTACGTCATCGCGACGGCGGAAGCTTCGGCGAATCTCGCGCGGTTCGATGGCGTCCGCTACGGCGCGCGCGTTGACGGCGAGGATCCGATTGACATGTACGGCAAAACGCGCGCCGCAGGCTTCGGTTCGGAAGTGAAACGCCGGATCATCCTCGGCACCTACGTTCTTTCGAGCGGTTATTACGATGCCTATTACGTCCGCGCGCAAAAAGTCCGCACGCTGATTCAGCGCGAATTTTCCGAAGCGTTCACGAAATGCGACGCGCTGCTGACGCCGGTGTCGCCGATGCCCGCGTGGAAGCTCGGCGAAAAAGCTGACGACCCGTTGCAGACATACCTCGCCGACATTTTCACCGTCACCGCGAATCTCGCCGGTATTTGCGGGATGTCGGTTCCGTGCGGATTTACCGCAGGGAAACTTCCCGTCGGTTTGCAAATTCTCGGCCCGGCGTTTCGCGAGGAAACAATTTTCCGCGTCGGGCACGCGTACGAGCAGGCGACATCGTGGCATTCGATGCGGCCGAAAATTTAGGAACCGGCGCGAGGAATACTTCCAATGATTGGAAAAGAGCGCGAGACGGATTTCCAATGATTGGAAACGGCGAATAGGAATTGCAGATGAATTTGCGAGCTGATGTTGGTCTGGAAGTTCACGTGCAACTGCGCACGCGGTCGAAAATGTTTTGCGGGTGCGCGACGAGTTCGGGCGAAGCGCCGAACACGAATGTGTGTCCGGTTTGCCTTGGCTATCCGGGCGCGCTGCCGGTGATGAATGGCGAGGCGATCAAGCTCACGGTGATGAGCGGGCTGATGATCGGGTGCCGGATCAATCTTCGAAACAAGTTCGACCGGAAAAATTATTTTTATCCGGATCAGGCGAAGAACTACCAGATTTCGCAGTACGACGAGCCGTTGTGCATCGGCGGGCATTTGGACATCGCGCTGGAGGACGGCACGACGAAGCGAATCGGAATCACGCGGATTCATCTTGAAGAGGACGTGGCGAAGAACACGCATTTTCCGGATGGCAGCGGCGTGGATTTCAATCGCGGCGGAACGCCGTTGATGGAAATCGTGACGGAGCCGGACATGGCGAACGCCGACGAGGCGATGGCATTTCTGACGAAGCTGAAACAGATTCTCGAATACGGCGGCGTGAGCGACTGCAACCTCGAAGAAGGCAATATGCGCTGCGACGTGAACAGCAGTGTGCGCGAAGAGGGCGCGGCGACGCTCGGCACGAAGGTCGAAATCAAAAACATGAACACGTTCAAGGGTGTTCATCGCGCGCTGTCCTACGAAATCCAGCGGCAGATGCGAGAGGTCTCGCGCGGCGGAACGATCATTCAGGAAACGCGACGATGGGATGACGCGGCGGGCGTGACGGAATCCATGCGAACGAAGGAGCGCGCACACGATTACCGCTATTTTCCCGAGCCGGATTTGCTGCCGGTTGAGCTGACGCAAGAGCAGGTTGATTTATGGGCGAAGTTGCTGCCGGAATTGCCGGAAGCGCGGAGGGCACGACTGGTTTCGGAATTTGGAATTCCTGAATACGATGCCGGCGTTCTTTCGGCGGATCGTCCCGTCGCGGATTTTTTCGAAGCGACGGCGAAGGCGTGCGGCAATGGCAAGGCGGCATCGAACTGGGTGATGACTGAAATTCTGCGGGTGCTTTCCGAAACGGGACAGTCGGTCGCGAATTTGAAATTCGGTCCGGCTGAACTCGCGGCGCTGATCAAACTCGTAGATTCAAAAGCGATCAACATGCCCAGCGCAAAGATCGTCTTCGCGGAGCTTCTCGAAAAAGGCGGCGATCCCGCTGCGATTGTGAAGGCGAAAGGTATGGCGCAGGTCAGCGATTCCGGCGTGATCGAATCGTTTGCCGATCAAGCTATCGCGGCGAATCCGGGCCCGGTCGCGGATTTCAAAGGCGGCAAAGCCGCGGCGCTTCAATTCCTTGTCGGCCAGGTGATGAAGCTTTCGAAGGGCAAGGCGAATCCCGCGATGGCCCGCGAAATCCTCGAAAAGAAATTGAAGAGCTGAATCACAAAATTATTTGGTTTCACGCCGGCGGAAATTTCCAATCATTGGAAACTGCGGTTGCGCTAACTTCCAATGATTGGAAAAGACGGTCGCGCTTCCGGCGTCGCGCTCAGAGGCCGGAGGATTCCTCTTCGGCGGCGGCCTGCTCAAGGTGATAGGCCTCTAAGGCGGCGGCGACATTTTCCTGCAACAGCTCGACCAGCTCGCGCTGCATGAAAATATATTCGTCGGAGATGTCGAGGTTCTCGATGGGCGGCAGTTCGTCAAGATGACCGAATGCGGCTTGCAGACGTCTGACATGCTTGCGCTCCATCGCGAGCACCAGATCGGCCCAGCGCAAATCGTCCTCGGTAATCCTTCGCTTGCTCGTGTCAGCAATTCCGACGGCCCGCGCGCGCATCCGCGGGTCGTGCAGGAAAACGCGCTCGGCGGTCGGGCTGCGCCGGTTGTTGCGGCCGCAGACGAAAAGAACACGGATGGATTTTGGCATGGTGCAGCTTCTGTACACTCAACGGCGCCCGAAAGCGAAGCGCGATGCAAAACCAAACAGCGAGACGAGGCCGAACGCGATGCCGCCGGTGATCAGCCAGCGCATCACTGCGCCGCTACCGGTGATGAACTCGACGCGCATCTCGGCGTCGGGCTGCACCTGCAACTCACGCGTAAACGTCAGCACGCGGCCTTCCATCGGCAACGTCACGCGTACCGGATGAACTTCACCGCTGGCCGCAACCTGCTGCTCGAGCAGTTTGTCGGCCACGAGCGAAAGACTGTCGCTTTCCTTTTCGCCGAGCCGTTGCTGGACCTGCACGCCGAAGTCCGCCGTAAAATTGCCGGCGTTGAACTGCGCCGATTGCTGGATGTCTTCCGCCGATGCGGTGTTCCCGAGGATCTTCATCTGGCTGCGCCGCGATGCGATGCCGGCCACCGTCTGTTGCCGGGCGAGTCCCTTGAACTGAATCCGCGCGTCCTCGTTCAGGCTGCGGTCGCCCTGCGAATAGGCGATGGCCTGTTCGAGCGCCTGCTTCGCCTCGACGTTGCGGCCTGCCTTCGAAAGTTCCTGGCCCTGCTGCAGAATCTGCGCGGCCTTCCGGTTGTTGTCCGCGATGATCAGGCCGTTCATCTGCTCGTAGTTCTCCGGCGAATACACCGCCCACGGCATGCTGTCGTCCTCGCGGTAGATCAGCGTGCCGCCGAAGCCGCGGTAGCTCTGCGACGGCGGAACGAAAAGTTTCCACGTCACGTTTTGCAGCGGCAGATCGAACGACGGCCCGGGGACTTCGCGCTTGCCGGTCCAGCCCGCCGTCAGTCGCGCGCCGTACATCAGTTCGACTTCCGCAGCGCCGCCGCCCGCGCTGACCATCGGGATCAGCAACTGGTCCTTCTCCGTCAATGGCTTCACCGCGCGGCCATTCACGAATACCGACCAGACATCCGCACCGGCCGGTAATTTCGCGCGCAGGAACCGCAGGTTGCCGTTATCGAGTTTCAGCGTCGCGATCGTCGCCATCGAGCCGTCCTCGGTCATCACCGACATGATGTTCGCCGACTGCACGCGCGCCGCCAGCAGATCGGCCGTTTCGTGCCGCGTCACCGACAGCGGCAACTCGACATCGCCCTTCGTCGCGCGGAAGCAAAGCGCCGCACCGGAAAGATCGCCCGCGCCGAGCCGCGCCGGAACCGCACGCGGATCTTCCGCCTCGACTCCTTCGACGGCGCTCTCCGCCTTCACTTCGAGCCGCCCGCCGGCGAACACCGCGAGATAACCTTTCTGGCTATCCACGCCTTCGCACTTCAGCGAACGCAGCACGGCGCGACCCGCCGTCGCCTCGTACGGTTCCTGATAATTCACGTCCAGCGCGATGCTGCCTTCGCGTTTCGTCTGCAATTCGATTTCCCAGATTCCGTTCGTCGCGTCCGCCTGCCGCACGCTCGCGAGATTCGGGCCGGTGACAACTAGCGCCACGTCCGGCCGCGGCGCTCGCAGCCGCAAAGTCTTCACGCCGGCGTGCTCGATCGTATAAATCACACGGCATCTCGCCTGCAGCATTCCTTCCGACACCGTCACGCGCTGCACCACTTCCGCCTTCACCACCGGCTGTGCCGTTTCGATCTTCAGCCGCACCGCCCAGTCAGGGCGCAGCAGACGGAATCCGAGATAGCCCTGTTGCTGGATTCCGAGATCGCGCGGGTTCACTTCCGTCGCGCCCTCGCGCTTCACCGTCGAGGCACGCAGCCCTCGCTCCGTCGAGACCGCCAACGTTCCCGTGTGCTTCAGCGAGCCGCGTACCGACACGCGCGGCATCTCGATTTCATCCATCCGCCCGCGTTCCTGCCGGCTCAAGACGACGTTCAGATTCCGCAGTCCCTGCGCCTGCCGGACGAATTGCACCGCGACGGCTCGCGCCTTGGACGCCTCGGGTTTTCCCGTCTCATCCTTCACTTCATCCCAATGGCTCACGTCATCGCCCGACAGCGCGTCGATGTCGAAACCCTCCGGCAATTCGAGCCAGACGGTGAAGACGCCGGCCTTCGCGATGTCGATTTGCAGGCGCGATGAAAGCACGACGCGTTCGTCGGTGATATCAACCCGCGCTTCCTCGGTCGCGCGCAATTCGGATTCGACGCGCGTCGCCGAGACCGGAATCGAAACCGGCGGTTGCTGGTAGCGGTATGCGCGTTTCACTTCCGCCACATCGCGGATCGGCGGAGTGGCCGATGGTGCCTGACTGACGGGCTGTCCGGAAAGCGTCGTCTGGCCGACGGCTTCCAGGTTGAGCGCGTTCGCCGGAAAATCGCCGGGATACATCGAGGCCGCGCCCTTCACTTCGCCGGGCGTAATCTGCACGCCTTCGTCCGCGACGAGCGCGATCACGCCGCGCTGGCCGGCCGCCTCGCGTGCGACCAGTTCGCGAAGCTCCGCATCGTACGGCAGGCTTTCGCGCGCGACCTGCGTCACGACGCGCAGCGCATACGAACCGCTCAGCGGCTTTTCGAGCACGGCTTCCAGCAGCCGTGTCGCCGGATCGAACCGCCACGTGCCGAGTCCGACGCCTGTGACCGCCGTCACTGTCGCGTTCGTCGGCACGTCGAAGCGCAGCGTCTGCAGTTCGCCCTGCGCGATCTGGTAGCGGATCAGGTGCGTCAGGCTCACGAGGCCGGGCCGCGCGCGGGCGATGGTCTGCATCTCGGCGAAGAACGACGCCTTCTCCAGCCGCGCGACGCGTGTCCGCGGCTTCCACGTCAGCGGCAGTTCGCTGTCCGATGCGATCAGCTTTGCGCTGCCGGTGTCGCTGATTTTCAGGAACGCCGCCGCTGGCGATTCGACCGTCCAGTCCGCCGACGGCAGCCTCAACGTGACATCATTCGCGAGATGCGGCGGCAGATACACCGCCGTTTGCAGCGAGCCGCTCAGGTCGGCAACTGGCGCGCGATATTTGATCGTCACGGTGCGTTTGACCGCCGATTCGCGGCGCGAGAACCAGCCCGGCTTCTTCATTTCGCCGAGGCGCAGCCAGTAGCCGCCGTCCTTCGCGATGACTTCCAGATCCTTCGATGGCGACGAGAACGAAGTCAGCACGAAGCGGCCGGGCAATAGCAGATAATCCGCCGCTTCCTTCAACTCGAAGGAAAGCTGCAGCTCAACGTTCGCATCCGCGGGCGGCGTTCCGTCGGCGTTCGGCCCCGGTAATTCCACGTTCGCGGTCACGCGATTGATGACGAGCTTCGGCGGCGGTGGCGGAGGAGGAATCGGCTTCGGCGTCGCGACCTGCTGCTGCGGAGGCGGCGCCGACTGCGCCGCTTGTTTCTTCGCAGGCTCGGCGGCGAATGCCGCGAGTGCGGCCAGTGAAACGAGCGCGCAAACGAACATCACACGAAGATCGGCGCGACCGCTCGTGCCAGACGTGGCGGGCATTTCTTCTTCCGGAGGAATCACGGGTGGAATCACCGGTGCGACATATCGCGCTTTGCCCATGCGGCGCGCCGCGCGAACGAGGCCCACGGCACCGGCGAGCAGCACCGCGATCACGACGAACCATGCTAGCGGGCCGATCACAGCGGCGGTTTGCGCCGCGGCGGCCAGCGCGACGGCGACATAGATTCCGAAAGCCGTGGCGACTTTGCGCTCCTTGAAGAATGCGAGCGCAAGCAGAAGCAATCCCGCCGCCGGCCAAGCCCACGCGATGGCTTTTCCGATCCACGTCCGCTGTACGGTGACCGCAACCTTCAGTCCGCCGTCAGCCAGCGTCACCGGCTTGCTCATCGTCCACGAAGACGAAGTTTCCAATGATTGGAAATTCTGCGCGCCGTCATTTCCAATCATTGGAACTTGCGCAGCCTGTTGCTGGGCAGCCTGCGCCCCCTGTTGCATCGGCATGATGACAGGTGGAGGCATGATGATCGGATTCGAAGCGCAATGGAACGGAAGGATCGCCACCGCCGCGCCGATGGCGAGAATCGCGCCGGTGCAACTGAGCCACGTCGAAAGCGCCTGCGCTTTTCCGCGAGCGGTGTTGAAGACAATGACGGAAATCAGCGCCGCAAGAATTGCAATCAGCGCGATCCAACCGGTGCCGGAGAAGAGGAGGCTCAGCGCGGCGCTGCCGAGTTGTTTCGCGAAGGCGTGCAGTCCATTTTCGGGTCGCTGCGGCGGAGTGAGGTCGCCGGTCGCCGATGCGATTTCGTATCGGTTCGGCGGCGTGATGGTCCATCGCGCGTAAATCGAACGCGCGTCGAGCGCGGGCGAAAGAAGGCTGACGCCCTGCCGCAGGCTGATCTTGCCCGACTGGCTCGCGCTGGCGACATCCACGCGCGTCGGCTGGTTCGGATCGAGACGGCGCGGGAGCGGAACGAGAATCTTGCCCGCGCCGCGTTCGAGTGCCTGCGCCTTCTGCCCGTCAACCTTCACCGACCAGAGCCGCGCGCCCTGCGGCAGCGTGACGCCGAGATATTGCCGCGATGCGTTCTTCACCTGGCACGAAAGCTCGGTGACCGCCTCGCCTTCCTCGCTCAGCCGCGTGTTCAGCAGAACGAGATCGGCGACGTGATCGAGCAGGTCCTTCGCGGTGTAGCGGCGGAACGCGACGCTCGCGGCGTGCGAACCGTTCGCATACTTGTATGCGCGCAGCACCGGATCTTTGATCATCACTGCGTATTCCGACGGCAGTTCCTCCGCCGCGATCGTGAGCAGGCCCGGCGCGCGGTTCGTCTCCGAAACGAGCGCGACGCCCGGCGGCGCGGCCAGCGCGAGGTAGCCGCCCTCGGTCGCGGCGTCGAGCGCGCGAAGGCCGCCGGCCTGCAACTCGCCCGCCTCGTACGGAACGGCCACGTCGTAGGTGACCAGCAGCGTGTAATCGCCGACGACTTTCTCTTGCAGCGACACGACGCACGTTCCGCTTTCGTTCCGCCAGCTCCGCACATCGCGGCCAGTCACCTCGACGTTGCGCCACGCCGTCGGAATCGCGAGCTTCAGCGTCCGCACCGGCGCGCCGTTGATCAGGTAGGTGACGAGGCTGCTGCCATACACCGCGCTCTCGCCGAACGTCGCGAGGTCGAAAATCTCCGCGTTGATCGACGCCTGCTCGCGCACGATCCCCACATCGAGCTTCCAGTCCGGCGCCTTGAATCGCGCCGCATATTGCGCGCCCGGCACCTTCACCGGCAGCGATCCGGTCGGCACCTCGCGGAGGCCTTCGTCCTTCGCTGCCCGCAGCGTCACACCGAGTTCGCCACGCAGCGCGAGATAGCCGCGCTCCGACCGCGCGCCCGCCACGGAAAACTTCGGTGCGATGAACGCCGTCGCGTTCGCGGGCAGCGTCTTTTCGAGACGTACGTTCACGAGCTGGCGGCCCAGCGATGCTGTGCGGAAATAGACGCGGATTTTGCGGACGCCGTTTTCATCCTTCACATCGTTGTCCGCCACGTTCTGCCCCTCGACGCCCGTGACGTTCCACCCCGGTTCGGTCTCGATCACGAGTTCGCGTGCCGGCGCGTCGCGCACATCGACATCCACCGCGGCCTCCAGCGAAACATCGTTGTCGGCGATCGCGAGCGTGATCCGCTCCTCGGATTGAAGGCTCGTGACCACGTCCTCCGCCCCGACGCTCAACTGCCACGGCAGGTTCGCAAACTGGTAGGCGTAGCTCTCGCGCTGCGGCGCGGCCAGGCGAGTTCCGCCCTGCATCGTCGCGGGAGCGAACGCCGCGCGGTCAATTTGCGTGAGGCCCGACGCCTTCTTCACGATGAGCCGCATCGCGCCGTCCGCGCCGACGAGCGCGAAGCCGCTCGCGCGAAGCACGTCGCGCGGCGCGAGCGGGGACAGATCGATGTTGCACGGCAGCGGCGGCAGCGCGCGCTCGTGCTCGACCTGGAGCTGGTACGTCTTTTCCTGTGGCCGGCTCAGCGTCACCGAAAGCACGCGGCCGTTGTCCTTCTTGTCCACGCTCCACTCGCGCACATCCGCGCCGCGAACCTGCGTGACCGTCTCGCCCTCCGGCACGTCAAACGACAGCTTGCTCATCGCGCCCTGCACGATGCGATATGAAAAAAGCGAATCGAGCCGAAGCGCGCCGGCGCGGGCCGCGGCGATCTCATTCACGTCGCATTCGAGCACCAGTTCGCCCGCGAGCCGCCGCACCTTCGGCTGCCAGCGCACCACCAGCGGGACCGTCGGTGGCAGCACCGCCGAAACGATCGCGCCGCCATCCGCGGTTTTATCGCGTTTCATATCCAGCGCGCCTTCGAAGCGTACGTCGAGATCCTCGCGGTCGCACTGCACGCTCACGCGGCGCAGCGGCGCGACGGGCAGCATCAGCCGCGTCGTCAGTGCATCGCCATCGCGCACCGGCTGCGCGACGAACTTGATCGCCAGCGCGCGGTCGCCGCGATCCGGACACTTCACCGAATATCCGTCCGCGCCGCGCACGAGATCGTCCTTCAGCAGCGGCGGAATTTCCGTCAGCACGACCGGCCCCGTGACCAGCGGCAGCATCGTCTCCGCCTTGTTCACGCGCGCCGTGAACGCCAGATCGAACGTGATGTTGTCGCCGTCAATCTTCCCCGCGATCACCAGCTCGCGGATCTCGACCGGCTCCGGTTCCGGCGCGGCAACTGCGCACCACGGAAGAACGGCAATCAAAGCTGCGATGATCTTTTTCATGGGCTACCTCTTTTTCCAGTCGTTGGAAATTTGTGGTTCATGGTTTTCCATTCATTGGAAATCTGCGTCTTCATTTCGCGTCCGCGGGTTGGTTGGATTTCTTTTGCGAGTCGAGGAAGCGCATGAATTCGTCGGGAAGGAAGAAGCTCTGCCCCTCTTTGAGCGAGCCGATGAAGCCTTCGACATTGGGCGATGCGCCAGGGCTGCCGATGTAGAAAATGCGGCCGTCGTCGCTGTCTTTGAATTCAGCGAAACATGGGCAGAGTTTCAACATCGTCGCGTGGCGCGAAGGCATCGCCAGAACCTGCGCGTCGAATTCGAAAATCTCAGTGCGCGTCGGTTTGGCTGTCGGCGACTTGCAGGCGGCGATGCAAGCGAAGGCGAGAATCGCGCAGATCAATTTTCCAATCATTGGAAATCTTGGGTTCATGGTTTTCCAATCATTGGAAATATTTCGCCGCTGTCTTTCCAGTCGTTGGAAGTTTGCTGTTCATGAGTTTCCATTCATTGGAAGTTTTCTACGACGAAATGGGGCGGGCGGTTGTCATCGAATTGTCATGGGCGTGTAAAATCAGTTTGCTTGCGGCGCGCGTCCGTCGCCGCCGGTCTTTTTCACTTCGACATTTTTCGGGACGACGATTTCGGCTTGCGCGACCTGCTTGTCGGTCCACAGGTCAATCGTGACGACATACCTTTCGGCGGGGCGGTTGGTAAGAACGTCCGCGTTCCATTCCGGCGGGCACCAGCCGCGCTTGAGAACGGCGAGCTTCCAGTCGTACGGCTCTTTCGGCTTGTCGCCCCAAAGCAGGCTGCGCCTTTCGGAGCCGGCGTGGATGACGAGCCGCAGCGGCGTGTTCGTAAGCGCGCCGTAGGTTTGGAGAAACGCGTTGAAGCGGGCGGCGTCGCCGCGAAAAAAGAATTCGTCGTTTGCGTTCACCCAATGCCCGGAGAAGCACCCGCCGGAATTGATCAGCGACGCGACGCCGGCCGGCCACTCATGAACACTCAATTCGACTTTTCCATTCGGATCAACTTTGTGATCGCCGCCCATCGCCAGGACCGTGGTTGATGGAAGCCAGCCAAGAAGGACGGCAAGAAACGAAAGAACAAACCGCCTCATCATTCTTTGCTGACCGCTCATTTCGCCAGTCCTCCCGCCGTCTCCACCAGCCGCAGAAGCTCCTGCACTTTCTGGTCGAGGCGAAGTTCGGTTGCGGCGGGGCGGAGCGTTTCCGCGACGGTGTTCATGTCGGTGCCAGCGGTGTAGGGGCTCACGCGCAGCAGTTCGGCGAACTCGGAGGCGCACGCGGAGACGCGGAAACGCGCGGGGGCTGCGGCGAAATTCGCGATGCTGTTCGCGTCGGTGACGCGCTGTTCGAGTTCGGTCACGCGGCCCGTGTCGGGATCCTTGTAGCGGACGCGGACGGTGGCGATCGTATCGCGCTCACTCCTGAGCGCGTCGTCGCGGGCAAGAGTGCCCGCGTTACGCAGATCGATGTCGTACAGCGCGGTGACGGACTGGCCGCTGCCGACTTCGCCGGCATCGATGGCGTCGTTGCGGAAGTCTTCGCGGTTGAGGTGGCGCTTCTCGTAGCCGATCTGCCGCCAGCGCTTCACGCGGTCAGGATTGAATTCGACCTGGATCTTCACGTCCTTCGCGATCACGTGCAGCGTCTGCTCCCACTGCTCGACCAGCAGCCGCTTGGCCTCCTCGTCGGAATCCACGAACGCGTACATGCCGTCGCCCTTGTCGGCCAGGTTCATCAGCATCGCGTCGTCGTAGTTGCCGGAGCCGAATCCGAGGACGGTCAGATAAATCCCCTGGTTGCGGTACTGCTCGACGGTCTTGAGGATCGCCTCCGCGGTCGCCGCGCCGAGATTCGCGACGCCGTCGGACATCAGCACCACGCGATTCGCGCCGCCGCTGACGAAACCGCGCGCAGCGACTTCGTAGCCGAGCTTCATGCCGCCTTCGAGCTGCGTCGAGCCGTTCGCGACGAGGCTGTCGATCGCGGCGAGAATCTTCTGCTTGTTCTCGCCGCGCGTGCGGTCGAGCAGCAGCCGCGCGGTGTTGTTGAACGCGACAATGGCGATCGTGTCGTTCGGCTTGAGCTGGTCCACGAGCATCCGCAGCGCCGGGCGGATACGGCCGAGACGGTCCGCCGAATCCATCGAACCGGAGCAATCGATCACCAGCGTCAGCGACGCGGACTTCTTCGCATCGCGTCCGATCACGCGGCCGCGGATTCCGATCTTCAGCAATTCCAGCGGCGCGCGGAACGGGGACGGCGCAAGCTGCGTGTGGATCGCGAACGCGCCATTCGCGGGCGTCGCGTAGTCGTAATCGAACGAGTTGACGATTTCCTCGGTGCGGACCTGCTCCGGATCGGGCCAGTTGCCAGCTTGCAGCGCGCGTCGCGTCAGCGTGTAAGACGCTGTATCCACGTCGATCCCGAACGTCGAAAACGAATCTTCCTTCGCCTCGATGTACGGATTGAATCCCGCCGGCTTCCGCGGCGGCGCGGCGCGAACGGGTTCGCTATTGATGGAGGCAAGGATTCCTTCAAACTTCTCAAGATTATCCGGCGTGTTCTGAGCGATCAGCGTGCCATTCGTCGTGATTGCAAGGGATGTTCCCTGCGGAAAGGGAACACCGGCGGCTTCAAAAAAACGTTTCGCTTCGTTCGCATCGGCATGAAGATCATTCTTCCCAGCTTCACTGGCGCCGGCTTTAAGAGCGGTTGCGACTACGGATTGAAACCCTTGAGGCACTTGATATGTGCGAGCGATTACGCCTCCAACGACGACTGCGGCCGGCGTCACGAAAACAGTCCCGTTTTCGATCCGGTATTTAAGTCCGGCAACTTCAGAGATGTACTTGATCGCGTCCGACGCCGAAGTTTGATGCAGGTTCAAGGTGATCTTTGGGACGCTTTCGCCAGAAAGTTCAATCGCGGAAGTATCAACCTTGAAAGCTGCATTTTGAGGATCGGACTGCGTCACAGCTTCGCTCAAGAATTTCGCAACGTCATTGATGTTGGCAGCGCGAAAATTGATTTCGGGAATGACCGTGCTTTCGAGTTTTTTTTGCGTCGCCTGTGGCGAAATCGCCTTGCTCTCGGCGAGAGTATTGGGTGATAGATCGCTGACCGCCCTGTCGAACGATTCGAGCGTGTCGGGGCGGGCGGAGACGACGAGCTTTTCGGTTGTGGGATCGTAGGAGGCTTTCGCGCCGGGCGGAATCTTGACGCCTTGGGCGACGAGATAGTCATCGAACTTGGCGTAGCCGTCCTTCGCATCGAAGCGGGCCATCGTGGAATTCGGAACGGAGTATTCGCGCGTGGCCGGATACGCGCCGTTGGCGTAGGCGCTGGCAACGGTGCCGCGCGCTGATGTCGGCGGTTCCAGATTCGGCAGTTTGATTGCGACGGGCGTGCCGACGAACATCGGTTTCGGATATTCGGTTTTCAGCTTCTCCATCGGCTGCGGCTTCTCTTCGGCAGGCGTCGCGGTCGCAGCGGCCAGACCGCCTTCCATGCCGATGAAATTCGCGCCGCCACTGTAGCCAAGGGCAACCTGTTCCTTGCCTCTCGCGGATTCGAGCGACCGCTGCTTCCCGCGTTCGGCGTGGGACTGATCTTGTTTTTTCGAAAGATCGCCGAGCATCGTCAGATTCTGATTAGGCGTCAGTCCGTTTGCGTCCGTGAGAAGCAAGCCGCCGGCCGTGACTCCGCCGACGGGAACCGCGACTGATTCCTCGGTTTTCTTCTCTCCTTCGCCAGTCACGGCCCAGCGACCGTTTGCAGTTTTGGCAGGCGGCGCAACCTGCGGCGGAACGACGGCAACCTTTCCGGCAATTATTCCGAGGCCTGTCTGATTGAGTTCCGCTTCTTTGGAGTCCGACACTGGCGTGGGCGTGGTGCCATAGCCAGCGGCCAGAGTGCCGCCGTTGATCGTGGTGAATCCGGAATACGCATTTGCGCCATCGAGCGTGAGCGTACCGCCACCGGCCTTTGTCAGCGCCAAAGCCCGCGCCGGTTGCTGCCCGCCGGATGAATCGAAATAGAGATTCTGCAGCTCTTTCGCGGAGGATTCCCCAGCTTTGACGATCCCGAATTCGGAAGCGTCCTTCAATCCATCGCCATCGGAATCCTTGCCGGACTTCTTGCCGCTGATTTCGCCGAGGAATCTGTCGAAATCATCGCCAGCGGCCGCCGACTTGTTGTTGCCGAGTTGCACATTCTTTCCGGCTGTCACGGTGACCGCGACGGGGCGGCCCAGCGAAACAACTTGTCCCGCAACGCCACCAGCATCAGCCGCGCCGGCGAAGTCCCACGTCGTCAACTGCTGTGCGCCAGCCAGCCCGGATACGGGCGCTCCGCCTCCGCCTCCCAGACCCGCGGCTGTCGTGCCAAGGCTGATGTTGTATTTCGTGACCTCGTCATTAAAGGCGACGCCATCACCGTCATGCCACGCGAGCTCTCCACGCCGGGTTCCATCAATTTGACCGCGCTCACGGCCCGCGTCCCGTCCGTCTTTCGTACCGAGCATAACCGCTCCTCCATACGATACGACAGGACTGGCTGCGGCTGCGGGATCAGCGGTGGCCAGATCCAGGCCGAAGGCGGCAACATCTGCACGGCCCGCTTCGCGTTGCAAATCGCGACCACCGCTGGAGCGGCCTTCGTAGAGGCCTTTCATGACGAGCGGTTGTTCGGCATCGGTGATTGCGAAGGCAACATCGGTGGGTTTCGTCACTGCTTCGCTTCGTTCCAGCTTATCAACCTCCGCCAATCCGCGCGTTGTCTCCGGAGATTTTGCAGGCTCTGCAACGGTCGCGTCGCCGAACGTGGTGGCTGCGTTCAGGCGCACCGGCGGCGGTGCCGGTGGCGGGGTTGTGTACGCGAAGAAATTCTCCGTGCTGGATTCGGCTTTCGGCGCAGCTCGCTTGTCGGATGCTCCCCATTGGGCGGTGAAATTTCCAGAGCGCGCGAGTTGCGACGCGCCGGCGTTGTTCACGATGACGGCGTTATTCTCGACAAGTTTTTCGCTGTAATGGTGGACGATGGTCGGCGTCGCCGGGGCGGCTGGCTTTGCGGCATGTGTCGCAGAGCGCCGATCTTCAACAGCTGCTGGCCGACTTTCGGATTCACGGGCGAATTCGGTGGGATTGTCCATTTCAGGCGCGGCGGCGGGCGTATAGACGCCTTGCACTCCGTGCGAAGTCGCTCGACTCAGAGTGATCTCATCGCCGGCGGAGAGATTGCCGGTGATGACGATATATTTCGGCATCTGCTGAAAGCAGATTGCAAAGATCACGGCCAGCGGAAGCAGAATAAAAAGCGCTGTCCGCGCGAGCGGAACGAGCCACGGCAGGCGCACCGACGTGAATTTCGGAAGGCGGAAAATCTTCTCGATGACTTTCTTTCGTTCGCGGACGGCAACTTCGCGGTGCTTCTGCACGATCGCGGCGCGGCGGTTCGCGTCGAGTTTTTCGGGCAACGGCGACATCGCCATCGCGCCAGAAAGCAGGCACAACAAATCGGCGATTTCGCGGCAGGCGGCGCAGGTTTCGAGGTGCGCGCGGATTTCTTCGCGCTCGGCGTCGGGGAGTTTTCCGTCGTGAAAGGCGGGAATCCGCTCGATGAATTTATCGCAATTCGGAGCGTTCATGGCGCCGACCCTCCGGCGAATGCGTGCGTGGTTTCCAATGATTGGAAATTGCGGCCGCGGGTTTTTCCAATGATTGGAAAACAATTCTTGCGGTTCCTGTTCATGACACAACCGCTCCTGTTTTGCGGAGACGACGGGCGAGTTCCTTCGAGGCGGTGCTGATCAGGCAACCGACATTGCCTTCGCTGCGGCCGGTGATCGCCGCGATCTGCATGTAGGAAAGGCCCTGTTGCAATCGCAAGATCAGCACCTCGCGCTCCGCCTCGTCCATCCCGGCGAGCGCATCGAGCGCGAGCTTCTGGCGATCGGCCAGTTCGAGGGCCTCGTCCTGGCGCGGCGGATCGTCGATCTCGCAATCCTCCGCGTGCGCGGCGTGGAGTTTCTTGAGCCGTTCCTCTTTGCGGATCAGATCGAGCGCGGCGTTGTGCGTCGTTCGATAGAGCCACGCGCGAAGATGAACGTCCGTCCAATCGCGGCTCTCGGCCCAGGCATCGCAGAGGCGGATGAACGCGGTCTGGACGACATCCTGCGCGAGGTCTGCGTTGTTGAGCAGACGGGCTGCGTAACGCAGCAAAGGCGTTTCATGCGCGGCGATCACGGTTTCAATTTCTCCACGGCCTTCCGGCACCGCGCCGGTCGGCTGGACTGCTGGGGGCATCTCTGGCCTCATGTTGTCCGATTTCATCGATAATACGTTTGTCGACTGGCCCGCCTTCAGAAAAAGTTTTGCCGCGGCGGGCATCATCGCAGAATTTCAATACGCCGCAAGGGCGCGGGTGGTTGACGGGAAGGAAGGGATGATGGGGAATTGGGGCGATGGGGTTTTGAATTTGTCCAAGGCCGCATTGTCCCGGGGTCCCATTCTTCCAATGATTGGAAATTGCGGAAGCGGCTTTTTCCAATCATTGGAAGTCACCGCCGGCGCGGCGCGGTGCGGCGAAAGGAGGCCGGCGTTTATTTCGGGGTGGCAAGCATGATGCGGGATTTGCCGGTTTCGTCCTGCTGCCAGACGATGTGGTGATTAGACGTGCGCGGATCGCGGTCCTCGACGTTGTTGTCGGTGATCTGGATGACGTCCTTGGCCACGGTGTTGCCTTCGGCGTCCTTGGTGAAGCCGCTGCTGATTTCCCAGGCGAAAATTTCGGCGTCCCAGTTGTCTTTGTAGCCCTGCCAGACGACAAGGCCGTCGCGGATGTCGGGGTTGACGTCGTCGTAGTTGTTGGAGGTGAGCTTGTAGGTTTTCTGGCCGTCGTAGTAGTAGATTTCGAAGTCGTCGCCATCGAAGCTCTGCCAGACAACTTTGCCATCCCAGATGCGGGGGTTGATGTCGTCGTCGGGGTTGCCTTTGCTGATGTTGGTGATGCCTTTGACGGGGCCGGCCGGGCTGTTGGAAACGGTGTGATAAAGGAAGATGTCGGCGGCGGTGGATTCGTAGCCTTCCCAGGCGACGTCGCCGTTCCAGATGACGGGGGCGACGTCGTCGTAACGGTTGGAGGTGATTTGCGAGGTGATGTCCTTTTCGTTGTCGTACATGAAAATCTCGAAATCGTGGCCGTCCCAACCGTACCAGACGACGAGTCGGCCCTGAACCTTCGGTGCCATGTCGTAATAGAAATTTGTCGTGAGTTGTTTCGAGACGCCATCCTTCCAAAAGAAAATCTCCCAGCCGAAGGGCCAGCCCTTTTCCTTCTGCCAGGAGACCTGTTCATTCCAGATGCTCGGTGCCAGATCGGCCCGGCCATCGCGCGTCAGACGACTGGTGTTTCCGGTGCCCGCTCCGCCACCACCGGTCCAATAGAGGATTTCTGAGTCGCCACGAGGATGACGACGGACTTCGTTGGTGACGTCAATCTTCTCGACGATGTTGGTGGTTTCGATCATCCCCTGCGAATTGGTCACGAAAACCGCGCTGAATTGCTCGCCGGTCGGCGCCGCCACCATCGAAACAACGCCGTTGCTGTCTGCGACGGACGAGTAAAGAGCGCGCAGCTCGGTCATCCCACCCTCATCCCGCCACGGGACTTCTTTGAGCCTTACGGTGAGATCGCCGGGAGTGTTGGCAAAGCTCGCAATCCACACCAGCGAATTGCTGAACGCCTGGGGCTTCGCGCTGTTTTGTCCGCCCTCCGGGTTTTCCAAGTCCCGGCGTTGGCCGTGGTCGAAAATCGTCACTCTTGTTGCGCCGCCGGCGATTTCATTGGTGTATGCGCTGACCCACGCAATCAGGCTTGAATTACCGATGGTTGGTTCGCGGCTGACGATCGCGTCGTCGGAAATCTGTTTCACATCAAACTGCAGCGCAGATGCGGCGCTCGCCCACGACAACAGCGCGCCGAGCAATGAAACGCCAGCCGGCCCAATCCCGGATCTGCGGCAGCGCAACGTGAAATCTACGTTATATCGGTCCGGCATGATCATGTTTGGGATTTGCCGGGCGTTGCGAAGACATGGCCATGCGACCTGCGCGCTGGCGTTTTTCGGGACGTCTTTCTTAGCATGACCATTTCACGTTGATGTGTCTATTTCTGCTGCGTTGGTGCCGGCGCGGCGGACAGGCCGTTGGTCTCAACCGGCGGGATGGGCCAGTCCGGTCCCCATTGATGCGCGTCGTTCCAATAGTGCAGAGGTTTCTGCGATTTAAGCTGGGCATCGGCCAGCCGGGGATCGAGCCGGTCATCGCGGATCAGGCGCATCGCCGCCATGTCGCGGCCCATTCGTTCGATAGCCTTAAGGTTCGCATTGACCATCGGCCGCTCAAACGAAGTCTTCACGCTGATGATGTTTTGATCTGCCTTCAAATCCGAGCTTCCGATCATGTTGGCCATTTCATAGGCCCACCACGTTGAAACATGATCGCCCCACGGCGTCTTGTGAACGACGCCATCGAAGTGGGTCTTCATGGCCAGCATTGCCGCAAGCCGAAGGTCATTGACAATCGAGAGCGCGAAGCCGGCCGACTTCGTGTCTCTCGCCAGAAACAGCGCGTCATAATTGCCGTGCGTCCGCGAAAGGCTGCCCTTGAAAATACACGTCTGGATATGCGTCCGCAGCTGCGCCGGCATTATGCGCTTGGGGTCGGGAAACACGGCCGTGAAATACAGCGTGCGGTTGGTCATGAGGCCCACCAGCGGAAGAATGTCGCCCGACAGTGTCGCCTCCAGAATTTCATCGTGAAGATGGCTCACCTTCGGATCGGCGAAAACAATCATGTCACGCCCGAGCAAACCCAACAGCGTGTTGCCCGAATTCCACAGATTGTGGTCAATCTGGGCGGCGAAGAACCCGTCGTGGTTCATTGCCGGCCGCCGCCTGCCGATTTCAAATCCGCCCAGCACATGCACCGCCACGTCCTCGATCTTGCCCTCCGGCGATTTCGTATAGGTCACGGCCATGGCCGACACTTCACCCATGTTGATCGTCGGATCCTCGGCAATGCCCTTGGCGATCAGCCCGCGCAACTGGTTCAGTAATTCCGGCTCTCCGCCGAACACCGCCTCCAGGTAGCTGGCCTCGAAGGTTCTGGCCGCCGGCGCCTCGCCGATCGTCTCATGGCCATTGATCACGTGCCGGATTTGCGCCTGCCAGTCGCGGAGAAGGGAATACGTGCGCTTGGCGCGAAAGCCCATATAGCCGGCGGTGGCCACAAGCGCGACCATTGCCGAAACCGCGACCACCTGGGCCCATCTTTTGACTCGAATATTCATGCCGTCACGCGCCCGTCCTGCTTCAAGAACGAAGAATCTACATACACATTCCACCCGCCAACGACAAGGCCAAATCCAGCCCCGCCCCGCCGGATTTTTTCCCTGCCGCAGCCGTTCCGCAGCGGATTTTCCAATCATTGGAAGTTTCCGTGGCCGCAATTTCCAATCATTGGAAAAATCCGTGCCCGCGACGGCCGGCGTTTGAAAATTGCACTGAAACCTCCGGGCGCATAGTCTGCCCGCCTTTTCGGAAATGAACGGCACGGCCAACCAGACAGTTTCAGTGGTGATTCCGGTCCTGAACGCGGAAGCGTATCTCGACCGTCTGCTCGCCGCGCTCTTCAGCCAGAAGCCCGCCGCGCCGGCGGAAATCGTCCTCGTGGATTCCAACTCGCAGGACCGCACGCGCGAAATCGCCGCGAAATTTCCGGCCGTCCGCGTCGTTCCGGCTGGAAAATTCACGCACGGCGGCGCGCGCAACCTCGGCGCCCGCGAGGCGAAAGGCGATATTGTCGTTCTGATGACGCAGGACGCGCTGCCGCAGGACGAAACCTGGCTCGCGAAGCTCCTCGCGCCGCTCGCCGATCCGAAAGTCGCCGCGACCTATTCGCGCCAGACTCCGTATCCCGATGCGAATCCGATGGAGCGCTACTTCCTTTTCACGCATTTTCCGCCCGGCGATGCCGTCCGCCGCGAGCAGCGCGAAGGTGATCTCGGCCTCGGAAATGTCTTCTTCTCCAACGTCGCCGCCGCCATCCGCCGCGATCTTCTTCTAAAATTTCCGTTCGACGAAAAAATCATCATGTCCGAGGACCAGCAGCTCTCGCGCGATCTGATCAAAGCCGGCTACACCGTGGTTTATCAGCCCGAATCGGTGGTCATCCACTCACACAATTATTCTCTGCCGATCTGCTTCCGCCGTTATTTCGACAGCATTTATTCGCTCACGCAAATTTTTCCGAAGCACGACATGGGCGAAAGCGCCTCGATGGGATTTCGCTACCTGTTCCGCGAAGTGTGGCACATGGCTCGACACTATCCGGCGTGGTTGCCATATTACCTCTGCTACACCGCCTGCAAATCCGCCGGAACCCTGATGGGCCACTTCGCCGGAAGAATGCCGCGCGCGTGGGCAAAAAAAATGAGCCTCCACCGATATTATTGGGACGCATGAACGCCTCGACCGCACCGCATAATCCCGCGGCCGGCAGTCGTTCCTTTTTTGCCGCCGCCCGCCACGTCATCGGCTCCTGCTACACCCACCGCGAGCTGCTCTTCGCGCTGATGCGACGCGAAATCGTCGCGCGCTACCGCGGTTCCGCGCTCGGACTTTTCTGGTCGCTCATCACCCCGATCGTTTTGCTCGCGACCTACACGCTCGTCTTTTCATTTTTCTTCCACATGAAATGGAGCCCCGAGGACAGCGGCCACGGCTACTTCATCGTCATGCTTTTCTGCGGCCTCATCCCGTTCAACTTCTTCAGCGAAGTTATCTCTCGCTCGCCGATGCTCATCGTCAGTTCGCCGAACTACGTCAAGCGCGTCGCATTTCCCGTGCAGCTCCTTCCCGCCGTCGCCACCGGCGCGGCGCTTTTCCACGCGCTCATCGGCATGGCGATTCTGCTCATCATGCGCTGGGCCGTGCTCGGCTCGCTGCCTGTGCAAACTTTTTATCTTCCGCTGATCTGGATTCCGCTCGTCATCTTCACGCTCGCCGTTTCGCTCATCATTTCCGCCGCCGGCGTTTTCATCCGCGATCTCGGTCACGCTGTCGGCCTGATCCTCAACATCCTGTTTTTCCTTAGCGCCGTGATCTATCCCGCGGCCACGATTCCCGGAACATGGCGGCCGTTCATCCTGTGGCCCAATCCTGTCGCGTGCGCGATTCTCCAGATCCGCGAAACATGTGTTGAAACCAAGCCGCTGAATTTCGTTCTGTTCGCCGTTCTCATGGGCGGCAGTTGCGCGCTGCTGTTCCTGGCCGCGGGCTGGTTCCGCAGCGTCAGCCGGAGGTTCGCCGATGTCCTCTGACGGCCGCCTCCTCATCCGCGCGCAGGGCCTCGGGAAATTTTATCCCTCGACCCACCCGCGCCACATGCTCCGCTATCTCTGGCCCGCGCGGCTCCAGCCGCAGCCGCAGGATTTCTGGGCGCTCCGCAATATTGATTTTGAACTGCGCGAAGGCACGGTCCTCGGCATCCTTGGCCGCAACGGCAGCGGCAAATCCACGCTGCTGCAAATCTGCGCCGGCCTGCTCCAGCCGTCCGAAGGCACGATTGAAATTCACGGCAAGACCGCCGCGCTGCTCGAGCTCGGCGCCGGATTCAACCCCGATTTCACCGGCCGCGAAAACGTCCTGCTCTCCGGCGCGATCTACGGCTACTCGAAAAACGAAATCCTCTCCCGCTTCGATTCCATCGCCTCCTTCGCCGACATCGGCTCACACATTGACCAGCCCGTCAAAACCTATTCCTCCGGCATGTTCGCGCGCCTCGCCTTCGCCGTCGCCATCGAGGTGAATCCGAAAATTTTGCTCGTGGACGAAATCCTCTCCGTCGGCGACGTCGGTTTCCAGGCCCGCTGCTACCGCCGCATCGAAAAACTTCGCGATGAAGGCACGAGCATCTTGTTCGTCTCGCACGACCTCAGCTCCGTGCAGATGCTCTGCGACGAAACCCTGCTGCTCGAGCGCGGCCAGAAAATACAATCCGGCCCGCCGAAGGAAGTCACCGCCTTTTATCTCGAACGCATCTCGCAGCAATCCGCCGACGCCATCGTCGCCGCCACGCAGCCCGGCGAAATGGCCGGGCCGCAGGTCGAGATCGAGGATGTCAAACTCACCGACAGCGACAGCGTCGAAACCGCGCACCCGCGCGCCGGCGACACCTGCCATGTGGCGTTTCGCGTCCGCTTCAAGGCCGAGGTGAAACAGCCCGTCATCGCGATGCATCTGAAGACCATGACCGGCTTCGTCGTGTACGAACAAAACACGACCTTCCTCAACCAGCCCGTCAAACCCTGCAACGTCGGCGACGAACTCAGCGTCACCTTCTCCTTCAAGTTGCACGTCTGCCCCGGCCCGTTCCGCCTCGGCATCGGAATTGCCGACGCCTCTGGCAATTTGCCGCGCCCGATTGGCGGCGTCGAAGCCCTCGCCTTCGAGGTCATCTCCGACCGCCCCGCCTTCGGCATCGCCAATCTCGAAGGCGAAATCGACATCGGCTACGGCGCGCGGAAAACCGACCCGCAGCTCACCGTTCCCATCAGCCCGATATGAAAACGAGCTTCACTTTTTCTTCCAATGATTGGAAAAGATCGCCCCCGGTCATTTCCAATCATTGGAACTTGCGGAAGATCTTTTGATAATGGAAACCAACGCCACAATCGGAACAGCGCCGCTCGTCAGCATCATCATTCCGTACCACAACTGCAAGAAATTGACCGACGAATGCCTCCGCTCGCTGGCCGAAAATTCCGACGGCGTTGCGCATGAAATCATCCTCGTTGACGACGCCAGCACCGAGCAGCCCGATCTCGATTCGCTGCCGAACCGCGCGCTGATCCGCGTGCTGCGAAACGAGACGAGAAAATCCTACAGCGAGAACAACAACGCCGCCGCGAACGTCGCGCGCGGCGAATTTCTCGTCTTGCTCAACAACGACACGCTCGTCACGCCCGGCTGGCTGCGCGCGCTCGTCGAGGCCGCGCGGCGCGAGGAACATCTCGGCGTGCTCGGCAACAAACACCTCTATCCCGACACAAAACTTCTCCAGCACTGCGGAATGGCGTTTGACGAAAAAGGTTTCGCCTATCATCTCAGCCCCGGCACCGATCCGAACGCACCCGCCGTGAACTGCCGGCGCGAATTCCAATGCGTCACATTCGCCTGCGTTTTGATCCCCGCGAAAATTTTCCGCGAACTCGGCGGCCTCGATACCGACTACAAAAACGGATTCGAGGACGTGGATTTTTGCCTGCGCGCCCGCGCCGCCGCCTATCGCGTGGTTTACAATCCCGGCAGCGTGATTTTCCATTACGGCCAGCAGACGCCGGGCAGGCAGGTCAACGACGACACGAACTGGCAGACGTTCCAAAAGCGCTGGGCCGGCAAGGTGAAACTCGATCTGCACCCGACTGGCGCAGCCGACAGCGCGCAAAACGAATTTCAGAAAATGCGCGTTCACTGCGCGCCGCCACCGCCGCCGGGCCTGCACATCGCGCTCGATTTCGGCGAGGCCAACGCCTTCACGTGGGTCATGGTCGAGATCATTCTCTCGCTCGTTCGACAGGGAATCCGTCCGAGCATTCCGCTCTCGCCGTTCATGCACAAAAGCATCGAGCCGGAGAAACAAAAGATTTTGCGTAGCCTCATGCGCTCGCAGCCGAACGGAACCTGGCATGTCAAGTGGACGCACTACTGGCAGAAATATCTCAAGCAAACTGCCAGCGGCGACGTGAACGCCGAGGTCTTCGTCACCAACTACCGCTACCGCCCCGAAAAGAGCCTCCTCGATTTGTGGATGCGGCATGTTCAGGTCAACGAATACAAAAAACTTCCCGTCTCCAGTTTTTGCGCCGACGCGCTCCGCGACATCGGAATTTGCGACAGCGACATCGCCATTGTTCCGCACGGCTACTCGACTGAAATTGACGACGCCTATCCGCTCTCAAATCCAATCGCCCCGCGCGACCGGACCGATTTGCATTTGCTTTTCGTCACCAACTCGCACGACCTGCTCCGCTACGGAACCGACCTTGCGATCAAGGCGTTGGGCCGCGCATTCGGCCCGGAAGATCCCGTCGTCGTCCACATCAAGGATTACGGCACGCCGTCCGGGCGCGACCAGTTGCAGGAATGGATTCGCGAGCAGCCGCGATTTCCGCGGTTCGAATTGCACCGCGAATTCCTGATGAAGGCGGAGCTGCTCAAACTTTACGCGAACGCTGACGCGCAGTTCGCGCCGTTCCGCGGCGAAGGCTTCGCGATGAAAATTTGCGATGGCATGGCGCTCGGCATTCCCGCGCTCATGCCGCTCTTTGGCGGACCGACCGAATACGCATCCGAAAAAACCTGCATCGCGCTGCCGTTCGACGAAGTGCCCGTCGGCAAATGCTACGACAGCGACAACTTCTTCCTCGGCGAAGGCGCATACTGGTGCGAACCGAAGATGGAACCGATGATCGAGCAGCTTCGCGGCCTTCTCACGCGCCGCGAAGACCTCGCCCGCATCGGCGCGGCGGCCCGCGATCACGTTCGCAAGAATTACTCGTGGGACCAGGCCGCGAAAAAACTCATGCGCGCGCTCGAAGGCTGGAACAGCGTCCGCAACGCCGAGGTTTCCGTCCGCCGCGGTCCCGCCGAAATTCCGCTCACCGTCATCATTCCGACGATCAATCGCGACGCGATTCTCGACAAGACGCTGGCCGCCTATTCGGAACAGTCCCTTCCGAAAAGCGAATTCGAAATCCTGATCGTCAACGATCACGGCGACCGCGCACAGCTCGACGCGCTCGCGAGAAAATATTCCGCACTGCCGGTCAAAATGATGGACAATCCAATCGGCGAAAAACCGACCGGCCCGGCCGCGCCGCGAAATGTCGCGATAGAAAAATCGCGCGGCGAAATCGTGCTGATCACCGGCGACGACATCGTGCCGGACAGGGATTTTCTCAAGGAACATCTCGAAGGCCACCGCCGGTTCCACGCGCTTGAAACCACCTACGTCGGGCTGACGAAGTGGCATCCCGACCTGCCGCACACACCGTTCATGGACCACATCACCGGCAAGGGCGGCCAGCAATTTTGCTACACCGGAATGTGGCACGACCACCCGACCTCCTTCGACCGGCTCTACACCTCGAACTGTTCGCTCAAGCGCGATTTCATGATCGAGGAGGCCGGGCTGTTCAGCACGAAATACCGCTACGCTGCCTACGAGGATGTCGAATTCGCATACCGCCTCTCGCTGCGCGGAATGGAGCTTCGCTTCAACGAAAAAGCCGTCGGCTATCATCTGCACGAAATGAATCCGCGCTCATTTATTCAGCGGCAATACAAGGTTGGCCGGATGCTCACGCTGCTCGCGATCCAGCGCCCGTCATTCATGCCGAATGAACATTCCTGTTTTTTGCGCGCCCTCGAATTTTTGCGCTCGTGGCCGCCCGCCGCGACGGCGCTACCCGGCGCGGAACACCAACCGAAACAATTTCTCGATCAGCTCGAAAAATCCTGCGAGGCAATGCTCGCGCTAAACCGCGAACTCGCGAACAAAATGGACGGCACGCTTGCCGATGGGGACCGCGGCGCGTGGCAGCAGTGGATCAGCGACGCGATCCCGCAGACGTGGGAGACCACGAATGAAATCGTGCTGCGGCTCGGCATGGCCGAGGAATGGGCGCAGCGGCAGGAAGATGTTTTGAAGGCACAGCAATGGATACAGATCGTCGCGCTGCCGCGCATCGTCGGCCACACCGGGCTGAACTGGAAGATGCCGTTTGCCGCGCCGGAATTTTCCGCGTTCCTTTTTCCGCAGTCGCAGTTCGCCTACAAACTCAGCAAATTTGTGCGCGAGCTTCCCGTCGTCGGCCGCGGCGTGACCGCGTTCGAACACAGCGGCGCCGGCCAGTACACCCGCAAAGTTCTTGCGCGCCTCGCGCACCGTTAGCGCATGATCACGATCCGCCTCACCGAACCCGCCGTCGGCCCGATCCAACTCGGCGAGGTGATTTGCCGGTTTGAAATCCGCGCAAAACCTTCCGCGTCGTGGCGCGCCTACGTGAAATTTCAGAGCGTCGTTTATCCAAGCCCGATCGCCTCTAGCGATCCACCTGGCATGGACGCCGCGCTCGCGACCGATCTGAAAAAAATCTTCGTCGCGCCGCGGAATGAATCCGAAATCACCGTTGAGTTTTCCCTCTTTCCCGAGGCCCCCGGCGATTACGAACTGCACGTTGTCTGGCACGACAACGGATCGAGCGGCATCGAGCGGCTGCCGTTTTTCGTGACGGCGGGCCGCCCGGTTTCGCAAACGCCGCGCCAGGTTTCGGTGAACAACGATTTGCGCGTGTGGGCGCCCGGGGAGTGGGACGGCCTCCACGTCAGCCATTACGAAACCCGCGCGTTTGAAGCCGCAAAATCCGTGTTGCGCCCCGGCCAGATCGCCTACGACATCGGCGCAAACCTCGGTGCGTTCGCGCTGCATTTCCTGCGCTGCGTCGGACCGCAGGGCCGCGTCTGCGCCTTCGAGTTGAATCCCGTTTGCGTTTCGTTTTTGCTCGCGACCATCGAGTCAGCCGGCCATCGCAACTGCACGGTTTTTCCCGTCGCGCTCGGCGATCGCGACGGCGGACGCATCGCCGCCGCCATCAATTTTGGCAATACCGCCGTTGGCAGCATCGCGGCCCCGAAGGCATTTGCGCGCACGGTCAGCCACGAAGTCAGCGTCGAATGCGCCTGCCTCGACACGCTCGCGCGGACCTTCGCGCTGCCGAAACCTGACCTCATCAAAATTGATGTCGAAGGTTCCGAAGCTGCTGTCCTCGCGGGCATGGAAGCGACGCTCGAAAAATTCCGGCCGGTTTTGCTGATCGAACTGCACGGCCTGACCGCCGCCATCGCCGCGCTGCAGCGGCTCGACGGCCTCAACTATTCGATTCAGGATTTGGGAACGAATCGGACCGCAGCGAACTCCGCCGCGTTTATCGCCGGCATGACCGACACGACAATTCAGGTTCTGTGCCGTCCCGAAAACTTCCAATGATTGGAAAAGACCGTGACCGCACTTTGCCAATCATTGGAAGTTTTCCAACACCGCGGCATCATGAAGACAAAATCGTTTTTTCTCCTGGCATTTTTTGCGGCGGCGCTGGCCCGCGCGGAAACCGGCGGCCTGCCGCTTGCGGATGAATATCTGCGCGATGTCGTTGCCGAAATGACGAAGGCGTGGCCGAAAAATCATACGATCAACATCGTCTGCCACGGCCACAGCGTTCCGGCCGGATATTTCAAAACGCCGGACGTGCGCACGCTCGATGCCTATCCGCATCTGTTGCTCGAAGGACTGAAGAAAATATTTCCGCTCGCGGTCATCAACGTCATCGTCACGGCCATCGGCGGCGAGAATTCGATCAACGGGGCGAGGCGGTTCGACGCGGACGTGCTGACGCACAAGCCGGACGTGGTGCTGATTGACTATGCGCTGAACGACCGGGGCGTCGGCCTCGAAAAGGCGCGCGCGGCGTGGAGCGAAATGATCGCCAAGGCGAAGGCGCGCGGGATCAAAATCATTCTGCTGACGCCGACCGGCGATCTGTCGGCGAAGCTGGACGACGCAAATGATCCGCTGAACCGGCACGCGGAGCAGATTCGCGCGCTCGCAAAAGAAAACGGCGTCGCGCTCGCGGACAGCCTGCAACAATTCAAGGATTACGTCGGAAAGGGCGGGCAGCTTGCGGACCTGATGGCGCAGGTAAACCATCCGAATCGCAAAGGGCACGAATTTGCCGCCGGCGAAATTCTGAAATGGTTTCCGGAGCCGGCGGCCGGACGCTGAACTGAAGCGCAACGCCGATGCGCCGATTTATTTTAGTTCAGTGATGAAGATATTACGGAACAAATTCTGTCCGCCGTTCGGCACTTCGGCCTGAAGGCCGATGAAGCCTTCGCGCGGCCCATCGAGATTGTCCACCGACCACGCCGGCTTGCCGTTGATTTCCATCTCGACGTGATTGCCGCGGACCGTGAGTTTGAATTTGTTCCACTCGCCGTCCTTGAACAGCCCCTTGCTCGACGCGCCCTTCAGCTCGCCGACGTTGCCCTCGAGGCCCTGCCGGCAATTCGCCTGAAAACGCGGAGGCCACGCCTTGCCTGCGGGGATGCTCTCGTAGCGGAAATACACGCCGCTGTCCCACGCGTTCGTCTTGAGCGCCTTCCACTCGTACTCCAAAACGAAGTCCGAATATTTCTTCTCCGTCTGCACCATTCCATTGCCGGCCTTCAGAAAAATATTCCCGTCCTCGACGACCGCCTCGCACTTCAGCACCGTCCAGCCGGCGAGCGTCTTTCCGTCGAACAACTGCACCCGCGTGCCGCCGCCATCGGCCGCGAGCGCGACGCCTGAAAAAATACCGAGAATCGAAACTGCAATGCCCGAGAGGAGAATTCGTGTTTTCATGGCCCGTTCCCGTAGCGCGAACGCCGCCCAAAAGCAATCCCGGCCCGCGCGCCGATCTCGCAAACTTCCAATCATTGGCAAAGTGCGCAGCCGTGTTTTCCAATCATTGGAAGTTTCCGCTCACGACGCGTAGCAGCGGATTTCGAAAATCGCCGCGGGTGTGCCGCCCTGTGTCGCGAGATTTTCGATGACGAGACGGTCGGTGTTCACCGGCGACGGCAATCGAATCACGTTTCGAGTTTGATGATTGTCCTCGCACGCCGCGATCACGGTTCCGCGCGAATCGCGAATGCAATACTGCCGGATGCAAAACGGCATCGCGCGCTCCGGGTGGCCCCACTGCACCGATTCCATCGCGTGGTCGAAATCCGCATCGAAGGAAAGTTCGATTTGCGAAATCGTCTGCGGCTCTTCCCATCGCAACGTCAGCGATGGCGATGGATCGCTTGCGGCCGCGACCCAGGCATTCGGCTGCGTCGTCGGCCGCGCCGGCCCGCGCAGAACATTCTCCGCGCCGAACAGCGCGATCGGCGGATCGAAAGACATCGCGAGGTTCTGCCCGGCCGGCCGGCGGCCCGGCAGCCAGAATTCAAACGTGTCCACGCCGATTCCGGCGGGCGGTGTTTGCACGGCGCTCTTCGCGACTTTCTTGTTCGCGCCGTGCGTTAGCGACAAAACGCCGGTCACGCGCTGGTCGCTCAAATGAACACTCGCGCCATCGCAAGGCATCAGGCAGACGAACACATATTGACCGTTGGAAATCTGCGTGGCGAAATCCACGCCGACTTCGCGATTTTTGCCGGCGGCAATTTTCACCCGCCGCGTCGCGAGGATCTTGTCGGGCGTGAAATTGCCTTCGCGTTCCGATGCGCGAAGATGGATCTCCAGTTCCGCGTCCCGCTCCGCGTCAACGCGCAAAGTCACGCGAGGCATCGGCCCGGCCGCAACGGGAACAAGCATGGCCCGCGCCGCATCCAGCGCGACCGTCGTTCCGTTGGATTTCAATTCGCCGAGGACAAGGCAACCCGACGCCTCCGCGCGCGCGGCGGACACGAGATCCCTTTCGTCATCGCGGACGACGTGAGGAATGTTCTGTCCGTTTCGCAATAACCGGGTCTGCAATTCACGCATCACGGACGGCGCGAGCACATCGCGCGGTGAAAGATTTTTTTCGCGACAGAGCTTTGCGGCCATGCCGACGGCCTGCGCGGAGTGCGCGCAAGTACACATGACGCGCGTTGAGCCGAAGGCGACGTGGCTCACGCTGATGTCGCGGCCCGCAAGAAAAAGATTCGTGATGTTGCGGCTGTAGAGGCAGCGGTACGGAATTTGATAGACGCCCTTGCTGTGCCACTGCGTGCAGGCTGACAGGGCGCTGTACACTCCGTCCGCCGGATGCAAATCAATCGCCCAACCGCCGAACGAAACCGCGTCGTCATGCCGCCGCTGCCCGATCAAATCCTGCTGCGTGAGCATGTAGTCGCCTTCAAATCGCCGGCTCTCACGTTTGCCGGGAATTGTGCCGACCCATTCAAGCGTGAGATTTTCGACACCGGGAAATTTCCCGGAGTTCTTGATGTGGTTCCAAATTCCATAAACCACGGACCAGAGTTCCCATTTGATTTTTTCCGTGTCGTGAACGGTGTCGTGCCGGCCTCCGTATTCGAGCCACCAGAACGCGCAGCCTGAATCTGACGCGGCAATCTGCCCGAACCGCGGAATTTTCGCGATGTCTTTCAGCGCGTAGCTCGGCGGAATAAATTTCACCGCACGGCCAACATCCTTCGAATAAAAATAGATCGTGTGGCCGAGCAATTCCCCGTAGCTCTTGTCCGGCGCGAAGCCTTCGCCAAATTCTTCGCGCGATTCCGCGCCGACGCGAAACGCCGCGCCGGCAAGGAAACCGACAACGCCGTCGCCCGACGCATCGCAGAAGAGCGGCGCGGAGATTTCGTACATCGTGGAATTCTGGCTGCAAAATCCGCGCACCGATGAAATCGTGTCGGCATCTTTCTTCGTAAGCTCGAAGACAGCGGTGTTCAGCAGCAGCGTGATGTCCTGCTCGTTGACGACTTTCTCCAGCAGTACGGTGTCGAAAATGTGCGGATTGCCTTCGGGATTTCGAAAAGTGTTTTCGACGAGAAGCTCGTCAATGACGCCGCCCTCGCGCGCCCACCGGTTGTTGTTGCCCATGTGCGATGTCGCGCCGAGCGCCCACAACCGCACTTCGCTCGACGCGTTTCCGCCGAGCACCGGCCGGTCTTGAACGAGCACAACTTTCAAGCCTTCGCGCGCCGCTGTGATCGCGCAACACGTTCCGGCTAGTCCGCCGCCGACAATCGCGAGATCGCAGGCGAGTTGCACAACTTTGAGTTGCCGGACGTTCGGCGTTCCATCGTTTCGCAAATTCATTATTGATCTCCCGAAAGTTTCCAATGATTGGAAAAGGCGGTCGCGCAAATTTCCAATCATTGGAAGTTTTTCATTTCGCGGCGGTCCATTCGTAATTTTCGCCGCGCGCGATTTTGAGCAGGCGGCTGTCGTTGCCGTAAAGCAGGCGGCACGGATTTCCGTCGAACGAATGGATCGTGGCGGAGATGAGTTTTCCTTTCTGCCATTTCATCGCGACGTCGAAACCGCCGCGCGCGCGAAAGCCGCTGACGGAGCCGTCGGGCCACGCGGCGGGCAGCGCTGGCAGAAGATGAAGAACATAGCCGCCGGATTCCTTGAGCTGACTTTGCAGAAGCATTTCGGCGATGCCGGAGGTGCAGCCGAAGTTGCCGTCCATCTGGAACGGCGGATGCGTGTCGAAAAGATTCGGCAACATGCAGGCGCTGATCAGTTGCGCGGCGAGTTTGTGCGCGCGGTCGCCGTCGTGAAGGCGCGCCCAGAAATTTATTTTCCACGCGGTGCTCCAGCCGGTGCTGACATCGCCGCGCGCGTTGAGCGAGACCTTTGCGGCGTTCGCGAGCTCCGGCATCGTGAGCGGGCTGATCTGGCGGCCGGGATAAACGGCGAAGAGATGCGACGTGTGGCGGTGGTGATCGTTCGGATCGTCCGCATCCTCCATCCATTCCTGAAGCTGGCCCCACTTGCCAATCTTCGGCGTCAGCAGTTTGTCGCGCATCGCTGCGACTTTCGCGCGATAGTCGGAATCCACGCCGAGCTCGTCGGCGGCCTCGATGTAGTTGCTGAACAAATCCCAGACGATTTCCTGATCGTACGAAACACCCGGATGAAATCCGTGGCCATCTCCCTTGCCGCCCGGCCCGTGCTCCGGCGACCAGCCGTCGGGCGTGATCAATTTTCCATCGGGCCGCGCGACGAGATGGTCTTCCCAATATTCCACAACGTCCTTCAGCGCCGGATACGCAACGGAGCGCAGGAAATCTTTGTCGCTGCCGAAGGCGTAGTGCGACCACAAATGCTGGACGAGCCACGCGCTGCCGGGGCGATGAATCTGCCAGGTCGAATTTCCGCCCATCGGATTGTTCGTGCTGTAAATGATCCAGCCGCGTTTCGTCTTGAGCGCCTCCTGCACGCCTTTTTTGCGGACCGTCGCGAGATGCTGAATCCATGTGAACAGCGGCTCGGTGCATTCGGGAAGCGCCGTCGTTTCGGCGAGCCAGTAGTTCATCTCGATGTTGATGTCCGTCGTGTAGCCGGAATACCACGCGGGTCTCAGATCGGCGTTCCAGATGCCTTGCAAGTTCGCGGGAATTCCGCCGGGACGCGATGAGCTGATCAGTAAATAGCGGCCATATTGAAACAGCAGCGCCTCAAGCGCGGGATCGTTTTTGTGCTGCTTGTACGCGTCAAGACGATCAAGCGTGGATGTATCCGGCGATGCCCCGAGATCGAGTTTCACGCGCGAAAAGAGATTTTGAAAATCCGCGATGTGAGCCGCGCGGAGTTGTTCGAATGATTTTTTTGCCGCCGCGTCGAGCTGCCTCGAAACGGTTTCGTGCGGATGCGCGCCGCGCCAGCCTTTCGCCGGGTCGTTCGCAAACGAAGTTCCGGCGGCCAACAGAATCGTGAGGCCGTCAGCTTTTGTCACGGTGATGCGATTGTTCGAAGCGTCCACCTTTCCGCCGTCATTGAGCACGAGCACCTGTGCTTCGTATGCGAGATTGTTCGTGAGCGCGCCGGTTGAAATCAGCTTGTTGCCTTCCGCGCGAATCGCCGCCTTGTGCATGTCGGTGAGTTGAACCGTGCCCGAATAATTCCCCGGCTTGTCCGCCGTGAAATGCAGAACCATGATTTGATCGGGCTGGCTGACGAAACACTCGCGCAGGAATTTTACGCCATTCGCCGAATAGCTGACGCGATGAATCGCATCGTCGAGGCTGAGTTCACGGCGATAATCCGAAGCGGAGGCCGGCGCGAAATCGACGAACAACTCGCCGAACGGCTGATAACTTCCCATGTCAATTTCATCGCCGAGCCAGAGCGTTTGCTCGTTGAACTGGATGTGTTCTCTTTCGACGCCGCCGAAAACCATTCCGCCGAGCCGGCCATTTCCGAGCGGCAACGCCTCGACCCATTTCTGCGCCGGTTCGCGGTACCAAAGATTCAGCGGTTCGCTCGCGAATGAAGAAAGTTCCGACAACAACAGCGATGCGACGCAAACACGAAAGAGAAATTTCATCCAGCTCCTTTTCTCCGCAGCACGCCCCACGCGATCAGGGGAATCACGGCGACATGCAGAAAAGCGGCAATGATGAACCACTTGTTGTAGGCGTCCGGCTGCACAAGCTTGGTGATAGGATCGGGCATCAACAGTGCGCCGACCAGTTTGTTCATCGCAATCGCGCCGACCGAGCTGCCGGCGGCGACGAGGCCGAAAACTTTCCCGAGCGATGCGCCGGGCACGATGTCAACGATGAGCGCGGTGATGTTCGTGAGCCACGCGAGATGCGCGAGGCAAATCACCGAGGCAATAGCGAGCGACCACGCGACGCCGGGCGAGTATGCGACGAGCGGCGAGAGCGGCATGAGGATCGCGCAGCCGAGCATAATGAGCAGCCGCGCGCGCGGCGGCGTCCATCCGCGTTTGATGAAACGGCTCGCGAGCCAGCCGCCGAATGTGCTGCCGATGCCGGCGGCGAGAAAAACGATCCACGTAATTTTCACTTCCGATTGCGTCAGGCCGCGCGCGGTCTGGAGATATTTCGGGAACCAGATCAGATAAAAAAACCACACGGGATCGGAGAGCATCCGCCCGATGAGCAGGCACCAGACTTCTTTTCGGCGCAGCGCTTCGCCGTAGGTCCAGCCCGCCGCGACAGGCGCGGCAACGGCCTGCGGCGCGGCATCGGCGATCAGCGCGCACTCGGCGCTGCCGAGCAGCGAGCGGCGATAGAACAGCAGCCACGGCACGAGCCAGACGAAGCCGAGCAGACCGGTGACGACGAAAGTCCCGCGCCAGCCCCACGCTTCGGAAAGTCCGACGATAAAAATTGGCGCGACGGTCATGCCGAGCGGCGTGCCGGCGGTGTAGATGCCGATGGCCAGCCCGCGCTCGCGCGATGGGAACCACGCGGAGACGGCCTTCGGCGCGGCGGTCCAGTTGCCGGCCTCGCCGAGGCCCATTGCAAACATCACAACGCCGAGCGAAAGCGCGCCGTGTGCGAACGACGTGCTCAAACTGGCGAGCGACCACCAGCCGAGAAACAGTGCCAGCGCCCATCGCGGGCCGAGCCGGTCCACGACGATGCCGGAGAGCAACAGCGCAATCGCGTAGGCCACTTGAAACGCGATCTGGATGTTCGCGTATTGCTGGTCGCTGACGACGAGACCGTCTTGAATCGTCTTCGCCAGCAGCGAGACCGAATTGCGATCCACATAATTCAGCACCGATGCCATGAACAGCAGCCCGGCGATCCACCAGCGCAGGCCGGGAATTCGGATGCCGGATGCTCGCGAAGCTGAATTTTCCGATTTCATTTTTCAGTCCGCACGCAACGGAAATTGCCAATGATTGGAAGTTGCGGTTCCGGTTTTTTCCAATGATTGGAAACTATTTCTTTTCATAAAACCGCACGTAGTCATAGACGGCCGCGGCGGGCAGTTTCGAGTCGTCCACGGCCTTCGTCTTGCCGAGCGACGACGCGATGGTCGTAAGCCAGATGTGCTGGTCGCTGTGCGGAAATTTTGTCGCGTCCACGGTCAGCACAACCTTATCATCGAAGAAATATTTCACGGCCTCCGGCGTGAACTCGCAGCCGAAAACGTGAAAATCCTTCGACAGATCGGGCGTTTTGACGCCTTTGCCGCCCATGCCCACATGCGGCTTTGGATTCCAGCGGTGCGTGTTCACGCCATAGCCGAGCGGATTCACCGAGTCGTTTTCGCACACGTCGAGTTCCTGCGCGGTGGCTTTCGGGTCGGTGCCGCCGGAGCCGTCGTGTGTCTGCAACCAGAATGATGTGTGCCAGCCCGCGCCGGGCGGAACTTTGAAACGCGACTCGTAGTAGCCGTATTTGAACGTCTGCTTCGAGATGACGCCCGCGCCGGTGTAGTGCTTGTCGCCGGCGTCTTCTTTTTTCACGTTGAGCCGCAGCATGCCGTCGGCGACGGAAACATTCTCCGGCTTTTGCGTGCTCCAGTGTTTGCTGTCGGTTCGAAAATTCCATTTGGCCGCGTCGAGCGCCGCGCCGTCGAATTCGTCGGACCACTTCAGCGTGTAGCCGGCCGGCGGTTCGGCGACGGCGATACCCGACAGCGCGACGGCAACTGCGATGATCAATGATGACTTTGTTTTCATGGTTGTCCTTTCAAAGGAATCTGGATGTTGAACGATCCGTCGCGATTGTTGTGGTCGGCGGCGGCGCAAAAGAGCGCGACGGGTTTTCCATTTTCGAAATAAAGTTGCGGTCGTTCGAGCGCCGCGAGTTTTTGTTTGCGGCCATCGGCCCATGTAATTTCGGGCGTCGTGACGAGCACGTGCGGCGATTGTTTCCAGTCAATGCCGTCGGCGGATTCGAAGAGCGCCAGCGAATAACCTCTGCCGGTAAAATTGCCGCTGTTGTCCTTCACGATTGCGCGATAGCGGTCCGCGTCGAACCAGATGAACGGGTCCTCGGCAGCGAACGCGACGCCTGTCTTGCCGAAGATCAAATCGGGCTTTTTGACGAACGGCCCAGTCGGGCTGTCGCTCATCGCGACCATGTGCGAAACGGGGCCGCCGAACGGGCCTTTCGTTTTTTTCGCCACGGCCTTGTACACCATCAGGAATCCGCCGTCGGGCCGCTGGCAGACCGACGGGTTCGAAACCATCAGCGCGTCCCACGCATTTGTGTCGGCGCTGGCATCGAGCACCGGTTTGTCGAATCGCTGCCATGGCCCGTTCGGCGAATCGGCGACGGCCACGCCAATGCGTTGGTTGTTTCGATGAATCCAGTTCAGCGGGTGCTGCACGATCCCATCGCCGGTATTGCCCATATAATAAAGGTAATATTTTCCGTTCGCGCGGATGACCGTCGGGTTGTGCGTGCAAAGCCCGTCCCAGAATTCCTTGCCGCGCGCGGGCAGCACGACATCAACATGCTTGAACGGTCCGAACGGAGTGTCGGCAACCGCGTGCGCGATTTCCGAATGCGTGACCCACGCCACATGGCCGAGCGCACGCGGCCAGCGCGAATAAAACAAGTGACACTTTCCGTCCTCGCTTTGAATCGCGGAGCCGCACCAGATGTTGAAATTCGTGTCGGAAAATTTTGCGGTCAACGGAACCGGCTGGATCATCGCGTTGAAATCCGGCCCGGTCGGTTTCGGCGGAGGAATTTCGTAGGGCGCCAGCGGCTCGAAGAATCGGACGTAATCGTATTCCGCCGCCGCCGGCAATTTTTCGTCGTCCACGTTTTTCGTCCCGCCAAGACTTGCCGCCAACGACGTAAGCCAGATGCTGTGGTCGTTGTGCTTCATCATGTCCACGGGGAACGACGCGACTTCCTTGCCCTCGAAATAATATGTGACTTTTGCCGGCGTGAATTCGCAGCCCCACGTGTGAAAATCCGCCGAGAGGTCGGGCGTCTCGACGATTTTGAAACCGACGGAGGTGTGCTTCGGATGATAGCGGTGCGTGTTGACGGAGTAGCGATGCACGTTGATCGAATCGTTCTCGCAGATGTCTATTTCCTGCTCCGCGCGCTGCGTGTTCATCAGCCAGAACGACGTGTGCCAGCCGCGGCCCGGCGGGCAGCGGAACCGCGCCTCGTAATAACCGTAGCGGAATTGCGGTTTCGAAATCAATCCGCCCGCCGTGTAGTTCATTTTCTGCGCGTCTTCTTTTTTCAGCGCGATGCGCATGACGCCGCCGGAGACGGAAATATTTTCTTTTTGCTGCGTGCTCCACCACGCGGGACCGGTCCGGAAATTCCATTTCGCTTCGTCAACGCGGTCACCGTCGAATTCGTCGTGCCACGCGAGCCGGAAAGTTTTCGCCGCCTCCGCGGGCAGATTCGGCCGCGGCTCCTCCGCACGGCAGACCAGCGCCAGCGCCGTGAAGGCGACGAGCGCGGCGCGATGGGTTCCAATGATTGGAAACTTCGTCTTCATATTTTTCCAATCATTGGAAATTCAAAGGCGCGCGTCACTTTTTGATTTTTTCGGTGCATCTCGAATGCTCCCTTCATCCCCGCGACCGCCTCCGGGCGGCAGGGGAACGATCGGCGACAGTAGGCGGCTGGGGACGTCTTCGCCAGACGTGAATACGCTTTTATTCTTCGTTTTCGCGCGGCGCGTCACGGCGAGGAAATCACGTAGAACCGGCGGGTGGCATTCGTGGCGTCGGCGAAGCTCGCCTCAGTCGCGCCGAAGACGGAATTCGTCAGCACAGTCCACGATGAAAGCGGCTGCATCAGGTCGGAGCTGGCGAGAACCGTGTAGGGCTGGCCCGGCGTGCCGGTGAAGGTCATTTGCGAGCCGGCGGCGGGCGCGGTCAGCGAGGTGAGCGCGGGCTGCGGGTTGTAGTTGAGCTGCGCGGTGGCGGTCGTCGTTGCGTCGGCTTTCACGCGGACCCAGTGCGCGGAATAGCCGTCGGGGAAAATGTGGCGCAGCGTCTGGCCGGGCTGCACGGTGAAGCGCGCATATTCGCTCCACGTGTTGTCCGCCGCGAAATCAACCTCGATGGCGAACGTGACCGGTGATGCGTTGCTGTGCGAAAGCGAAAGCTCCTTCCGGTCATAGCCGTACATCAGATACGGATCGCTCGCCGCGCCGTTGGTGACGGCGGAATCCTTCCACGGCCCGCCGATGCCGCACGGCGTTCCCATCCGCCACAGATCGTCCACGTTGCCGAACCAGAGCGCGGCCTGGTCATCGTCGGAGCGGAAAATATGCCCGTCGTTCGTGGCGCTGCCCGCGACGCCGGCGATGACGAACATGCCGCGCCACGAGGCGAAATCGCTGATCAGTTTGTTGTGCGTCGTGACGGGCCGGATGCGGCGGAAACCTCCGGCGTCCGCGTAGGGAACCTCGTAAAACGTCCCGTGGGCGTTGAGCATTTGCCGCTCGGTGATCACTTCGCGAAAGCCGCGCGGCCATCCGCTGGCGAACGAGGAATCGTAGGCGGTCAGAGTTTTGGGAAGCCTGTAGCGATTCGTGCCGGTCACGTAGAGAACCGACGCGGCATCGACAGTGAAGTTCGCGTTTGAAAGGCTGTAGGCGGTTCGAAGCGCGATGTCCGCCGTGACATTGTTCGTCACGCGCAGTTTCATCGGCCCGCCGATTTCGTAGAAGGCCGTCGAGGAAAGTCCGCCGGTCGCGCCAAGGAAATTGACGGCGAATTGCAGCGTGGAGGCATCGTTGCTGCGCGGGCGGATGATTCCATCGGTGCGCGCGACATTCGTCGCAAGCGCGTCGGCGATGCCGGAGAAAAGCTGCGGTGCGGTTGCAGTCGGCAGATTCGCGAGATGGAAATACGCGGTGACATTCGTCGCGTCGCGATCAGGCGTGAGCCGGACCCACTGCGCGATGAGCGAGGGCGGAAGCACGAACCACGAGTAGCCGTTCGAAGCGACGGCGATGGTCGCGAGGTTCGACCACGCGCCAGTTCCGCCCGCATCGTAATCGAGCGCGAAGTTCACGGTGTTGGTCGTGCCCTGCCGAAGATGCAGGACACGCCGCTGAAATCCGGAAACGAAAAAAGCTTCGCTTGGCACATTTGCCGCGACGGAGTCTTCCTTCCACACGCCGCCGAATCCGGCGGGCGCACCCCATTTCTGCATGTCGGAAAGCTGTCCGAACCACAGCGCGGAATGTGACTGACCCGCGAAGTTGTTGCCGCCGGTGGTCGCGGTCTCGTCGCGGCCCATCGCGATCTGGCCGTTCCACCAGCAGTAATCCACCGGCATTTTCAGATACGTGCACAACGGCGAGATGCCCGCGGTGTTCGCGGCGGAGAACGTCTTCGGAAACGTGTAGAAAAGCCCGTGCATGTGCATCAGCAGCGTGCCGGGGTTGATCTCGCGGATGCGCGGCCACTCGGTGTACCAGCCGTGAAGCGCATCGTGCGTGTAGCTTCCTTTCGGCAGCCGGAAGTTCCGCCACGCTCCGGCTTCGAGCAGTTTCAGAATCACGGAACGTTTGTCCCAGCCAAGCGACCAAATCACATCGCTGTCATTCGTCGCGCCGTAGATTCCGCCCGGCCCGGTGATCTCGGTGAAACTCTTCCGCTCGATCGTTGACCACCCGTTCGAAAAATTTGCGCCGGTATTTTCCGCGAGCAGGCCGGCCGGCCCGTTGAAACCGGGATCGGTCGCGGCGGTCCATCCCGGCTCGCCGTTGTTCGCATAAAGCAGCCGGCCCTGGCCCGAATAGCAGCCCTTGCCGTGATTGCCCGCGAGGATCAACCCGTTACCGCTCGTTTGCGTCTGCTCGTCCGACTTCAGCGTCGTGACCGCGAGCGTGTTCACGTCCACCGTGTAGAAACCCTCCTCCATGCTCGCGAAATAGACCTTGTTCGTCGGGTCCGTCAGGTGCCGCGCCGTCGCGGTGAGCCGCCCCGGCATCGCCGTGCGCGAGACCGAGCGGACATTCGCATTCGTGTCCACGAAGTACGGCCCGATGATCATCTGCTGCGATTCGCGATGGATCATCCGGTTCGCGTGCGTGCCGCCGAGGCTTTCGGGCCGCGGAAGCATCGTGAAATTCGTGTCCACCGTCCACAGCTTGTCCGGGCTTGTGCCAGGCGCGCTCGGCGGATACGTGACGAACCACAGCCGGTCCGCCCACGGAACCACCGCACCGATGCCGCACTCGCCGTCCGTGCTGAAGACCGTCAGATTCGGATACGTCCCGCTGATGTTCACCACCGCGTTGCTCTCGACCGCCGGGCCCGAGACGACGGCCGCGTTCACCTCGTCAACGTCGTAACCCCGGTCGGCGCCAAAATCCGTGGTGAAATCGAAATAGCGCGCCGTGTTCGTGAGCGGATTTCCGTTCTGAAACCAGACGAGGTTCGTCGCGATGCTCGTGAAATTCGTGCCGCCCGCATCGGAAAGTTCGATGTCATAGCGGGCGCTGGCCGCGCCCCAATCGCGGCCGGTCAGCCGCAGCCGGTACCACACACCGGTCGTAATGCCGGGCAGGCCGTTTGTCGTCAGCCCGCGCCATGTCGCGCTTGATCCCTGATACGCCTCCCATCGCGCCTGATAACGCAGGTTCACCGTCGGCGCACCGCTGCCCGTTGCGCCGGTCGAATCCGAGATGTGCAGGTTGAGCTGCCGCAGCGTCGAATTCGTGACGCGCACGAAACAATCCACGAAAAAATCCTTCGCGCCGGAAAGCGCGACGCCATCGAACCGCGCGCCGAGATTATTCGTCGGCGCCAGCGCGGCAAACTTCGCCGTGCCGTTCGCGCCGGTTCCCGTCTGAATAGTCACGCCCTTCGCCACGTTCCACGCATACGAAAACGCACCCGACTCGAAGCCATCCTGAACGACCGTCTGCGCGCCGGCGGACGCGGCAAACAGAACCGCGAGGCAAAACGGAATGAAGCGCACTTTGTTCATGAGACCCGGCAAACAAGTACCCCGCCGGCGCAAAATAAACCAGACGTGACTGCGCCGCGAAATCCGCAGCCGCCAAATGCCGTGGCTGGCGCGCCGATGGCCCGCACATCGCAAACTTCCAATCATTGGAACTTTCCGGCCCGCACTTTTCCAATCATTGGAAACCCTGCCGGAGCGCCCCGTCGCGCAGCGACGCATGATCCGGCCAGCCGTCGCCACGCGACGTCAAGGCCCGGATGGGCCGATGGAAATTAGCCGGTGGCGCAAGCCCCCGATCGCGCGCGCAAAAGATGAATGCGCCTCCATCAAGGAGGGGCGACATTCCTGTCACCCAATCAGGAACACCTGACGGCGGCGGGTTTGTCGTCTGATTCATTCACGCCAACGGCGTGAAAAGCCTTCAGCCCCGGGGTTGGCCGCGTGAGCCCTGGCTTTTACGCGGCCTATCCTGGGAAAAGTTAAAAAAAGCATCTTCAACCCCTTGTTTGTTCATCTGTACTGCCCCCTTTTCTCGGCGACTATCTTGCGGCTATCTCAGTCTCAACCCTTTTCGCTGTTTTATAATCCGCCGCAAATCTAACAAATACTTCATCTACCTGTTTGGAGGGCCCGGATATAAATAGACAGCCTAATTCATGAGCGCCAATATAAACACTTCCCCATAAGCTATGCATCCTCTCTGAATGTTCACCACCTCTTCTAACCCAATACATTATTTTATCATCAGCGAGCTTCGCGATGGCGGCTACTTTGTCTATCGTCTCCTGGTTTACGTCTATCATGGCTTTCTCCGGACTCATCGTTGCAGCGTCTCGCTTCAGACAAGCACGATCTTTCATGTCAGATTGAGTTGGCTAACATTGGGAGCCTCGTGTGTGTTAGTCGCTCGGCCGCCCTCCGCTGTGCATCTGCAGGCCTCAATACCGAATTTGGTTAAACGTTAGTGTATGCAATCTATCTTTTGCTTCTTCTGCTGTTCGACAGCCATCCTGCCTGTCTTCCTGCGCGATTTTCGCCAACACCGCCTGATCAGTGAGTTTACGAATGGCATAGGCGCAATACACTTTGCATGTACTGTCCAGTGCGATTTTCGCCAGCACCGCCTGATCAGTGATGCAATCAAAAGCAGCACCGCGAACATTAGTATCAGCGGTTTCGTCTTTAATCAAATTCATCAGCATTACTTGGTCGGTGATTTTTTTGATGGCTGCCTGCCGAACGGAATAGTCCTCATCACCAGCAAGGGCGATTTTCGCCAACGCAGCTTGATTGGTGAGCCCTTCAATTACAGCAAAATTGAAATATTTATAGCCGTTCTTCTGATAGATATTCATCAGCAAGTCTTGATCGGTGAGTTTTTTGATGGCGTCCGCGCGATACACTTCGTAGTCGCACTCAGCTATACCAGTGTAATCAGTAGTAAGGGCGATCTTCGCCAACGCAGCTTGATTGGTGAGTCCTACAATTACAGCACGGCGGTGAGCATTATCTACGTTCTCCTGAAAGATTTTTTCCAGCAATGCTTGATCTGTGAGTTTCGCCACAGCAGCACAACGAACCTCCAGATGTTTGGCCTTTAGGGCATACTTAACGAGCAGTGTCTGGTCTGTTGTCTCCGGCAACTGTTCAACCTTCAAGTAGTCATTCGCATGAATACCGAGCAGAACCAGGACAATGATTGTAAGACAAGCCAGTCCTCCAATGATGATTTTGAATAGTCCAATGACTTCCGTTTTCCCGGACGCAGGTTCAGGTGCCGGTTCTTCCTTCAGCGTTACGAAATAGAATGATTTTTGGTCTTTCCATTCAGGCTTTAAATCAGCTACTACCGCGCGAACCATGTAATGTGACTGATCTACACGCTCGACTATCCTTGCGATTTGCTCAGCATCGTACACGGGCAGCACATGGACCATCCCTTTCGATGTTTTTTGGGCGAGTTGGGACGCAAACTGGGCTGCAGCAGCAGCCCCATATACATATTTGTTGCTGAACTTCTCAACATGAGATTCCAGGAAGAGAACATTGACACAGCCTTGGAGGGCACCAGTAGGCCGTGCCACAACGGCGAAATCATACACCCGTGCTTCCACTCGTTCAGGCGTCGCCGGGTTTGTTGTGGACGGGATGCTAAATGAACTCATAAATAATGAATACTCCGGATAGAAAATTGTTAGAGCGCGCACCGGGCGAAGAGGGTCAGTCCGTACATACGAACATTTGTTACTCTCAACTCGTTTGCCTATCAAATCCTTTTCTCATCTCGGTGATGAGCGTTCACATCTGTTGCAAGCGCGTGAGGATTTCGTCTTGTCGGCTGGCGATGGCGTGACCTGACGGCGGGGGGCAGAGCACTTGCTTGGAGGCGAGCTGGCCGTTTTGGTCGGTGTAATAAATGGTATCCACGATGATGTTCCAGGTCTTGAGGTTCGTTTATCGCGAATCAGAACCATAGGGCGCCCCACCTTGCCGCCATCACGCGCCGATTTCGGTGCTCATCAGCAGGCCGCTGGCGAAATGCAGGATCGTGTAGCCGCCTTCGAGCCGCGGCACCATGATGTCCTGCGTGACGCCGCGCGTGGGCCGCCAGGCCTTGCTCGCGTC
>CAIVKH010000161.1 GCA_903906425.1 uncultured bacterium
ATCCCAACCAGGTGAACAACCTTAATAATCCTGATTTCGGCAATCCACGGAACAAGGCCGTGGTGGACAACACAACGCAATTTGTCACATTCCAATTCATGCCGGTCATCACGGTGCAGGGCGTTGCGCGCGACCAGTTCACCGGAGAATATGCTGGCGGAGCCAGGATCTCCTTCACCGCAACAAGCGGCATCATCAATGGAATGATATACGATGGTTATCCAAACGCGGCAACCTACAAGAACTACTGGTACACGCAAGGAGACGGAAGTTTCCCAGGTGACGTGATCCTTCCTTCCGTGAACTGGAACATGCAACTTACGAAAGCCGGCTGCGTGACCAATCTGACGATGCCGGCCATTGTCAATCCGGTTACTGGCTCAGCCTATAATCAAGGCACAAAATGGCTGGTGCCGGTGGACGTCAATGCCAATGGCGTGGCCGACAATTGGGAACAACAATACTTCGGCACCAACGTGTTTGTGGCAACTGACGATAGTGACCACGATGGGCAGAACAACCTCAACGAATACCGCAGCGGAACAGACCCGACCAACTCAAACAGCGTCCTGCGCGCAAGCGAAACACCAGCCGTCAACGGACTAACACTGGCATGGCCGACTGCGGCCGGTCGCGCTTACCGGATAAGCGCTAACGACGACATGCTCACTGGCGCATGGATTACGGTGGCCGGCCCTTGGACGGTTGCAGTCGGCCAGACACAAATGCAATATAAAATTTCCATCAACACGGGGAACACAAACCGGGCCTATCGCGTCGAATGCATTCTTCCTTGATTACAAATGCAGACGGTTTGGTAATTGTCTGATTGCGCCCCGCAGAAATGGCAAAAAATCGCATAGGGGGTTCGGTGTGGAATTGATGTCGCATGCACGTGCTACGCCATCGAAAATATATTGCTCCGGTCCATAAAGGCCGACGAACAGAAACTCATGCCCGATCTGCCGCAGATCAATTTTCGCGCCAGAAACCGGTTTCCCCGATCCATCCACCACTTTGATCACTGCGTCGCCCTTACGATTCTCTTTCGATGCCGGCGTCGATTCGCGCATTCAAAACCGGATCGTGCGATGGATTTTCCGCCGCCGTCGCAGCAGCAAACCACGGCGTGATCAAAAGCAACAGAAGCCATCGTTGCATACCCTAACTTCATCGCACATCTACCATGACTGGAAGAACTTGGCGTCGCGAATGTCCAATCACCACATCAGTTCGTGTCTGCGCCAGAGACCCTGATCGCTGGAGTTTCCGCCGCTGACCTGTATTTCAGTGTGACAAGCTCATGGCACTGTGGAACCGATGATGGAGATCTGTCCGCAATAATATGACAGGCCGTCCGTCAATGTTTTCATGCTCAACACGGCGGTGTGTTCGCCGGGCGCCTGCTCGGGCAGATAGAAGAACCGGGCATAGCGCCTGTTCATTTCGTACTGCGGCCGCTTTATGACTACGGGCGTCTGCGCGTCGTCAATCGTCACCTCGACTTCCATCGTTTGTCCTTGAGGGATGTCGCTGAATCCGATCGTCGTTCCGTTCCATTTCACAGTTACCGTCTCCCCCACCCTGTCACATTTCATCGCGCCGCGCAGCATCGCGTCCGTGCGGCCGAAGTCATCGCGATAGACAGCGTCGGTTTTTGTGTCCACCGGCTTCCATCCGGCGCTGAACATCGCTTTGGCTGCGGGCTTCAGCGACGCGGTTTCCCAGCAGCGGGTTTCGCGCGGCGCGGGCAGTGTGTGCGCCTGAACTTTCCCGGTGCTCTTCATCGCGAGCATCGAGCGGGTGATCACGTCGCGATAGATGTTGTGGCCTTCGTCGCCGGGATGTGTGCCGTCTTTGGAGAACACCAGTTTCCCCGCCACGGGCGAATCGCCCTTGAAAATGAGTTCGCCAGCTTTCTCGCGTTTTGCGATCTCCACGCCGAGATCGATCGACGGAATGCCGTAGGTATTGGCGACGGATTCCATAATCGCGCCGAACCACGGCTGCTTTCCCGCCTGCAAATCTTTGAGCATGTTTTGCGAAACGGTGTAGATCAGACAAATGTCCGTTCGCGGATTTTTCTTCCAAATCTGACGCACGATTCCCTCAACGGACTTCGCCTCAAAGCCGCCGCCACCATTCACGCGATGCTCCATGAAGACGAGGTCGGGATTCTTCGAAAGCACATCTTCGCCGATCCGGCACGCGCCATAATCCGATCCCGTTCCCGAAATCGCGGCGTTGATTTCGACCAGTTCCGCCCGTGGAAACTGCTCCTTGAACCACGCCAGACTCTTCGGCCGCCAGCCATTCGCCGCCGTGATGCTGCCGCCCAGATATGCGATGCGAACGGGACCGCCCGCCGCCAGCTTCGCGAAAAAGTTCGGCAGCCCGTCACGCACGCGCAGTTCCTCGGCCACCTTCGGATCATGCTCGGAGATCGCGTTTGTCCTCACTGCTTCTGCGGCATAGAGCGCCACCAGCGGCGCGAAGAGCGCGACGGCGAGCACGACGGACAATTTCTGCTTCATCTGTTTCTGCCTTTCATTTCCAATGACTGGAAATTGCACGTCCACATTCTCCCAATCATTGGAACTTTCACCGGATTAATTTTCCAATCATTGGAAATTCTGGCGAACCGGAAACACGGATTCGATTCCGGGTGATGGATTACAATCAATACGAGATCCGGAGCAGTCGCAGCGACGTGTCGAGATTGACCTTCATGCTGCAAACGTTGAGCTGAGTCTGGAGCGGCTTCGGATTTGCGGTGGTGATGTTGAACTCCTCGACCTTCGCCATGGCGTGAGCGTTGAACTTCACAATAATCGGAACTGCGGCGGTGCTGATGTCGTTCTGCTCGTTCCAGAGCATCAGAAAAAATGTACCTGCGGAATTCTCGAAAAGCGCCGAGCGACCGCCCGCGTGCGGCGCATCGGTCGACGCGGGTGGCAGGCCCGAGACAGCGACATCAAGCTTGCCCGGCGTGAAAGTGAGCTTGTCCGCACCGTGATCGCCGGTGAGTTGGAAAAATGTGCGCAAAGTGTTTGCCTGCGGATACGGATTCGCATCGCTGGTCGCGAAAAGCCCGCAGTACGGAAGCTGCTTCCCGCCATAATTGAACAGCGCGAACCAGAACGCGGCCTTCCAGTCGTAGTCGAGATACGAAGAGAGCACGAAAATCGGCGCCCAATATGCGTCATAGATTTCGTTGGTCTTGTGGATTTGCGAGTACAGCGTCGGGTGCCATTCCGTGCAGATCGCGTCCTTGCCGGGAAGCACCTTCCTGAAGTCCCGATCAATGTCGGCGAACTCGCCCGCGCGGCCGTGCGCATACGCGCCGTTCGGCGACCACGCGGGATAGAAATGGATGTTGTTGCAGTCCGAATGTTCGAGGATCGAATTCGTCGTTGCGCCGAAATAATGGCTGAGCCAGCCCGCCGCACCGGGCAGACCGAAAACAACCGACGGCGCGGCCACGGTCATCGCGGGCGCAACGGCCCGCACTTGCTCGAAGAGCCGCGCCTGAACTTCCGCCGTGATGGAATTCGTGATCCTGCCTTTTCCGAAATCCGTATTCGGCTCGTTGATCCCTTCGACCCAGCGGACGTAATGAAGCCCGCTGCTTTCCGAATCCTGCACGATCTTCACGATGCCCCCGATTGCGTTCGTCGTGCCGTCCGCCGCAATCGCGATGGAAAAAGGCGAACCCGTCTCCTGAAACACCTTCCTGATCCACGCAATTTGCAGCGGCGTCAGATGGTCCGTCGCAGACCCATCGCCATGGTGATACTCGCGCACCAGAATCGTCAGCCCCGAATCGCCCGTCAGATACTTGATCGCGCGCGCCGTCGTTTCCGCATCGTACTCGCCCTTGCTGCCACCCCACGACCAAGGATAACCATTGAAGTTGAACTTGGAGCACGTGTTCACGCCGAACCGTTCCAGACAATCGGCAATCCGATGCGCCTCCATTCCCTTCGCATCGCCCGCCAGACTCGACGCACCAACGCGTCCCGCGCACGCGACGAGCGACGCGGCAATCAAAACCAGGCGGACAAAACTCTTCATGGATTCCTTTCCTATTTTCCAATCATTGGAAAAACAGCAGCTCACAAGTTCCAATGATTGGAACTATCCGCGACGCGGATTCATCATGTTCGTCTGAGATGTAGATCATTCGAACTTCAGCGCAAATTCGCTGGGATGGAGAACGGCGCGGTCAAGTTTCACGTGGGCCAGTCTTTTGTCTTGGAGTAATGCTCGAACGGATTCCTCGAACGGCTTTGTGCATTTGGCTCCCAGCGTCACCGATTTGATCGCAGCCGCTGAGAATGATCCAAAGTGCCCAAGCTTACCATCGCCGAGCGGTTTTTGCTTTAGTTTGGCGAGTTCATGTATGTGCCGCAATTCTTTCTCGTATTCCCACGCATCATTTTTCGAGATCACAATTCTCTGGAAATAGTCATCGAGTTCTTGGCTGCCATTTTTCCAACTCATGTCGTAAGCAATCCGCTCCCTGATGTAGTTCACAAATCTGAGTCCGCCCTTTACTGAGAAATGGTCGTGCTGACCATCGAAGCCAATGACGAGGCCACGATGCTTGTCGCAGTAATGTCCCCACATGAGGATTGAATCGCGGCGCGACGACAGACAGAGCACGCCAAACACACTGCTTACTTCGTCTAAATATCTACTTTGGACTGCATCCGATGTTTGGCCCGATTGCTCAATCATACGACGCCGAACTTCCGGAAGCATTCCGGCGAAACGTTGCCGGTATTGCCTGAAATTGCCCGTAGGTATCCCCGCAGCTTTATCCTCCTCATACATCTCTTTGATTTCGGCTTTGTTTTTCAAAGTCCGATTCACCGTCCGTCGAGGATTGGAATTGATTACATGCGGCGTGAACTCGAAGGGATCGTTGAATTGATTGGGCGGTGTGAACTTGATTTCGAGATTGCGGAGGATGTCGAGGCCATGCTCATCGCAATATTTGTAAACTCCTGTTTCTCTTTCCGTGCTCATGCGTGCGGAGTGTAGCGGCTCACACTTTATGTGCAACGGAAGGCTTGGACGCACGCAAATTGATCATGGCCGACGCATCAAGCCGGGTCGAGCGCGGCGTGCGGACGGATGCAGCGTTCGATGGCTTTGCCGGAAGTCGCGCGCGCGATTTCGAGTTCGTACCACATCTGCAAGACTTATGCGGCTGCGGCTGGTTTCGCGGGCTTGGGCGCGCGGGGGACGGGCGTGTGTTTTTCGATGTGGCTGGCGGTGGCCCATTCGGCGAGGACGGCAGGATTTTTTTTGTATTTGTTGGGAACGATGGTGCCGAGCACGCGCAGGGCGATGGCGGCTTTGTGGGTGGCGTCGGCGAGTCCCCCGGTGGCTACGGCCTCGTCGCCCTGTCCGGCAGTCTTGGTGGCCAGGGCGGATTCCAGCGCGGTGATGCTCGTGTTGAGATGGGCGATGAAGTCGGGCTCGATGTTGAGCGAGATGAATTGCGCCTCGAACGGGGCGGCATCGGCGGCATAGGCGCGGGCCGAGTTGAGCAGGGCCTGGTCGCCGGCGCTGCGGGGCATGCGGAATTTGCCTTCGAGTCCGGTGGTGCCGAGAAGCGCGAGGGAGTGCGCGGCGTCGGTGATGCCGAGCAGCTCGTCGTGAAGAAGCAGGTGCGCGACGGCCTTGGAAACGACTCCGCTTTTCTTGAGACCGGAGCCGGAGACCTGGCTGGCGGCGAGTTCGTCGGTTGTCGGCACGGCGGCGGCGACGAGGGCGAACTGTTGCGCGCCCACGCTGGCGGGCGGAAAGTCGGCGGTGTGTTTGACGCCAAATGCGGCGACTGTTTTGCAGGTTGCGAGCAGGCTGTTTTCGTGCAGGTTCATGGTGTCATTCTCCCATATTGTTGGCAGGCCACCTTACAGGGAAAGCCAGCGGGCGTACATATCTATTTCAAAGATTTCTCCGGTGCAAATCCCGCCCAACTGAGATATTGGATGTTATGGTGCCGATCGCGCCCGCACGGGGCGGAAAAGGGCATTCTCCGCCTCGACAACGCGCGCACGACCCGAAAAGCGGCCTCCACGATTGCGCCAATTGCCGCACGGAACGGAAGAGGGCTTTCACGATGCGGACAATCGCCGCACATCGCCGGCAAGGGTGGGCGGCAAGCGATTTCGAGCTGTTCTGGCGTGGTTGAAGCGCGCACGCCGCACTTATGGCATGTTGTGTCGCGATTATCTTCCGCACGGATGCGATGATGGTGGCTGGCAAGCGATCTTCGCCCGCACGGATCGAATGTGTGGCATTGGCAGTTGGAAAATGTCCGCACGAACCGGAAGCCACGCGCATGAGTTCGAGTTCGTCCATCATGCCGTGGAAACACTCGTTGCCATTCATTGAGGCGATGCAGCCCGGCGAGCTTCCGCCCGCGGTGAACGGCCCGGCCGTTCGAGCGAACCGATCTGGGCATCGTCGAGATAGACGCGCATGAACTTGCCGTCGAACGTCGCCGCCGTGTGATGCCACGCGCCATCGAGCACCTGCACCGGATCGATCTTCGCGTCGCACTCGACATAACCGCCGATGTTGACTGATGAGCACACAAATAGACGAAAGGATTCGCTGCCAGCAATCCCCGATGCCGAGAGTCTTGGGCCACAGGCTCTGCTTGTTGAAAATGGATTCCAAGTGGGTCGAACAACTTCGAGAACCTGTGGACAATCATCTGGCCGGTTTGTGCGTGCATCCGCATCTGCCGGCCTGAAAATCACTCGAATTGGGACGCATATTTCAACAAATGCTCGTCAGTCCGCGCGTGCATAGAACGAAATTTCCGGGCATTGGAAATGATCAGACGCGAAGAGTTCCAATCATTGGAGGATTCGTTCCGCAATACTTCCAATGATTGGAAGGTCCAACCCGACATCGCTGTCCGGCGCACATTTCCGACCAATGGAAGTCACCACTTCGACGTGCGGCAGATGGCATCCATCTTGCGACACCAGCAAATTTCTTGAGACTGGCCAGGAAGCCGGTCGCTTTTCACGGCATCTGAAGAGTTGGAATATCGAACATCATTCCTGTTGCGTCAGGGGGGTCACTTTGATATTTGTGTACGTTCCGCCATCGAGTGATGGATCGGAAACATGGATTCGGGCCGGATGGCACGGATCGGCAAAACAAACGGAGTAAAAAGTGGCTAAGAAAGCAACAACCAACAAGGGCGGCGAACAGCAGAAGTCTGACTGGGCCGCGATGTACGAAGAAACCCTCAAGAATTTCACCGAGGGGGCCATCGTGCAGGGTCGTGTCATGAACATCCGCGGCGAAGAAGTGCTCGTGGATATCGGTTACAAGTCCGAAGGCGTGCTCGGCGCGGGCGAGTTCCGCGATGTGAGCGAAGTCAAAATCGGCGATCATATCGAGGTGCTCATCGAGCAGCTCGAAAACGATGACGGCGTGGTCGTGGTCAGCAAGAGGCGCGCGGAACAGCAGCGCAATTGGGACCGCGTGCTCGCAAATTACGTCGAAGGCGGACTCATCAAGGGCGTCGTCAAGGGCCGCGTCAAGGGCGGCATGATTGTCGATGTCGGCGTGGATGCGTTCCTGCCCGGCTCGCAGGTCGATGTCATTCCCACGCGCGGTGGCGATGATCTGATGGACCGCGAGATGGAATTCAAGATCATCAAAATCAACCGCGAGCGCCGCAACATTGTCGTGTCGCGTCGCGAGCTCATCGAGGAACAACGCCGCGAGCAGAAGAAGCATTTGCTCGGCGAAATCCAGATCGGCCAGGTCCGCATCGGCAAGGTCAAAAACATTACGGACTTTGGCGCATTCGTCGATCTTCAGGGCATGGACGGCCTGCTGCATATCACCGATATGAGCTGGGGCCGCGTCAATCATCCGTCCGAAGTCGTCAAGGTCGGCCAGGAAGTGGAAGTGCAGATTCTCGACGTAGACCGAGAAAAAGAGCGGATTTCGCTCGGCCTCAAACAGCGGCAGAACAACCCGTGGGACGACATCGAGCGGAAATATCCGGTCGGAACGCGCGTCCACGGCAAGGTCGTCAACCTCGTTCCCTATGGCGCGTTCATCGAAATCGAACAGGGCGTCGAAGGCATGGTTCACGTCTCCGAACTTTCCTGGACCAAGCGCGTCGTCAAGGCCGCGGATGTTCTCGCCGTCGGGCAGGAAGTGGATGCGGTCGTTCTCAAGGTGGACAAGAACGAGCAGAAAATTTCGCTCGGCGTCCGCCAGACCGAGGCCAACCCGTGGCAGCGCGTCGCGGAGAAATATCCGATCGGCAGCCGCATCAAGGGCAAGGTCCGCAACTTCACCTCCTACGGCGCATTCGTCGAAATCGAAGAAGGCATTGACGGCATGATCCACGTTTCCGACATGTCGTGGACTCGCAAGGTCAATCATCCGTCCGAAGTCCTCAAAAAGGCCGACGAAGTCGAAGCCGTCATTCTCGAAGTGGATGCCGCCCAGCAGCGGATCAGCCTCGGCCTCAAACAGGCCCAGGAAGACCCGTGGGCGACGATCGCCGCGAAATACAAGGTCGGCCAGATGGTCAAGGGCAAGGTCAGCAAACTCGCGTCCTTCGGCGCATTCGTCGAAATCGAGGACGGCATTGACGGACTCGTCCACATCAGCCAGATCAGCGACGAGCGCGTTCAGAAGGTCAAAGACGCGCTCCAGCCAGGTCAGGAAGTCGAAGCTCGCGTCATCAAGATTGATCCCGTCGAGCGCAGAATCGGCTTGAGCATCAAAGCCGCCAAACTACCCGACGAGGAATTCCACGTTGACGAATCCATGCTCGAAGGACTGCGTCCGGGCGAGGACCTCGTGGACCTTGGCAGCGCGCTCAACGAAGCCTTCGGGACCGGTACCGGTTCTGGAGAGGAATGGAAACCGGGTCAGAACAAGACCTGATTCGATATTCCACTCATAATTCTGGCGATGTCCGTTGCCAGAAGTGAAACGTAGAAACCCGCGGTTTACCACCGCGGGTTTCTTTTATTCCAATTTTTTGACATGCAGATGAAAGAACAGAGGCAATCGGTTTGCGAAAAGAGAAATGATTTGCGGCGCAATGCGGATTTTGTGTAGTTATTAAATCAACTTGCCGGAGTGGCGGAATGGCAGACGCGCTGGACTCAAAATCCAGTATCCTTAACAGATGTGAGGGTTCAAGTCCCTCCTCCGGCACCATGAAAAACCAATAGAATCAGGCCATTTATTGCAAATTGTGGCACTTGGTCTCGTATTCACGATTTGCCCGATGGGGTTTCAAAAGGACACAAAAGGCCGTTTTTTCTTGATACATTTTGGATACATCTTCGAGTGAGCATTGCTTCTGTGTAACGCTCACGGTAGGCGGGGCATTTCGGAATGCTCGCGAGCGTAGCGTGCGACCGCGGCCTCGGCGTGCAGGTCGGTGAGTGCCGTTTCGATCTTCTCCAGCTTCGCATTCATCGGCGTCAGCGCGTCGGCTAGGTCGGCCTTCGTGATATAGGCATCGGTGGTGCGGATCATGGGCGTGACGGCGATTCCACCGCCGCCCCCGATCAGCGCTGCCACGAGTGCAACGATGGCTGTGACTTTGCCGCCGGGCCGCGGTGCCGGGTCTGTGCGTTGCGGTGACATCGTCACGGGCCCGTGTGGCCGGTGTAGATACCTTTGGCGAAATGCAGTGTGATGTCAGCGAGTCCGCCGTTGCCGTCGTTTGTCCAGACGTGGACATCCTCGGTGGCGCCGGTGTAGATCGTCGGCATGGCATCGGTCTGAACCTTCAGGTCGGAGCTCTGGAGATCGAGCAGCACGCCGCCCGATCCGTTGCCGTGCGAGTTGTTGCCGTGCAGGACAACGATGCCGTCGGCTCCCCATCCGGTGCCGCCTGCGATTTCGACGTTCGCGCCCAGGCTGCCGCTGCCATCGCCGCCATTTCCGCCGGCCAGCGTGAGAACTGCACCCGCGCTGTCGCCGCTATTGGGGCCTGCAGCGCCCGCGCGGATGGTGATTGCGCCAGGTGTGTAGAAGGAGC
>CAIVKH010000162.1 GCA_903906425.1 uncultured bacterium
ACGGCTCTCCGGCTGGCTGGTTGTCGGTCGCTTCGCCGCCGCTTCGTCCGTCAAATCTTCAGGGTGCTCCGAGCACCCCGCGCCGATGCGGGGTGATTTCCAACGACTCGAAATGTTAGGCTTTGAACTCTTCCAACAATTGGAAGGTGATGAATCAATTCCAAAACCTGACCCCGGCTTCGGTTCCGTTACCGGCGAAATCCTGCAGATACGATGTGCTCTTCGAGGCCGAAAACCACATGAGTACAAATCTCATTCACCTCTTGGTATATCCTATGGAGATCGCTCGCCGTGTATCGTCGTCCGACATCTGCAGCCGCCTCATTTCCATGAGCAATCCGATTTCGATTGTCCACCAACTCATCCAGTGTTCCGCGAAGTGACATGCGTGGCAAAATATCGCCGGCAATTCCGAAGCTCCTCCAGATGCTTTGGATCTGCCGGAAGTTAAAATTCCTTCCATCTGTTGGCATAAGATCGGTAGGGACGGAGACGAAGTCGGGTGATTGCATTTGCATCAGCAATTCGTAGCGTCTCTCCCATTGTTTGCCGCGGCCGACATCGGAAGCGGAATCAAAGTTCGCGCTTAAAGCTATAGACAAGAATTGTGGCTTAACATCTTTCAACGGACAGTGAGCTAGATTGATCAATTCAAGCGTCTTTTGAACCCCTCGGACAATCGTGTGTTCAAAAGCTCCATAAAGATGCACAAAGAATACGCCACGCATGATTCTCGTGCTGGCCGACGTGTGTAAGCTACTTCCGTCGCCGGAACCTTTGGCCAGTGTATAGAACTGGTATACCTCAAAGAAACGGCTCGAAGAACTCGATATTACGTCTTGAAAGCTCATTTCCCCAAGAAACGGTCTCGGCAGTATTCGATACGCCCGACAACCATTGGATTGGAATTCGTCGCTCCAGTCGTTAAGTCAGTAATCTCTTTTGAGACCATCCAGTTAAGGATCCCGTTCGTATCAAGCTTGCCAGATTCCTGCAATGCGAGGGCAGCGCCAACAGTTACGGCTTCGTAAAGGTTAACCGGGGTCAGCTTCTTTCGCCGAATACCGTTAGGAAGTGCCGGAGCGAGGGACTCGAAAACCTTCGCAAAGATGGCTTCACCTTCAACGTAATTGAAGCTCTTCATCGAATCTTTCATGAAGTTATTCAGAAAGTCCTGAACACTGTGATCGAAACTCTCATAGCGAAGTAGGAATGCGAAAAAGCGAAGAACCAACTCTTCACGAGTACCGTCGTTTTCCTTTTCCTTAGGAACTTTCACAACCCTTCTAAACGCGTGATGCTGACTCAGCCTTTCCAGAAAATCGGAAAACTCGCCTCGGAAAATACAACTCCTAATTTCTTGCGCAGTTAGTAGCACTCCGCCTGTATTAAGGCGCTCAAACAAATCAAATCGAACAGTGACGTCACTCTTGTCGTTTAGAGTCGTTACGCGTAGTGGTTTCAATAAGAATTGAAGCTGTACTGGCGGCGGCATCTGCAGAAACAGCATCTCTTCAAAGCTGTCTAACTTGTCGAGTTGCTGCAGTCTCAAAGGTTCTTTCAATTTCAACTTGTCGAGAACTGTTTGGGATCCGGCAAAGTGAATCAAAGTACTGAGTCGTTGCACTCCGTCAATTACCTCCCATTTCCCATCTGGATTTGCAGCCATGAATAGGCTCGGGATTGGAATGCCCAACAACACAGACTCGATGAACTTGGATTGTCGATCTTCGCCCCATCTGAATTGGCGCTGATACTGAGGAGCGATATCTATGATTCCCTCGCTGAACATGTTGATCAATTCCTTGACGGAAAGATCGTACGAGTCGAAATCGACCTTGCGCTTCTGCTCGTTTAGTTGGGCTATGGCATCAATCATGTTTCTATCATCTCCGGTTCTAATTCTTTTCAGATTTGTTATGCAAAACGATTGGCGATTTCTACTCCGTCGTTTCCAATCATTGGAAAGTTGGCGTGGCCTTTTTTCCAATGATTGGAAGTTATCCTACTTCATCGCGGCGCGAACTACATAAGGGAGGATGCCGCCGTTGCGGTAGTAGTCCACTTCGACGAGGGAGTCCACGCGGGTCATGTTGAATCAAGCTCCTGCGAGCGCGTGGGCGCGTAGTACGCGGCGCATGGTGTTGGAGGCGGTTTCGCCGCGGCGGCGGGCTTCGCGGCGGTAGTAGGCGGCGCTGGTGGGTTCGAGCTCGATGGTGACTTTGACGGGCTGCAAGGCGCGGCGGACCTGTTCGGGGCCGGGCAGGAAGTCGAGATGCACGGGAGCGCCGGGCTTGCCGACGGGTTCACCGTTCATCTCCGTCATGTCAGCGTATTTGATTTTCTGCTTCATACATTCGCTTTCCTTTCCGCCAGAATCCCGCGCCGATGATGCGTACACGTCCGTGGCGTTCAGTGAATCGCACGGTCAAGATACCATCGCCGATGCGCCCGAGACAATACCAGCGGGGTTCTTTCAGGCTGTGGCTTTCGTCCGGCACGATGATCCGGCGCGGATCGGCAAAGGCCGCGACGGCATCGACGAAGGTGACGCCGTGTTTTTCGATGTTGGATGATTCCTTGTCTTCATCCCATTCGAAGTGTGTGCCGAGCGTCATGTCCTGTACCGATCCGTTTTCCTATTTCATCGCCGCGCGGACGACGTACGGCAGGATGCCGCCGTTGCGGTAGTAGTCCACTTCGACGAGGGAGTCCACGCGGGCTTTGACTTGGAATTTCTTGGATGTAGCAGCGTTCTCAGAACGCCCTTCCTGCCGCTCTGAGAGCGGGGCTACAGTTACAGCTTCGACGTCGAGGAGCTTGCCGGGGGTGAGCGTCTCGATGCCTTTGATGGTACACAGTTCCTTGCCGGTGAGGCCGAGGCTGGCGGCGTTCTGGCCGTCCACGAATTCGCAGGGGACGACGCCCATCTGGACGATGTTGCTGCGGTGGATGCGTTCGAAGCTTTCGGCGATGACGGCTTTGACGCCGAGCAGGTAGGTGTCTTTCGCGGCCCAGTCGCGGGATGAGCCGGGCCGTACATCTTGCCGGCGATGATGACGAGGGGCTGGTTGCCGGCCTGGTATTTCATCGAGGCGTCGTAGATGAAATCTTCCTGCCCGCTGGGGATGTGGATGGTGTAGCCGCCTTCTTTTTCGACGAGGAGGTTGCGGATGCGGATGTTGGCGAAGGTTCCGCGCATCATGACTTCGTGGCTGCCGCGGCGCGCGCCGTAGAAGTTGAAGTCCTCTTTCTTGACGCCGTTGGCGATGAGGTACGCGCCGGCCGGGCTTTTGACGGGGATGTTGCCGGCGGGGGAGATGTGGTTTTTGGAGTGCGGCGACGGTGTCGCCGCTTTCCCACGGCGCGACACGTCGCGCCGCCCCAAAGCGCGGACACCGTCCGCGCAGTCCAAACCGAAAATGCGGACGGCGTCGGCCCGCCGACGGGCCGACGCCGGAACAAAAAGTGCCGCAAGCTCACAGCCCGCGATGCGGGCGACGACGCCCGCATCACAATTTCCAATCATTGGAAAAATATGTCCCGCAAATTTCCATGCGATGGAAATTATCGCCACTAACTTTTCCATTCAATGGAAATCGCCGGTGCAAACGCAAAGGTGGAGCGGCTTGTCCCAAGACGCTTTTTGGTGGAGCGCGCAGTCCCTTGCGCGCTTCGTGGCGGATCTGCGATCCCGTCGCGTCGCGTTTGACCCCAAAGGAGTTGCGGCATCTGTGTTCAATTGCTACGCGGCCTCAACCCGTTCAGGGTAGTGGAATGATTGTTGATTTTTGGTTTGCAACTTTTCCCAAGGCAGGCTCGATGACTCGCAAAAAGTGGGCCACTCTTCCTACGCCTTATCGGTCAAAGTACCCGTCGACGCGTCCGTCTTTTCCGAAGTGCCATCGCCGCCACCACCCGGGCCCCTCATCATCTTCTCAATGAACTCCATTACTGGTCGGAGGACGTATGGACACCAGACCCAATATTCAAGTGCGATAGAAACAATCAATAAAAGCACGCCCAGGTTTGAATGACAACTACGCCACAAATGAACACAACCGACAAAACCGAGGATTGCAGGCAAAGCCGCAAAAGCGAAGACAAGGATTATGAGGGCAATTCCGACAGCCAGCAGTACACCTACGATTTTGAATATTGCTATTATGATGTCCATTGGCTCTGCCGAAATATAAACCCGTGATCGTGTTTTCGCCTAAAGATGCGACTAGCGGACAGGAAGCCGCACCGTTCAGGAGGTGGTTCGACGATTTCCTTCGTCTTTGTACAAAGACGCTTCATACCTTGCGATATAAGAGTCAAGATGACCGCATTTCCTAAATAAGCCGGCTATGGCGAGTTCCAAGAGAGCGAGATATGCAAGCAGGCAAAACAGAGGCCATCGAATACCTTGCCATGCAAAGGCAAGATATACGCCCACTACGATGCCAAAAAGCCCTCCTGTGACCAATCGGCGGAAATTGGTACTTCGGTATTTCTTGCTCAGTTCGTGTGCCGCGAAATCAAACGCCGCTGGCAGCGTAAGTCCCAGACCACACATGACGAGACAAATGTGTGGAACCCCAAACATTGTTACTTTTATCCAACATCCAGCAAGCACCCCGCCGAACATCCCTAGACATCGGACACAGACGCGCAGTCCAAACAAGGACAGAGTTCTGTCGTTGTCACAGGGAGCATGGTGCGACACAAGCATGGCCCATCTGATTCGAGAACCATCCTTGAGCGCAAGCGACCGCATTCTGGACTAGCCAATCTTGTCAGACTTGGCAGGACCAAAAGCAGTGCCTTTGCAAATTGGGCATTTCGCCTTCTGCATCCAATAGAACGGAAGATACAAAAGCCCGCAAAGAAATATGCAGACAAGCCAGTTGAACTTCTTCTCTGGAACAACATTCCTTGCACATAGGTTGCAATACATTGGACTCGCCATACTATTTTCCTTCTTTCTTTCTTAGCCATCCGACGCCACCATAGCGCCGGTTGTGGTAAATATGTTTCTCAATTATTTGAGATTGTGTCCGATTTTAATTCGCGGAAAGAGCCTCTAGCGCCCGCGTAGGACGGTATTCTTTCAGAACCATCCCATTGTGCGGGATCGCAACCGTAAACGAAACGTACTCTAGCGCCATCTGTGGCGTTGAGTGGTTTCGCCGCCAGTTTCTCTATCCTGGCAACAACCGCTTCAATCACCTCCGGATTGTTGACACAAAAATGACTGTGGACACCCTTGATAGTGACATGACCTTCTCGATCCGGCCGGGGTATGTGAAATGAAAAAGCCTCCGACAAACTATTTTCTGACCCGCCCCTGAAAGTCTTTCGGAATGAGACGCGGCCCCGAAGAATCAGATCCAATGCCGCAAAGAAGGTGTGTTGTGACATCATCGGCGAGCTCAACGAAATTGCCTCAACTCCCATCTTGCCGGCTACGTGCTGCACAATATCGGCGCCCATGCTGTACCCAAGTAAGATTGGCTTTTGTCCACTTGCGCGAATCATGGTGACTTGTTCGTGTGTCCACCTTGTGATTTTGCGGACATTCTTGAACCACATTCGTTCCTCGCACTTGGCAATCTGACAGCCAGCACTGCATATGTTAGACAGAAGTGGTGAGGCACCATTGGCCGTCATGGTATAGCCCGGTACAAACACCACCGTACACTTTGCCGCAGTCAACCTCGGCTCATAGGGATCAGGCACGAGTTCATGAAAGTATATGCTGGCCAAGTCCCGGATCGTTTGTTTGAGAAAAGAGGCCCAAAGCCGCATCTGATGCAGTTTCTCCTTGCGCGCGTAATACCTTGCCCCGCTCAACCCGTTGGTGATGCAAATAGCCGATAGCCTCGCCGCCTGAAATAACCGTCCGATTAGCGAGCGCCTTTTCATTCCTATGTGTCTCTCATGTCCCGATGGTACTGTGATGTCCTCATGCCACTGTCGCCTGGACTTCCGCGCCGGGTTGGGATTCGCCGGCGTCGTTAGCGGCTGTGATACGGACTTTGACCGTTGCGCCGGACGGAAGGCCGGTGAAGAGGTAGTTACTATCGGTGACGGTGTCCACGTAGCGGAAGTCGGCGTCGGTTCCGATAACTTGGATGAAGACGCGGTAGCGGCTGGCGCGGCGGGCGTCGGCCCAGTCGGAATAGAGGCTGCCGGCTGCGCCGGGTGTGAGGATAAGTCCTTCGGGTACGTCGGCCATTTCCGAATCGGCGGGGGCGTTGAGGCCGAAGACGTGCCAGAGCGGATCGTCGTCGGCAAGCAGCGTGCCGAGTTCGCCGATGAGTCCGCGTTCGCGGTTGCGCAACTGGTCGAAGGCGGCGTCGCGGGTGACTTTCTTGTTCGCGGCGTCCTTGGTCGTGTCGGCAACCGCCTTGCGCGAGTCTTTGAGCGCGGTGAAGAGCGCCAGTGCCTGCGCGGCGGTGAGGTTCTTGGCGGCGTTTTCCTGCGTCGGGTTCGCGGTGTAGTACGCGGCCATTGATTTGAGAAGCTGCTGCCGTTCTTCGATGGTCGTGGGCATGGCGAGCGACTTGTCAACGTAGCCGACGGGTGCCCACGCGGCGGACCATGTGGAGCCGAGATAGTCAACGAGGTTGCGCTTGGAGGAGCCGATGAAACTTTTGCCGTTGGAATCGGCGATGGTCTGCGCCTGTGCTGGTGCGGTTTTCGCGGCGAGCGCGGTCTGGTAAATCGCCTCGGTGTTTTCGGCGGCGGTGATGTCCGTATCAAATGCGGCCTCGGTATTTTGCTTCACTCCGACGGCGACACCGTCGCTATGCAGCCCGTCCTTCATGTCGTGAGCCAGCGTGAGGGCCTTGTCGTTCTGTTCCGGGACTGGATTTTGCGCCATTTTTGCTATCTCCTTGTTATTTTACCTGTTGCTGCGCTTTTTCGGTCAATTCGCCGCTTTTTTCACCCTGCCGGGCGTTTGGTTATCAGATTTGAGACCCGTTCTGGCTGCCGGGGCGTTCGGGAAAGCGTTTCGAGAGTCGTTTCGGGCAGCGGCATATCCGGGCAAGCAATTCGAGACCCGTTTCGGATGCCAGCGCGTCCGCCTATCATATATGAGAGCCGTTTGAGGTTCCCGGTTGCGCGGGCGGACGATTCGAGAGTCGTTTGAGGTTGCCGGACGGAAAGCCGGTTCTTCGTGGCGCAGCTTTGGAGTGCCGTCCGGCGACGGGATTTTTTGGAGTGCAAGGAAAGCGGCATTGTGCCGCCGCAGTCCAAAATCAGAAATCGAGCCGTCGAGCCGTCGAGCCGTCGAGCCGTCGAGCCGTCGAGCCGTCGAGCCGTCGAGCCGTCGAGCCGTCGAGCCGTCGAGCCGTCGAGCCGTCGAAAAATTTTGGGCGCTCATTTTATCTGTCAACAACAAATTCACATTTGACTCAAATTTCAAATTGGGCCGCAGCATAAGTCCGCTGACAAAATGTGTGCAACAAATTTCTTCACGCCATCTTTCGCACTCGTTCTCATCCGCGTAAATCAGCGTTCATTTGCGGTAAAATTATTTCATCGCCGCCCGCACGACGTACGGAAGAATTCCGCCGTTGCGGTAATACTCGATTTCAACGAGTGAATCCACGCGCACCTTGACGTTGAATTTCTTCGTTTCGTTTTCGGCAATCGCCGTGACCTCGACGATTTTGCCGGGCGTCAGGGTGGTGATTCCGGCGATGCTATATTTTTCTTTGCCCGTCAGACCGAGACTCGCCGCCGTCTGTCCGTCAACAAACTCGCATGGCAGGACGCCCATTTGCACCAGATTGCTCCGGTGTATCCGTTCAAAGCTCTCCGCAATGACGGCGCGCACGCCGAGCAGATACGTCCCCTTGGCCGCCCAATCCCGCGACGAACCGGCCCCGTACATTTTTCCCGCAAGGACAATCAGCGGGTGCTTCTCCGCCTGATATTGCATGGACGCGCCATAAATGAATTCTTCTTTTCCGCTCGGAATGTGCACCGTCAGTCCGCCCTCTTTTTCCACCAGCAGATTCCGAATCCGAATGTTCGCAAACGTTCCCCGCATCATCACTTCATGACTTCCGCGCCGTGCGCCATAGGAATTGAAATCTTCTTTCTTCACACCGTTCGCAATCAGGTACTGCCCGGCGGGGCTTTTCACCGGAATGTTTCCGGCAGGCGAAATGTGGTCGGTGGTGATGAAGTCGCCGAAGTAGCCGAGGACATACGCGCCGTTGATGTCGGCGAGCTTGCCGGCCTGCGGTGCGAGGCCCTTGAGGAACGGGGGTTCGAGGATGTAGGTCGAGGTCGTGCTCCACGAATAGACGGGCTCTTTCTTCGCGGCGAGCTTGTTCCACGCGGGATTGCTCTCGGCGATGTTCGTGTAGAGCTCGGTGTAGGTCTTCGGATCGGCGGCGAGCTGGAGCATCGCGCTGATCTCTTCGGGGGAGGGCCAGATGTCCTTGAGGAACACGGGCTGTCCGTCCTTGCCGGTGCCGATGGGTTCGGTGGTGAGGTCAATGTCCACGCGGCCCGCGAGCGCGTAGGCGACGACGAGCGGCGGGGACATCAGATAGTTAGCCTTGGTGAGCGCATGGACGCGGCCTTCGAAGTTGCGGTTGCCGCTGAGCACGGCGGCGGCGACGATGTCGCCCTTCTTGATGGCGTCCTCGACTTCGTTCTTCATCGGGCCGGAGTTGCCGATGCAGGTCGTGCAGCCGTAGGCGACGACGCGGAAGCCGAGCTGTTCGAGATACGGAAGCACGCCAGACTTTTTCAGGTACGCGGTGACGACACGCGAGCCGGGGGCGAGGCTGGTCTTGACCTTCTTGCCGACGGTGAGGCCCTTCTCGACGGCCTTCTTCGCGAGGAGGCCCGCGCCGAGCAGTACGCTCGGGTTGGAGGTGTTCGTGCAGCTCGTGATCGCCGCGATGACGACGGAGCCGTGGTGCAGCGTCTCGCCCATGCCGGCGATTTCGGAGGTCGCGCCGAGTTTGTCTTCGGTCAGGCCGAATCCGCGTTCCTTCGGCGAAACGGTTAGCGCCTTGGTGAATGACGACTTCACATCGCCGACCTTCAAGCGATCCTGCGGGCGCTTCGGTCCCGCGACGCTGGCTTCGAGTTTCGACAAATCAATCTCGACGATCTGCGTGAACATCGGCTCGACCGCGTCGGCCGTACGCCAGAGGCCCTGCGCCTTGCAGAACTTCTCGACGAGTTCGACCTGCTCGGCGGAGCGGCCGGTTTCGCGGAGATAGCGGAGGGTTTCTTCGTCCACGGGGAAGAAGCCCATCGTCGCGCCATATTCCGGCGCCATGTTCGCGACCGTCGCGCGATCGGCGAGCGAGAGGCCGGTGAGGCCGGGGCCGAAGAATTCAACGAACTGTTCGACGACGCCCGTTTTACGCAACAGCGCCGTCGCGGCGAGGGCGATGTCCGTCGCGGTTGCGCCCGCGGGCAGCTTGCCGATGAGACGGCAGCCCGTGACCTTCGGCGAAACGAGCGGGATCGGCTGGCCGAGCATCGCGGCTTCCGCCTCGATACCGCCGACGCCCCAGCCGAGAACGCCGAGGCCGTTGATCATCGTCGTATGCGAATCGGTGCCGACGAGCGAATCGGGGAACGCGATCGTGCGGCCCTGCGCGTCTGTCGTCGTCATCACGCCGTGCGCGAGATATTCGAGATTCACCTGATGGCAGATGCCGAGGCCCGGCGGAACGATGCGGAGTTTCTTGAACGCGCCCTGACCCCAGCGGAGGAACACATAGCGCTCGCCGTTGCGTTCGAATTCGAGTTCGACATTGCGTGCCAGCGATTCCTTGCCTTCGTATTCATCAATCTGCACCGAGTGATCGATGACGAGATCGACGGGAATCTGCGGCTCGATCTTCCCCGGATCTTTTCCCGCGCGGCTCATCGCGCTGCGCATCGCCGCGAGATCGGCGACGCACGGCACGCCGGTAAAATCCTGCAACAGCACGCGACCGACCTGCAGCGGGAATTCCTCGGGCTGCTCCGCGTTCGGCGTCCACTTCGCGAATTTCTTCACGTGCTCCGCGTTGTACGCCGGGTGTCCCTGCAGCCGCACCAACTGCTCCATCACGATCTTGATGGAGAACGGCAGCCTCGCGAATGAAACGCCCAACTGCTTTTCGAGATCGGGCAGGCTGTAGTAGTGAACCGTCTTTCCGGTGGACAACTTCAATGACTTCAATATCGCTGCAAATTCGCTCATATTATGGCTCCCTTTGATGCGCGAAAAACCGCGGCAAGCTAAGCATTCCGACCCCGCGTGTCAACGTACGGCGCGCCGCGGTGTCGAAGATGCCGGTTGCCAAGTTTCCAATGATTGGAAATGGTGCGGGCCGCAACTTCCAATGATTGGAAAATTTTGAAACCGGAAATCGCAAATCGAAAATCGTCCTGGCTGCTTCGCCTGATCGTGTCGGCGGGCGTGTCGGCATTTGTCATCGCCATTTTGCTGAAACAACTACCGGCGTCGCAGGGCGAGGAAACCGCGAATGTCTTCAGCGTTTTGCGGCAGGTCGCGATCCCGTGGCTTGTTTTGTATTTCCTCTGCAACATCGGCCAGACGGCACTGCGCGCGATCCGCTACTCCGTCCTGCTGCGAGCCGCCGGCGAGAAGGAAGTGCCGGGCTTCGTCCACATGCTCATCGTCACGATGACGCGCAACATGTTCATCGACCTGCTGCCCGCGCGTGCCGGCGAGCTTGCGTATCTCGGGCTGCTGAATCGCGGCTACAAAATGAGCGGGCAAAGCTGCCTGAGTTCCCTCGCCGTCAGCATGGTTTTCGATTTTCTCGCGCTCGGAATGATTTTTCTTTTTCTGCTCGTCGCGCACCTGATTCACGCGGCTTTTGATCCGCTGCTCGCCGCCGTCGCAGCACTTTTTCTCATCGTCCCGTTCGGCGTTCTTTACGCTCTCTACGCCGCGCCGCGTCCGGTTCTGCGATGGGCGCGAAAGATCGCCGGAGAAAAACCTGCGCGCTGGATCGAAAAGACCATTTCATTCTGCGACCGCGTCGCCGATGCGATGGAAACCACGCGGCGCAGCGGAACGACCGGACGCACGATCGCGCTTTCGCTGGGCGTCCGCCTGTTCAAATATATCGGATTGTTTGGCGTATTTCGCGCGGTCACCGTCTTCAGTTTTCCCGAAATGGCCCACGCGTCGCTGCTGCAAGTGCTCACCGCGCTGATTTCATCCGAGGCCGCCGCGAGCCTGCCGGTGCCTTCCCTGATGCGCTTCGGAACGTATGAAGCCGGCGGCACGGCTGCGTGGAAGATGCTCGGCTTCGCGGCGGGGCCCGCGGCAATTGCGACGCTCGCCTTTCACATTTGCGGACAGGTTTTGGATTATGCCGTCGGCGGTCTCGGCCTTGTGCTTTTCACGCTGATTGGTGGTGCGCGCGCGAACACCGTCGCACAAAAATCGCCAGCCCCGGCCACTGCATCGCGAATAAAAATCGCGGCGGCCTGCGGCATCGTGCTCGCATGCGCCGCATATGCCGGATGGCAGCTTCACAAATTCCGCAAGCTCGGCTCGATGCGCCCGCCCAAAATGGGACACGCGATCAAGAACGCGCCGAATGTCGCCAACGCGCTGAAACCGCTTCTCGGCGGGCGAAGCGGGTTCGTCGTCTGGAGTTCGAATCGCGCGGGCAACCACGACATCTGGAAAATGGATCTGCAGACCGGGAAACTCCAGCAGCTCACGCGCGATCCGCACGTGGACTATTTCCCGCGCATTTCACCCGATGGAAAACGAATCGTCTTCGCACGGTCGCGCGAAACCTGGGTTCCGCAGCGAAACGAGACGCCGTGGGACGCGTGGATTTTCGATCTGGAATCCGAGCGAGAATCGAAAGTTGCTGAGTTTGCCAAT
>CAIVKH010000163.1 GCA_903906425.1 uncultured bacterium
AGCCGGGTCTCGTCGCAGAGACATTCGTAAATTCGCACCAAGGACATGACGGCACCCTCGCAGCGACAAGTATATTCGTCAACAAGAATATTATCGAAAGCGAATATATCATGTGCGGGTCATGACTCTTTGACACGGTTCCCGTGCGAGGATAACGATGCTCCAAAGGCTATGGGAAATCCAATCGCCTTGCTTCGCGATATCCGCTCCATTTCTTGCCCTTTTTTTTGGGTCGGACGTTGCCCGGCATTTTCAGCGCGGCATCTTCACGTCATCGAGCACGGCCAGCAGCGCGTGGTAATTATCGACCAGGAGCCCTTCGTAGCCGTGGCATCCGCCTTTCCAGTCGCGCCAATCGCGCGACATGTGGTTTGCTCCAAAGCCTTGAAACTCGCCGCGCGCGTAGCCCGCGAGCATCGGATCGAAAAGACGACGGGCCTCTTCAACGCGTCCGAGCTGGTAGAGCGCCTTGATGGTGTAATAGGCCCAACAGCCGGTCGCTCCACCATTTTCATAAAACTGGAAACCGTCGCTGCCATCGTCCATCTGCGGCACGCCATATTTTTCTGGCGGTGATTTCTGGTCAGCATAGTCGCCTTTTTTGATCGGCACGAGGTTCCCGGGCAGCCCGAGCTCGAACTTCGTATAGCCGACGGACTCCATTTTGGCGAGCAGATGGTCTATAACGGAGTTTGCGGTTTTGTCGTCCAGGAGACCGCAGGTGATCGCTGCACCTTGGACAAACGTGAACCAGTAATCGTGCAATTGACCATCCGCGCTCTTCCAACCAGCAAGCACGCCGGTTTCGGGATTCAGAAATGTCGGCGCGTAGGCGGCACGGAGCTTGGCGGCTTTTTCCGTGAAGAATTTCGCGTCGTCGGGATGATCCAGCTTGCGGGCGAGCGCGGCAAACATCGTCGCCGCCCGGTAGGCAAGCGCATTGGAAAAGGCGTCTTCGTGACCGAAGTTAATCGTGTCCCACCAATTCGACGGACGTTTGTTCCCCAGCGGCCGGGCACCGAAGTTTCCGGTGCCGGGATACTCGATCAGGCCGTTGCCATCTTTGTCTGCGGCAAACATCTCGCGCCCCCAAGCGGCAAGCTTGTCGTAGTTGGCTCGCGCCCATTTCCAATCGCTGGCACCGTTTGCGTAGTTGCAGGCGGAAATGAGAAACGACGGCAGGGTATCTAACGAGGTCCACGGGGTTGTCCACGCGATCAGGTCTCCGTCGTGCGGCCCGCACCCATACCCGACCTGCCCGTAGCCTTTCGCTCCCCCAAGATAGCGGTCGAGCGTCATCCGCACGAGATCCAAACAGGTCAGTCCGTCGGCCAGCGGCGGCGCGTGGAGCGCCAAGTCGGAATACTCGAACAACGTGAACGAACACGGGTCGCTGGAAGCATTATTAGCGAGCATCTGCACGCGCGGGTTGACTTGGAAGATGTTGAGATAATCACGACGAAACCCATCGTAGCGCGAATCGTTCTCGATTCCCGGCAACTTGGGATAAATCGCCGCC
>CAIVKH010000164.1 GCA_903906425.1 uncultured bacterium
ATTCGGACATGGCCGTCGGGCTGGGCCGGATGCTCGGCTTCGAGTTCGTGCGCAACTTCGACTATCCGTACGTTTCGAAAACGCTCAGCGAATTCTGGCAGCGCTGGCACATCTCGCTCTCGACGTGGTTCCGCGATTATCTTTTCAACCCGCTGGGCGGCTACCGCTGCTCGCGGCCGCGCGCCTACGCGAACCTGATGACCGTGTTCATCCTCTGCGGCCTGTGGCACGGCGCGAGTTGGAATTTTCTGCTCTTCGGTTTGTACCAGGGCGCGATCCTGCTCGCGGAGCGAATCTGGAAATGGAAGAAGAGAGGTTTCTTCCAGTCGCCCGCCGCGCATGTTTATTTATGGTGGGTTCTCAGCACGGCGATGCTGCTGTTCCGCGCCGACGACATCCACCAGACCGGCGTCTTTCTGCGGGCGATGTACGGCTTCGCCACCGCCGCACCCGGCGTCCACTTCGTCAGCGAATTCGTGGACCCGCAGATGCTGGTCGTCATCATCGCGGCGCTCATCGCCGTCACGCCGGTCGTGCCGTGGCTCGGGGAGAAAGCCAAATCGCAAATTGTGCTGCGCGATGCGGCGGCGGGCATCGGGCTGGTGCTCATCTTCATCGCGGCGGTGATGAAGCTTGCCGCGGGAACACACAATCCATTCATTTATTTCCGTTTTTGAGATGAGCGCGAACATCACAGAGAACAGCAGCAGGAAGCCGCGCCTCGCAAGGTCGGCGGTGATGGACCGCCTTCTCATCGCGGTCTTCTGTTTGCTGTTGCTCACCCCCGTCGTCTGCCAGGTGGCCGGGATAGATTTGAAGGGCGGCGCGGCCGACGAAAAACGCAAGCTGCGGCAGTTTCCGAGGCTGTCGCTCAGCTTCGCGCCGCTGCGCGCTTTCCCGCACGGCGTCAAGCTGTGGCTCCATCAGTCGCGCCCGGTCATCGCGGATTTCCTGCATTCGTTTCCGCGGGATTTCGACGGCTGGTTCACCGATCACTTCGGGCTTCGCGGCGCGCTCATCCGGCTGCACAGCGAAGTGGTTTATTTCGGCCTTCGCAGCACGCCGGTGCCGAAGGTCATCGTCGGCAAGAACGGCTGGCTCTACTACAATTCGGTGGCCGGCAAAGATGGATCGGACTCCGTCACCGACTATCGCGGCATCCGGCCGCTCTCGTTTGCGCAGCTCGAAGAATGGCGCTGGCTCTTCCAGGACGAAAACGACTGGTGCGAGGCGTTCGGCAAGAAATTCTTTCTCGTGTTGATCCCGGCCAAGGAGGCCATCTATCCGGAAAACACGCCGGGCTGGATGGCGCGCGTCTCCGACAAAACGGCGCTGGAGCAACTGACGGACTATCTGCAGGCAAAGACAAGCGTGTCCATGATCAACGTGTCGCAAGCGCTGCGCGATGGCCGCAAGCGCGACCGCGTCTTCCTGCGGACCGACACGCACTGGAGCCAGTTCGGCGCCTACTGCGCCTATCGCGCGTTCATGCCGATGATCACCAACGCATTCCCTGCCGTGAAACTTGCGCCGGATTCGGACTTCACGCTGTGGCACGATACGTATTTTGGCGGCGACATGACGCAGATGATGGCGCTGCAGGACGTCACCAAGGAGGAGTACATCAAGACGAAGCAGAACGCGCCGTCGCGCGCGGAGCAGGACATCGCCTACAGCCGCGAGCTGCCCGACGTCGTCGCGTGGACCGACGACACGAATCTGCCGCGGGCCGTCGTGTTCCGCGATTCATTCACCGAGAGCCTGATCCCGTTCCTCTCTGAAAATTTCCGGCAGGTCGCCTTCAGTTGGGCGCGCTCCGGGCCCGATTTCAACACCATCAAGCGCGAGAAGCCGGACCTCGTCATGCACATCATGGCCGACCGGCTCATCCGGCGCGGCATCCGCTATCCGACGCAGATGCGCGAGTATTGTGCGATGCTTCGGTTCAACCGCGCGACGAACATCCTGCTTGCGACCGATCATCCGCGATCTGTCAACGAGGCCCCGATCTGTCGCGCGCCGGAGGGATGGCTCATCAAGGCGAAGGGCTTTTCGCCGCGCGTCGAGCTGGGATCGCTCCGCGGCGACACGACAAAGCAACTGCCGATCATCCGCATCGACATCACGATGGCGGGCCGGACCGATCTGCATCTGGTGTGGCACGACAGCCACGGCGAAGAACAGGACCTTCGCGCCGATCTTCCCGGCGGGCGGCGGCAAATTTATTTCCCGCTCGTCGAGCCCGACATTTGCGGCCCGCTCCTGCTGGACGTTGGCCACCGGCCCGGCGACTACATCCTCCATTCCGCCGAAGTCCGCGGCATCCCCCGCTGAGCGCCGCCATTTCCAATCATTGGAAGAGACCGCCGCGGAGAATTCCAATCATTGGAAAAATCCGGCGCGCAAAGTTCCAATGATTGGGAAGTGCGGCGCAGCAAAGTTCCAATGATTGGAAATGAGGGAATGGAATTTTTCGGGGCGGCGGAGAAGTGAGGGCGCTGCGGCTGAAAAGGGAGAACCCGGCCCAATGCCTGACGATAGGAGGAGAGAACGCCAGGTTGGGCCGGGTTGTAAAAAATCGAGTCGCTCGCGCACCTCCTTTCTATTCGATCATGACTCCGTATCCGTTTGAAATTGCGCGGCCGGTCCAGGCGTTGGCCGGACCGGTCGCCGAAACAATGGCCCGAAACTCGGTGATGCCGAGGCGGTGAAAATAATAGGTCAGGACCGAGGAGTGTTCGACGATCTGCTGGCCCGGGTCCAGCGTGACCAAATCGGAACCGGGCGGCGGTGCGGCCAGGCCGCCGATGGAATTGTCGTGCCGGCCGTCGGGATAGATCCACGTGAGCGTGAGCTCCGGGTTCCGCGAGATGACGACCGGTTGCGCGCCAATATTCCGGATCGAAATGTCAAAGTTGATCTTGTCGCCGCGCCGAATGCTCGGGCTCTCGGGGTGCAATGCCACGGAAATGTCGCCGCTGCTGCTGGCGTCGCCGAGGCTGCCGTTCTGTTTCGGAATGTACACGGTCGGGGCGAGGCTCGAGCACGCGGCAAGAAGGCCCGCGGCACTCAGGGCAACTATGTGTTTCAGCGTTTTCATTTCGATGCTTGTCGCGTTGATCAATTCCTATGCATGATCTGTGCCAAGCGGATGAGGCGCCGGTCAGGTGAATGCGGCGACGGGGCCGCGGGCACATATTCTAGAGGATGAGAAAGTGACTGAGAAATTCGTCTGGGTTTACATGACCATCAAAGATGAGAAGCAGGCGGCCCTGATCGGCCGTGCCCTCGTCGAAGAACGGCTGGCCGCCTGCGTCAATATCCTTGGCAAAATTCGTTCGATGTTCTGGTGGGATGGGCGGGTGAACGACGAGCGCGAGGTCGCGATGATTGCCAAGACGCGCGCCAGCCTGATCGGGAAGCTCACCGCGCGAGTGAAGCAGCTTCACTCCTACGACTGCCCGTGCATCGTTGCCCTTCCGCTGACTGGCGGGAATCCTGATTTCTTCACGTGGCTCGGCGAGCAGACGAAAAATCCGCCGCGGCACGCCGCGCAGTCGCTGCGCCGCCCACCGCCGATCAAGTCGGCGCGAAAAAGGAAGTAGATCAAGTTCAAGACGGCCGTCACCGCACCGGGCAGTTTTCGAATGAAGTTTTGCACAGAATTGTCGCTCACAAACGTCGCGGGAATGCCGCCGGACGCCGTCCTTTGCGTCGCGGAAAACACGCCGCCCGATCTTGACGCTGCCGCGGCGGAATTCCTCGCCGCCGATGAGTTGGCCGGGTTCCGCTCGATGAAGGCCATCGAACGAAGAAGAGCGGAATGGCTGCTCGGGCGGATCACCGCAAAAGAAGCTGTCTGCCTTCGCGCCTTCCGCACGGAAGCAAAGAAGATCCTCCCAAATGAATTTGCCATTGGCGCAACCGCGGACGGAAAACCTTTCGTCGGCGGAGTCAAACCGCGCGTCGAGATTTCAATTTCACATTCGCGCGGTGTCGCGGCGGCCGTCGCCTGGGACGCAGAAAATGGGCCGGCTGGAATTGACCTCGAATTTCCGCGCAAGATTTCCAGTTCACTCGTGTCGGAGACGTTCACCGCAGCCGAACTCGCGCTGGTCGGTGGCGAACAAAATGCGATCAAACTCTGGTGCCTGAAGGAAGCCGCAGCCAAAGCGACGGGCGAGGGAATCCGCTTCCGCCTGCAAAACATCGCGGTCGTCAGCCTTGCGGAACTTCGAAGCGATGCGGGAAGATTTGCCTGCACACTGCTCGAACATCGGCGGGCCTTGATCGCCGTGGCCCGGTTGCGGCGGTGATTTCGAGCGGCGGCCGGTAAGTGCAGCCAGGCTGTCCGATCCGTCTGTTTGATCCGCGATCCCGAAGGATCGTCCAGGCGGATGGAGCCACGCATCAGGAACGGAATTCTCCTGATGATTGGAGGCTGCAATCCTGGAAAATGCGCGGGGGAATTCCAGCATTCTGCCACGAAGAGATTTCTTTCGCGCCGCTTGGCTTTGCGCCGCGGGTTCGCTACGAATGCGCAAATGAATTCGACGGCTCTGATCATCCTGGGCGGCGTGCTGATCGCGGCGATTTTCGCCGCGGCGTGGTGGATTCGCAAATCGCTTTCCGGCGAACTCGCGAAGCCGCGCGACGACCAGTCCATGTCGCTTTTGCAGGCGCAGGTGAATGCGTCGGTCCAGCAGACGGCGCAACAGATCGAGGGCCTTCGCGCATCGCTGGGGCAGACGCAGACGCAGGTTTCGCAGGCATTGTCGCAAACTCAGCAATCCATGAACGAGCGGCTCGACCGCGCCGCAACCGTGATTTCGGGCGTCAGTCGACAACTCGGCCAGCTCGATGAATCCACGAAGCAGCTCGCGGGAATCGGCAAGGACATCAGCAGCCTGCAAAATATTTTGCGGTCGCCAAAACTGCGCGGAAACCTCGGCGAACTTTTCTTGCAGGACTTGCTCGCGCAGATTCTGCCGCCGGATCACTACGAAATGCAGTTCGGCTTTCGCGGCGGCGACCGCGTGGACGCAGTGATCAAATTGCAGGCCGGCGTCGTGCCGGTGGACGCAAAGTTCCCGCTCGAAAATTTCCAGCGCATTGCGATGGCGACGACGGACGAGGAACGGCGCGCGCTTCGGCAGCCGTTCATGAAAGACGTGAAAAAGCACGTCGACGCCATCGCGACGAAATACATCCGGCCCGACGAAGGAACGCTTCCGTTTGCGCTGATGTATATCCCCGCCGAGAATGTTTATTACGAAACGATCATCAAGGACGACGAATTCGGCGGCGACGCGCAGCTCTTTTCGTACGCGCTTTCCCGCCGCGTGATTCCCGTTTCACCGAACAGTTTTTATGCCTACCTGCAAACGATACTGCTCGGCTTGAAAGGCCTGCGAGTCGAGGAAAGCGCGCGAGCGGTGTTGGACAATCTCGACCGGCTGCGGCAGGAGTTCGACAAGTTCACGGAAAAATTCGAGCTCATCGGAACGCAGCTCGACAACGCGCGGAAAAATTTTGACGAGTCCGAAAAGCGCCTCGGCAAAGTCACTGGCAAGATGGACGACATCCACGGACTCGTGCAGGGCAAGGGAGTTGACGTGCCGGTGATTTCTGCCTCAACCTCCGCGGAGAAAGTTTAGGAATGACAACACGAGTCATAGCTCTTGCGAATCAGAAAGGCGGCGTCGGAAAAACGACGACGTCGGTGAATCTCGCCGCGTGCCTCGCAGAACGGGGCCAGAACGTTTTGCTGATTGATTTCGATCCACAGGCGAACGCGACGAGCGGGCTTGGCCGCGAAAAACAGGAAGGCCGCAGTCTGTACGGACTCCTGCTCGGCGAGGACAGCGCCGAACACTTGATCTCCCCGACGGAAATTCCGCGCCTCGATTTAATCCCGGCGGAGGTGAATCTCGCCGGCGCGGAAATCGAGATTCCGAGACTGGATCGCTACCTTCACCGCCTTCGCGACGGATTGCAGCCGCTCGTCGAAACGAACCGCTACAACCAGATCATCATTGACTGCCCGCCGTCGCTCGGCGTTCTGACAATGAACGCGCTGGCTGCCGCGCACAGCCTGATCATTCCGCTGCAGAGCGAATACTACGCGCTCGAAGGCCTGAGCGTGATCGTGCGACTCGTCCAACAATTGCGCGACAGCGGCGCGAATCCGGCGCTGGAAATCGACGGCATCGTGATGACGATGTTCGACAATCGCACCGCGCTCTCGCGGCAGGTCTGGCAGCAGGTCCGCGAACATTTCGAAAAACAAATTTATGACACGCTGATTCCGCGCAGCGTCCGCCTGAGCGAGGCGCCGAGCCACGGCAAGCCGATCATTTTGTACGATTCGAACAGCACCGGCGCTGCGGCGTACCGGCAGCTCGCCCGCGAATTTCTTTCGCGTCGTGGCGCGAAGACTCCGCCGCCGTGATCAGCGCCAAACATCTTCTCTTCGTATTCGCGGCGCTCATCTTCTCGCTGGGATCAACGGCGGCGGAGACGAATGCCGGCGCCGCGCAACTCTCCGCAGTTTACGACGGCCTGCACGTCGAACAACTCTGGCTCGCCGGCCACAAGGTCAATTGGAAGACGGGCGAGGCCATCAGCAACAAAACGGGAAAGACGCATTGCAGCGCATTCGTCGCGGCCGCCTGCATGAAACTCGGCATCTACATTCTCCGTCCGCCGGAACATCCCGCGGACATGCTCGCGAACGCACAAATGCACTGGCTCGGCGAACACGGCGGCGAACACGGGTGGAAATCCGTGGCGACTCCCGCCGAAGCGCAGGCGCTCGCAAATTCGGGCGTCATTGTCGTTGTCGTTTATGAAAATCCCGATCCGAAAAAATCAGGCCATATCGCGCTTGTGCGACCGAGTGAAAAATCGGCGGCGGAAATTGAAGCGGACGGGCCGCAGGTGATTCAGGCCGGCAGCAACAATCACGAATCGTGTTCGGTTCGCGAGGGGTTCCGGCATCACAAGGCGTGGAATGATGCGCATGATTTTACGGTCAGGTTCTACGCAAACAAAAACATTCGCGATTGCGATCTGCACTGAGCTGTTCAGCGAACGGGTTTGTGTTTCGCAAGCCATCTGTCAGATGGCTTCGCGCCGAGGCCGGGCGCGCGCGGCAGCAAAACTTTTCCAGCGCAAATTTGCAGTCCGCCCTCGATCCAGTCGGCGGTGTGCATGAGAAATGAATCGAGGTCGTAGAATTTCACGATGTCCATCGCCGCGGCGAAATGCGCGGCGGCGGTCAGGCCGAGGCGGGATTCATTCATGCAGCCGGTCATGCAGGGAGTATTCGCGCCGGCCGCGATGCGGGCGATGGGGAGCGCGCCGTGAAGTCCGCCGGATTTGCAGAGCTTGATGTTGAGAATGTCCGCCCATTTTTCAATGGCGAGCCGCCTCGCGTCGCGCGGCGTGAAAAGCGATTCGTCGGCGACGAGCGGAATCGGCGAGCGTTCGCCGAGCCAGCGCAACCCGGCGCGGTCGCGCGCGGGCAGCGGCTGCTCGCAGAATTCGACGTGGAATTTCGCAATGGCTTTCAGCGTTTGCAGCGCGTAGTCGCGGCTCCAATATTGGTTCGCATCGGCGCGCAGTTTGATTTTCGTTCCGACGGCGTCGCGAACGACGCGGACGCGTTCGATGTCATCGCGCGAGGGATGGCCGAGTTTCAGCTTGATCGTTTTGAATCCCGCCGCGGCGATGTTGCGCGCCGATTCGATTACACGATCCAGCGGGCGCAGGAAGATTGTCGCGTCGGTGGGAAGCGGTTTTGCGCGGCCGCCGAGAAATTCGCAAAGCGGCAATGCGGCGTGCTGCGCGGCCAGATCGAAGAGTGCGATGTCGAAGGCGCTCTTGATGGTCGGATTTCCGGCGACGGCGCGATGCATCGCGGCGAGGCACGAAGAAAGTTTTGCGGCATCGCGACCGGCCAGCGCGGCTTTGATTTTTTTCGCGGCGGCCAGGCAAGTCGTCTGCGTTTCGCCGGTGACGCGCGAGACGGGCGATGCCTCGCCCCACCCCACCCTGCCGTCGGCGGTTTCGATGGAAACGAGGACGTTGTTGGCAAAGCCGTCGCGCGAGCCGGAGATGTTGAAGTCGGCGCGCAGCGGAATGTCGAAGGCGTAAATGCGGATCGCGGCGATGTTATTTTTTTCCATTGCGTTTGAGTGTCGGCAACCCGCGCCGGCTTGAGAAGCGGAAAAAATCGCGGGCGCGATTTTCAATGATTGGAGGCGCCTTCCAATGATTGGCGGATTTTTTTCCAAGGGTTGGAAATTTTTTCCAATGGTTGGCAGGTTTTCTTCCAATGGCTGGAAGTGCCACGCCCAATGGTTGGAAGTTTGCGGCTCGGGTTTTTCCAATGGTTGGAAATTACGATTCGATTGCCGATCGGGGCGGCAGGGACTGCGCCGGAGGCGTAAGGCTGAGGGGGGGGTAAATGCCCGGTCGGGGTCCGGTTTGGGCCGGGGGGGGTGTCGGTTTGGGGGTTTTGGTGGCCGACATGGG
>CAIVKH010000165.1 GCA_903906425.1 uncultured bacterium
GCCGGAATTGATGAAGCGAGATATGTCGCTTGTTCTGCTCGGAACTGGAACCGCTGCGTACGAAACGATGTCGCAAGACTGGATGCGGTCATGGCCGGGAAAAATCGGCTGCAAAATTGCGTACGACCCGAAGCTCGCTCACCGGATTTTTGCAGGCACGGATTTGTTCCTGATGCCGTCACGATTTGAGCCGTGCGGACTCAACCAACTTTACGGAATGCGATACGGTTCGATTCCTGTCGTTCACGATGTCGGCGGGCTTGCGGACACGGTCGTGGATGTGCGCGAAAATGTGGACTCAGGATTCGGCTACAAGTTTCGCGACTACACGCCCGCGTCAGTCATCAACGTGATTGATTCTGTCCTGACCGATTTCCAAAACCGTGAGCGCTGGCTGGCGATTGTGAGGCGGGCGATGAGCCAGGATTTTTCCTGGGACAAATCATCGGCTGCATATTTGAATTTGTACAGCCGAGCAATTTCGGCCTGACGTTTTTCCATTGCCTCCGGATCGATTCAATCTGCGTCCGGAATGACGCCATTGTCATCCAAATTCCATCTGAAGGGATGAAAGCGCCGATCACTTCCTCGACCGTCGAAGCGGCTTTGACTCCGCTTTTTCTCAGGAACTTATGATCGGGGCTGTTAACGCCTGTGCATAACCCAACACCACAATATATAGCCGCCGAGACGCTCATCTACAGACATAATATGTATTATGCGACGTTGGCATAAGGGGCCAAAATTGGGCCTGTGATGGCAAAAACGCTCTCCGGGGTGCGCTGTCATGAATGCGCGCCTCCGTCGAATCTTGGCCTGTCAGTCCGTGGCAAATCGCGTGAGTGTTTTCGAGTCTGATGCACTGGCTGACGTGGCCCGGAAAATTTCAAGTGATGTCAAAGTGATGTCACTGGATGTGGCGCGCGAGCAAGCGACGAGGGACGAGGAGCGCCCGAGCGCGCCGCTTCCTCGTCAAAGTAGTAATAACTCCATTGGAGAGTTGCCTGCGGCATCTGCTGGTGTTCAGTCGTTCGGGACGCGAAAGCTGTTGCTGGCTGGAAATGGATATTGGCTGCGTGCTGCTGTGACTTTGGAAGCGAAAATTGCCGGGATGGCGAGTGATTACGGGTTGGAGCATCTGGGGTTTTTCACGCTGACGTTTGCGGATGATTTGCAGTGGACGAATGAGGCTGATTGGCGTGAGGCGATGAGGCGTTGGGACAGCTTCAATTCAAACGTTGTTCGTCGTCTGTTTTTGGCGTGGGTGTGTGTGGCTGAGCCGCAAGATTCCGGTCGCATACATTTCCACCTTGTTGTCGTGTGTCACGAGGACATCAGGACTGGCACCGATTGGAAGCTTCTGAAGCGCAAAAAATGGTGGCGTGCGACGAACGAAAACCTCCATGCGCTGTGGCGCGAATTGAATCCGAAATATGGCGGCTGTCTCGGTCGGTACGGGTTTGGACGTGCTGAACTTTTGCCAGTGCGTACGGATCAACATGCTATTGCCAACTACGTCGGCGGGTACCTCGTAAAGGCGTTTCAGAATAACGAAAACTGGCAGCATCGTTTCAAGGCTCGCAAGGTTCGGGCGTCCAAATCGTGTCAGAAATATTCCTCAATGGTGTGGCGTTGGCGCGGTGGAAAAGATGCCGAGTGGCGGGCGAAGCTGAAGATGTTCTGTGAGATGGTCGGCGTGTCATTTGATGAACTGCCGGACGTGTTCGGGAAGAAATGGGCCTACCACCTTCGCGAGCATGTTCGCACGTTGAACGTGTCCGTTGTGCAGTCATGCAAGCGTGAGGTCGAGGTCTGGCGGAATGCAAACCGGCTCGGCGCGTACGGTGTCGAGGGTTTTGGTCGCGGGATTGTTTCGGACACTTATGCCGGCGCGTGGGAAATCGGCGAATCTGAAGTTGCGGCCGGTTTCGTTCGCTCTGAGTCTCACAGCACTCCGTTGTTTGAAGCTGATCGGCTCAAGCGGGGTCATGTCCTCATGGAATCTCTCCCTGACGGCTCTTTTCGTGACGTTCCCCTGCCCTACTCACTGCGCGATGCGATTCGTGAGGCTCGGCGATATGTGCGGCTGAGTCTGCGCGGCTGTGATGCCGGTGAGGACGGCGAAGAATTTCCGGGGGCAATTCAGCTCTCGGTTTTTGGTGAAAGTGAAAACGTGAAAGGTTCGGACGATGAAACATGTTGAGGTCGGGCTTAGTCGTGAGGTCTTGGAGATATTCGAGTGTGATGCGGCGGCGGTTGGCGTGCCTGTCGAGGCCTATATTTTGGGGGGATGGTCAATAGGAATCGAAGAGGCGAAGAAAGCGCGGGATCGTGCTGCGTGTGTCGGGATGAGTGGAAAAGACGCTGATGATTTTGTAGAGGCCCGCGCGCGTGAGCGTGCTTGGCGGCTGATGGAAATCATCGAAGCGGACACTCGCAGAGGGGGTCCGATGTCGCTCGGCGCGCGCGTGTGTCTGGCTGCTGCGTGTGTTGGTGTGCTCAAGATAACTTCGGGCCAGAGTCCAGACTTTCCGAATTGAGTTTGACGATGTGGGGCCTTTTGTTGAATATGTCACTTTCAGGCAGGCACAGCGTCCAAGGCAGGCACAGCGTCCAAGGCTGTCACAGCGACAACTTCAAACAATCATTTGGCCAAACGGCCCCAGAATTCCGACGTGTGTTTGGAATTTACTGTGTGGCTGGCTGTTCGTTGTTGGTTTCGTGGAGTAGTGGACAATGAAACGTCGTGATTTGATGCCGTGGCATATTGACTGCATCGAGCTTGAGGACTTGCATCTGGCTGCGCTCGCTGCGGGGGTGTCTGTGGAAGTGTACGTGTGCGAGGGTGTGCGTGCTGAGTTGCTGCGGGCAATGAGTGAGCGCGAAAAGTCGTTGAAACTGAAAGAGGCGAAAACCCGAAAGTGGAAGGCGCAGCATGAAGCTATGCGTGATCGCCGCGCGGATCTGGTTGCGGAGTTCCTGAAAGATGTTCGCGAGCATGGCGGGCACAACACGTCGAAAGCACAACGTGAAGCGCGGGCTTATGCTGAGAAGAAAATGCGTTCTGAGGCTGCTGCGGGCCTGTTGAAGCCGTTGGTCAAACAGTGGGAAGAAAAGATTGATCTCTACGCGAATCGTGCGCGGGCGGTGGCATGATGAGCGCGCTGTCACGATTTGCGGGCAAGATGTGGTTCCGCCAGTCACGATGTTTCGGCAGTGAGTTTCGCCGGTTCCGGCCTGCTCGGCCTGAGAGCTACTACCCCGTCGTCGTCGTCGAGACGGTTGAATCGTCGGCGATTCAAGGCGCGGGTGTGTACGTCAATTTGCAGGGAAATCACGTACAGGGGCAGGACACATACAAACACGTCCCCACGCCGCGCGCCCGTTTCAACAACTCCCGATTCCCTGGACAATCACGCAAAGCTCCTCGGCGGATCGGGCAACTACCAGGGCTAACGGGCGAAGTTTCTCATTGCGTCCCCGTTTCCGGTTTGGTACTGGCAGAAAAACAAAGAAGCCGCCTTGCGCTAGTAACGCAGAGGGCGGCGGTGGAAGCTGTAACTTCCGATGAACAAACTATCCGATAAAGTCTTCTCAGGTCAACTTGCGGTTGGCGAATTTTTCTCCCTTCCTCGGCGCGTCTCCCGATCTGCGCCGGTTCTCGTTTCGCCTGACCTGTATGTATTATGCGACGTAGCATAGATGCCCGAGAATTCGCCCGATTTTCAAGATTCAGACCCAAACGGCTTTATTCCTTTTCCATGCTGACTCGCTGCACTGCGCTAAATTTTCTGTGGTATGTTTCCTCTGAAAATCCACGAATGGAATTCCCGTGGGAAGTTTCGGAGGAATCAAAATGAAAGTTGGAATCATTGGTTCAGGAATCGTTGCTCAAGTCTTGGGCGATGGATTCATCAAGCACGGACACGAAGTAGTCATGGGCACTCGTTCGCCCTCCAAATTGTCAGGCTGGGCGGCCAAACATCCGAAAGGAAAAATCGGCAGTTTTGCAGACGCCGCAGCCTTCGGGGAACTCCTCGTTCTCGCGGTCAAAGGCAGCGTCGCCGCGGCAGCTTTACGTGACGCCGGAGAAACGAATTTCGGCGGTAAACCCGTCATTGATTCCTGCAACCCGATTGCCGATGCACCACCCGTAAACGGCGTGCTGAAATTCTTCACAAATCTCGACGAATCCCTGATGGAAAAACTGCAGAAAGAATTTCCGTCCGCGCACTTCGTCAAGGCCTTCAATTCCGTCGGGAATGCCTGCATGAATGAACCGCAATTCAAGGGCGGAAAACCGACCATGTTCATCTGCGGAAACGATGCGCACGCCAAGCAACTCGTCCACGGAGTTCTCGATCAATTCGGTTGGGAAACCGCCGACATGGGAAAAGTCGAAGCGGCCCGCGCGATCGAACCGCTCTGCATGCTCTGGTGCATCCC
>CAIVKH010000166.1 GCA_903906425.1 uncultured bacterium
ACCTTGTCCATCCGAACCGACAAAGGCGTTGATGCAGCCGGCAAAATAGAATGTGAACATGTCCGGACCACTAATCTGACTTGAGGATTAGCTCCTAGGAGCTTTTGATGCGCCCGTTAACTGCTAGCTTGGCGACCGACCCCATTCTGACTTTGCTGACCCCATTCTGACTTTATGAAGAAGAAGTTAATTGTCTGCTTCATATCAACTATCGCAATTGTGATACCTATTATCAGTTCGCTTTGTTTTCATGGAATCGGCCGCGATAAATCGTCTTTATCAAGTGATGCTGCGAAAAATGGCGAGCCAAGGTCGGCTTCTTCATTACAACAGAATAAATCCCGGATCGCAATAGGCAACTCAGCATCAAACAACACATCACCTCGCCAGGAAAATGAGGTACTGCTTCATCGTGCGGCACAGAACAGGCTCAAGTATATTGAGAAACTTGGGCATCTACCCGATAATCCTAGTTCTGAGGATTGGCTGTGCGCACAACGCACAACTTGGTGGGGCACGCCAATCGATCCCCAAATATTTTGGAGCAACAAAGTGATGTGGCTTGACAGCGCCGCGATTGATGCAGCACATGTGCATGGTCGTTTATATCCGCCCATGCCGTATTACGACGCGGTCGTAAAGGGCTATTCCCCCTCGAATAGAGTCAGCCATCTGGACGATATTACGCCGAACGACCCGGGCCCACATTTTGTTGGCGACGGCGGAGCAGAGGCCGGATTCTGGGAAAAGTTCTCAGCAAGCCATCCTCGCCCCCCGGCGAGAATCAGGCAGGAACAAGCAGAGAGATACAGAAAACTGCTGCGTCTCAGAGAAAGGTTGGCGAAAGATAATCCGATAACATACTCCTATCGCTATGATAATGAGCATCTGCTCAAGATGATCATTCCACCGAGCAACTATCCAATAGAGGCATTTACGGAAGAGGCGCTTTACTTAGGCTACATAGATGAAAAGCGATCAGAATATGAAAATCGCGTTGCCATGGCGCATGGAATGCAGCCTGTGCATGCACCCGTTGGTCTTCTTGTCTCTGCTGAATTGATTACGAATGCCCTCCCGCCTGAACTTGAAATTAGGCGCAGTTCTTGGAAGTACGACTATGTCGTTCGTTTGAAAAAGGAGGGCTGTGCCCAGGTCTACATTGACGCTTACACGAAGGAATGGGGCCTGACGAACGAGGCGGAGTGGGCACGTGCCGCGGCATCTGTTGCTGTTCCGCCGTCCACCCCGCCATCCAAATGACCATGCGGAAGCGCCCTAATGGCTCAGACAGCATGAAAGCCGATTGAACCCACCGCGGCGGGCCAGCCGCCGGCTATCTGGTAGAATCGCGATGGGCAGGGTCGGCCCGACGCGGAGAGAGCGCGGGCGATTCGGGATGCGAGATACGGGAGCGGTGGCCTGCGCCCCCCCCGATGTAACAGCGCTCTTATGGCACGGCTACAGCGCGGCGGGATGCCGTCGCTCCATGAGTTCCAATGATTGGAAGAGTGCGGACCCGCCAGCTTCCAATCATTGGAAAAAATCGGGGGCGGCCGCGTTGCCGTTGGCAGGCGAAGGGCGAACCGCTATCGTGCCGGATATGAAACGGATTTTGTTCGTCGCGTTCGCTGTCCTGGCCCTGCTGGCGGGTTGCTCGAAAAAGGAGACGCCACCTCCGCCCGAGGCGCCACAGGTCGTAAAGATTCCGGAGGCGCCGCGGCCGCCGGAGCCGGGCGTCGAGTTTACGGACGCCACGAAGCAGCAGCGCTACGAGGCGCATTTCCGCGATTACCTCACGAAGTTCGAGTCGCCGAAGGCCGGCTCCGCAATCTGGCTGACGATGCGCGACGGGCGTCACGTCGGCGGTCGTCTTGAAAGCGTCGGGCCGGACTTCATCATGATCAATACCACCGGCGTTGTTTCGCAGGTCCGCGCCTCTGATCTGGCGATGGAATCGCGCGCGCAGATCTTCCTCGCGGATTTTGCCCGCACACATGCCATCGACCTGGTCAATCGCGAGGTCGCGGCATCGCCGGCTGAAACCGCGGCCAAGCCCGCCGTGCGCTATGCGCTCTTTGACGACATCGCCGGCCGCATCGGTCCGGGCCGCGAATTTCTCCGCGCCGGAAACGCGCCCTTCGCCCACGGCGGCGCGATCCAGATCATCGCCGAGAAGGACGACTGGATACAAGTTCGAACGAGTTCCACCAATTCCGTCTGGATTCAGAAATACGCGACCTATGATCTGAACGAATTGGACCCTACGGCGCGCCGCAACGACCTCGACACGCTGCAAAAGCTCGGGATCGTCAGCCAGGTCAAGCCCGCGGAAAACGAGGTCGAGGTGAATCTCGACGCGTGGGCGCTGTTCGACGACCGGCTCCACGGCGGCATCGCGCGCGCACTCGCCGCCTATTGCGCCACCGTCCGCGGCAACAAGGTCATTTTCGTCACGGTCTATGGCCGGGAAACGCAGGAGAAACTCGGCAAATACAGCCAGAGCTTCGGGTGGGATGAGCAGGCGCGGTGACCGCTTCCGCGGGTCACGCCGGTTTGGCCCGAAGGATTTTTTTCAAGAACGCCGCGGGCGATGCGATGTGATGCCGCCACGCGTCGAGCATGACGGCGCCGACAATGACGAGTCCCGTGACGACGCGCTTCACCGGCTCGCTCGCGCCGATGTGCGCCAGGCCGGCCTCAAGCGTGGCGATGATCAGCACGCCGAAAAATGAATTCACCACCGAGCCGCGCCCGCCCATCAGACTCGTGCCGCCGATGACCACCGCCGCGATGGCCGAAAGCTCGAGGCCGACGCCCGCGTTCGGATCGGCCGAGCCTAGCCGCGAGGTGTGAAAGACCGAGGCGAGCCCCGTCAGGAATCCGAGGAGCGAGAAGGCCGCGATTTTGACGGGCCGCGGATTGATGCCGGAGAGCCGCGTCGCCGGTTCGTTCGCGCCGACGGCGACAAGATAGCGGCCGAAGACCGTCTGCGAAAGAAGCACCTGGCAAATCGCGACCACGGCGATCGCGACGAGAAACGACGGCGAAACGCGAAGGCCCGGCACCGGGCGCGCGAGCCCCTCGACCGCCGCGCCGATGTATTTGGTTTGCGAGGCGGTGACGAGATAGGCGAGGCCGCGCGCGATTTCGAGCATCGCCAGCGTGACGATGAACGAGGGCAGATTGAGTTTGACCGTGACGCCGCCGTTGATGAAGCCGACCAGCAGACCGGCCAGCGCGCACAGCGGCAGCGCGGCGGCGAGCGGCAGATGCCAGTCCGCAATCGCGATGCCGAGCAGCGCGCCGCAGAGGCCGAGCACGGAGCCGACGGACAGATCAATGCCGCCGGCGATCAGCACGAGCGTCATGCCGGCGGAAATTATCGCCAGCGCGGGGATGCGGTTCGCGAGCGTGCTGAACGTGCGCCACGAAAAGAAATTTTCACTGAGGCAGGCGAACAAAATTACAATCGCGATCCAGACCGCGGCCATCGCGATGTAATCGCCAAGCCAGTTTCGTATTTCTTTTTTCGTCATGCGTCCGCGCGGCGGCTCACGGCTTGATCAGATCAACGGCGGTCGTCTGGTCCGCGGGCGGCGCCTCGCCGCGCAGAATTTTCAGCGCGGCCTCGATGCCGAAGACGGCGAGCTGGTCGCCGTGCTGGTCGGCCGTCGCGGCGATGCGCCCGTCGGCGATCATTTGTTTGACCGCGGCGATGTTGTCGAAGCCGGCAACCAGAACCTGCCCGTGTTTGCCGGCAGCCTCGACGGCGGCGACCGCCCCGAGCGCCATGCTGTCGTTCGCGCAAAGAATCGCCTTGAGATCCGCGTGCTCGCCGAGCATCGAAGCCGCGACGTTGTTGGCCTTGTCCATCTCCCACATGCCGCTCTGCGAGCTGACGATTTGCATTCCGGCGGCTTTCATCGCGTCCTCGAAACCAAGCTTGCGCTGCTGGCCATTGAACGCGGTCGGCACGCCTTCGATGATCGCGACCTTGTCGCCGGCCTTGAGTTTTGCGGCCACGGCATCGCCGACTTTTTTCGCGCCGGCGCGGTTGTCCGGCCCGACGAACGGAACGGAGAACCCGGCCTGCTTGAGCACGTCCGCATCGAGCTTGTTGTCAATGTTGACCACGAGAACACCCGCGTCCTTCGCGCGCTTGAGCACCGGCACGAGCGCCTTTGAATCGGCGGGCGCGATGACGATCGCGTTGACCGGCTTCGCGATCATCTGCTCGACGAGATCAACCTGCTCGGCGAGGTCGGTCTCGTTCTTGATTCCGTTGACGGTCAGATCGTAGTCGGCCGCGTGGGCCGCCTGGTGCTTTTTCGCGCCGTCGGCCATCGTGCTGAAAAATTCATTGGCCAGCGATTTCATCACCAGCGCGACGCGCGGGCTTGTTTTTCCTGACGCTGTCTGCGGCTTGCTCTGCTGCTGCGAGCATCCGGCGACGAGAGCGAACGACGCGACAATCATGACGGCGGGAATGCAACGACGTGGAGTTTTCATGGCGCTAGCGATAGCGCAAAAACCGCGGCGGCGGCAAAGCTATTCGATGCGGCCCCGGTCGTTTCCAATGATTGGAAATCTGCGCCGCGAAAACTTCCAATGATTGGAAATTTTCATCGGCCGCCGCGGGGCGGTTATTCGCCGAAGGCCTGCAATTCGGCGCAGGAGGCGAAGGCCTGCTTCGGATCGTCGCCGCTGGCGGGAACGCCGATGACACGCACGGCCGCGGCTGTGACCGGAGTGGCGAGGCGAAGCGTGATGGCCTGGCCGTCCTTGAGCTTGCTGCCGTCGGCTGCGGTGGTCGCGGGATAGTCGGTCAGTTCGCCGATGGTTTCCCACGCGCCATTCTTCGCGCGCTGGATCTGGATCTTCGGCCTGGCGGCGCTGGTGTCGAACCAGCCGCCGTCGTGATAATTTTTTCCGTGCGCGAAAACCACGCGGCGGATCGCGGCCGGCTCGGCGAGCGTCACGGCGAACCAGTCCTCATTTGCGGGATTGCCGTCGAAGGACACGACGATGCTCTGCGGGTCGTCGTCAAGGATGGAGCCGCTGCGATTGCCCTGGCGCGACCGGCTTTCCTCGCCGTCGGACAAAACGCTGGCACCCGGTTCGCGGCGCGCCGGCAACCAGATTTTATAGCGCGTGCCTGTGCCGCCCGCGTCGGCGAACGGAAGCAGGCGAATATTCACCGGCGATCCGGTCTTGCGGTCGGCGATTGTGATGTGGAAAACCTGCGCGCCGGGCCAGGTCCGCACGTTCTCCGGCGCGGGCTCCGGCGTGACGTTGAGCGCGGCGAGGTCGGGATTCGCGACGACCACCGCGCCGAGGCTCTTCACTTCGTTGGTCAGCAGCGCCTCGTCGGCGGCCAGAACGAGCGGGCCATAAAGGATCGCGAATTTGCCTGCGTTGAGGTGGTCGCCGGAAATGACACGAGGCTCCAATTTCAAATTCAGTTCGAGAACATCTCCACTCCGCCACTTCCGGTGGAGCGCGGCATAACCATCCGAACCGGGCGCGACCGGCGTCAGCGTGTCGTTGATCTTCACCGCGGACTCGCGGCACCAGGCGGGGAGGCGGAGTTTCATGGTGAATTCCTTGCGCGGGCGGATGCCGAAAATAGTTTTCAGCGCGCGCGACCAGCGGCCCTGCGGCGGAACCTCGAGGCTCATCCGAATGCGGCCGTCCGCGGGGAATTTCGTGTCCGTGATCAGCCCGACTTGCGTGCCGTCGCGGAGGACGAGTTGCGCCGCGCCGGCATCGTAGAGATTGACGGCAATCCCGTCGGCATCGGCGCTGACCGCAAACGTCGGGATCAGCGCGACGCCGCGCGGACCGCTGGAAAGGCAGCAGTGGCCGTCGAGCGTGCTGCTGTACGGCTTCTTGCCTTCCATCTGCACGTAGTATCCCCACGCCGCGCAGTCGGGGCGCTGCGCGCCGAAAAGCTGGTTCAGGATCACGCGATCGAGTTGCTCCGCGAACCGCGCCTCGCCGGTCAGCCGCAACAGCTGCGCGTTGAGTTGCAGCCACGTGACGGTGACGCATGTCTCGCCGACGTTGTCCACGTTTGGCAGTTCGAAGTCGTCGTGGAAATGTTCGCGGGCGCTGGCCGCGCCGGTTAGATAGAGGCGCTTGTCCACGATGTCCTGCCACGCGTTGAGGCACGCGTCGAGAATCTGCCGGTCGCCGCCGACGGTCCGATAATATTCCAGCGCGCCGTTCAGGCACGAAAGCATCTCGTAGGCTTTCGCGTTGCCGACCTTGTCCACGCGCTTGGCCGTGAGCAGCGCCGAGATGATGTGCGGGCCGTTCGGCTGCTCCCACGCGCGAATAATGTATTTGCAGAAATCCAGATACCTCTGCTCGCCGGTCATCCGGTAGAGCAGCACCATCGGCTCCAGCACGCTCGTCGGCGCCATTCCGACGTGCTCGCCGCACGGGATGATGTCGCGCTTGCCCGGCTCGTCGCCGAATGTATTGCAGAGCAGGTCGCCCATGCGCCGGCAGGTCGTCATCGGCGCCTGGTTGCCGGTGTAGCGAACGTAGGTCAGCAGGCCGATGAGGTTGTATTTGTGCGCCCAGACATCCCACGATTTCCACCGGTTCGTCGCGACATAGGTTCCAAGATAGCCGTCGTCCATCTGGCACTTCGAAAGTTCCGCCACCGTGTGATCGAGTTTTTCGCGCAGCGCGGGATCGCCGGTGTTCACCCACGCGAGCGTCGCGGCGTGAAGCCATTTGCCGACATGCTCGCCGTCCCACGACTGCCGGCCCGGGCGATGGCGATAGCCTTCGAGCAGCCGGTCCGTGTCAATCTTCACCAGCCGGTTCGCCTCGTTCGACGCGACGCGCATTCCAATCCAGCCCGCCAGTTGCACGCGGTCCGGCACCTGGAAATCCTGCCGGTCGGCGACCGCGCACGGCACCACATCGGGCAGCGGCGTGATGGCGGCGACGGATTTTGTGATTGCAGCCAGCAGCAGAATTGCCGGCAGGAAAAATTTCGCTGGTTTCATGGAGGTCATCTTCGCGCCGATTCTTCCGCGGGCAAACTTTTTTCGCGCGGCGCCGCGATCGAAATTTCCAATGATTGGAAGTTTGCGGGCCGGAAGTTTCCAATGATTGGAACTCACGAAACGATTGCTTGCGGCGCGCCCAGAAATGGCCGGGCCGGCGGGCCGGCCCGGTAAATGGCGGACGGCGGGGCGGGCGTCAGTGCTTGAAGATGATGAATTTCCGGCCGGCGTAGTTGATGGCCAGAGAGGCGACCATGTTGGCCAGGAAAGCGGCGGAGGTCGTCAGGTGAAGGAAGCGGATGAGGCCGCCGCCCAGGCCGGTGCCAACGACGAAGGCGATGCCTGAAACAAGATAAAAGAGCCCGAATTCTTTCAGCTTGGAGTGCCGGCCGGGCTTGAAGACGAAGAGGATGTTGAGGATGTAGGCGACGAAGTTGGAGACCAGGAAGGTGAGGCTGCGGTTGATGTAGAAGTGGTGCTCCTGCGTGAGCCGGTCAAGCGGCAGGACGTTGAGGTGGAACAGCCGGACGATGGGATCGTTCTGCGTGAGGCCGGGAATCAACAGCCATGACAGCAGAAAAAAGACAATGATGTCCGTGGCGGTGGCGCAGCCGCCGGCGATCCCGTATTTGATGAACTGGATGACCGGATGCGTGTCGTGGCTGAGCCAGCCTCGCAGGCGCTCGCGAAGGGTCATGCCTGATCGCCTTTGACCCACGTGCGGATTTCCTCCGACAGCGGGCTGACGGAGAGGATTTCAACGTCGGTGCTGCCCTGCTCGGTGGGCACGGTGATGCGATCGCCGGTCTTCTTGCCCTCGATGGACTGCGCCATCTTCGAGGTGCAGGAGATGATGTTGCGGGTGGTGTCGCCGTCCCATTCGCCGAGGATGTGATAGCGCTCCTGCTTGCCGCCGTCGTAGCGGATTTCGACGGTGGTGGCGATGCCGGCGACCGTGGGCGTGAACTCGGAAAAGTCGGTGGGCTTGACGCGGGAGAGCATGTTGTGGAGTTCGTCGCGACGGCGGAGCGTGACGAGCTGGTTTTCCTTCGCGGCCTTGTATTCGGCGTTTTCGCGGAGATCGCCGTAGGAGCGCGCGAGGCCGATGTCGCGGGCGATCCGCGGCAGTTCGACGTTGACAATCTTCTGCAGCAGATCCTGTCTTTCGCGATAGCTGCGGATGGAGGTGATGAGCGTGCGCGTGGCCGCGGTCTGCTTGGCAACCATGAGCTGTTCGAACTCGGGATAGAGTTTGATCAGCGCGGCAAGCACGGACTGCTTGTCGAGGGCGTCCCAACGCTTCGAATCCTTGAGGCGCACAAATGCCTTCATTCGCTGGTCGGGGTCCATCTCGGCGAAAACATCGCGAAGCCAGTCCGGCTTGGACAGGCGCTCGCGAAGCTGGTTTTGCGCCTTGAGCTTGTCGCCGGAATATTCGCCTTCAAGCTGATCAACCATCATGTTGACCATCGGATAGGCGGGGGCCAGGGACCAAACTTCGCGCTTGTCGAGATTGCGCGCGATCCAGCTCAACTGCTCGACTGTGGCGCCGCGGTTGTCGAAGGAATTGCGGAAGAATCCGGCAATGGCATCCTCATTGCCGGACTCGCAAAAGTAGTTGACGACTTCGTTGAGCGAGCCGACATCGAGCGACGCGAGCAGGCGCATGAGCAGGTCGCGGACGCCCGTTACGTTGATGCCGCCTAGATATTTCAGAAATGCGCGCGAGTGTTTTGCGGAAAGTTGTTTCAACGTTTCAACCATCGTCGACCCGTGCATGAACGGCGCGGCCGAAGCCGCCACGCCGACGGCGGACGCGGCCATCACGGCGCGCGCGTGGATGCCGAGATGTTTCTGGCCGCAGCCTTTCACGGCAAACGCAAGGCGATCGTTGAAGGCGTCAGCCTGTGTCTTCGAAAGCGGCTGTCCCTTTTGGCGGTCGGCAAGCTCCTCCATCATCTGCGCGAGCCTGTCGAGTTCGCGGCAACCTGTGAACGTGTGGAACCACGCCTCGTCCTGCGACTGTGCCTGGACAACAAGCTGCAGATTTTCGTTCCGGGATTTCGGAATGACAAACTTCGGATCCTTTTTCAGCTCCTTGCGCGCGGTGTCCCAAAACGGCTTCCATTGCGCCTCGCCGACGATGCCTGCGGAGAGCCGCTGTTGCAGATCGCCGACGGTGATCGGCCCGAAGCTTCGCAACGCCATGCGGACGACTTCCGCGGGATTCTTCGCTATAAGCTCTGCGAGATCTTTTGGCTTGCGGCGCTTCCAGACGAGGATGTGGTCTTCATCCACCATTTGCAGCGTCTGCGATGCGTAGGCCAGGCCGAGCTGGTGGCCGAGCTTGCGCTCGAAATCAATGTCAACTTTCTTGTTGAAGTAGTCAATTTTCAGGACGACGCCGAGGCCCCAAGTTTTGTCGAAGCATAGCGCATCGGGCTGCATCGAGCGCAGCACGCGGAGGCGGCGGATGCCCTCGCGCGGATTGACGTTCATTTCCGCACCCGCCTGGTCTACGAGGGTTTTTTCTTCCCAACCGGCGCCCAAAATATCGAGCGCCTCGCCGGGCCACGAAACGAGCTTTTGCTTGCGCGCCTCCGCCCACGAAGAACGCAATTCCAGAACGCGCAGCGCTTCGTCCTTCTGCTTCTTTTCCGACAACGCGTCCTGCAATAATGCCGCGTGCTGTTCCGCCGCCTCGCCGCTGCCCTCGTCGCGAAGCTCCTTCAATTTTTCGATCAATGCGTCCGCATTAAGTTTCGATCTGTCCAGTTCGGCCAGGAACCAAGCCTCGCCGCCAACGCCCTTCTCACGTGCCATAATTATGTGTCCAATCTCGGGTGAAACTCTTAAAATAGCGGAATGCGGCATTCTGGCAAGTTGCAAAATTTCCACGTTTCGGATTGTTGCCGCGCGCGCCTGCCGCGATAGTGCCGGAATGTCATCTGAATTCAAAATGCTAAAAGTCGCCGGCGGCGAGCACGGAAACACCCTGCAGGATTTTCTGTGCCAGCGTCTGGGCCTCTCGCGCAAACAATCAAAGCGGCTGCTGGACGACCGCGTCGTCTTCGTCAACCACCAACGCGTCTGGATGGCAAAGCATCCTCTCAACGCCGGCGACATCGTCGAGGCGCGCAAGCCGGCACGACAGTCGCGGCAGCTCGAAAAACCGCTGCTGATTTTGCACGAAGACGACGACTATCTCATCATCGACAAACCCGCGGGCATGCTCGCCAACGGCCCGGGCAGCGCCGAATCGCGGCTGCAAGAGCACTTCAAAAACACCGCGCTGGAGGCCGTCCACCGGCTTGACCGCGACACGTCCGGCTGTTTTCTGCTCGCAAAAAACCGGGCCGCGTTCGAGGCGATGGTGAAAGTTTTCCAGGAACGCGCCGTTTCGAAAACGTACATCGCCATCGCACGCGGCTACGTTCCCCCGACGCTGCGCACGATCCGCTCGCCCATCGAACACCAGGAAGCCGTCACCCACCTCCGCGTTTTGCGCTCGAACAATATTGCCACGCTGCTGCAGCTCGATCTGGAAACCGGCCGCACGCACCAGATCCGCCGCCACCTTTCATCCGCCGGTCATCCGCTCGTCGGCGACAAACAATACGAAACGCGTGCGGTGGATCGCGACGAACTGCGCCGCGCGCCGCGGCAGATGCTCCACGCCGAGAAGCTCGCATTCAAACATCCGCGCACCGGAGCGCTTCTCGAAGCCGAGACCGCCGCGCCCAATGATTTCAAGGCGATGCAGCGCGCCCTCGGTCTTTGACGCGCGGCGCAAGCGCCGCGCGATAAAATTTGTTCCGGCCGCGCCGGTCGGAACAAATCGGAAACTTCCAATGATTGGAAAAGACGAAGGCGAAAACTTCCAATGATTGGAAAAATCCGCAGGCGCGGAATCGGAAATCAAAAATCCGCGCAGCTCAGTTGCGGTGGCGGAAGGTGACGCGACCTTTGGTCAGATCGTAGGCGGACATCTCGACGGTGACTTTGTCGCCGTTGGTGATTTTGATGAAATTCTTGCGCATCTTGCCGGAAATGTGGGCGAGGATTTCGTGGCCGTTTTGCAGCTTCACGCGATACATCGTGGCGGGCAGGACTTTCGTCACCACGCCTTCAAGTTCTATGATGTCTTCCTTGCCACCTGCCATAACGTCTCCGGTTAAATGAAATGAATCGAGCCGGGAGAATAGACAACGGCCGGCTGCATGGCAAGCCGCCAGAAGACAATTTGCAGAAGCGGCCGCATCTGGTATGAAATGCGCAGATGCATTCATTGGATTTCAACCTGAACCGGCCGGTTCACATGGCGCGGCGCGATTCGTTCTTCGAGCGCGCGATGGATCTGCTCAACGTGCCCACGCAACAGATGGACACCGACGAGCGGCTCGCGCACATCACGCGCGTTCTGGCGCTGCTGAAAACGTCGGAGCATCACGGCAATTTCGCCGCCAAGTCGCCGCAGACTACGCCGCCGGAAAAAGACTTTTTGCATTTTTTGCAACTTATCAGCCACAACGTCCAGTCGGCGCAGGCGATGATCCAGCACCAAAGTTATTTCGAAGGCGAAGAAGGTTTTCTCAGCCAGTTCCTCAACGCGCGGCCGGAAGAAAGCGCGATGCCGGCGACTCATTACCGGCGGCGGGCGGATGACATCATCCAGGGCCTGTGGCACCTGCTGCAGCTCTCGCACCAGGCCTACCGCAACCTGCGCGACGCGGCCCTCTCGACGCTCGATGCCAGCGAAGCCGACCGCTACCGGCGCGCGTTCGCCAGCGCAAACGAAGAACTCGACGCGAAAAAATAGCGGCGGATCACGCCCGGCCGAATTTTTTCTTCAGTTCTTGGAATCCCATGAAAATCACCGTCGGCCTGCCGTGCGGACAGGTGTACGGCATTTCGCACCGCGCGAGGTCGCGGACCAGCGCCTCGATTTCGCCGGGCTTCAGCGCATCGCGCGCGCGCACCGCCGCGTGACACGCGGCCTGCGCGACCTGCTCGCGAATCCACGATGCCGATGAGCCGCGCGGTGTTCCTTTTTCAATTTGTCCCGCGAGGTCCGACAAAAGTTGCGCGGCGGAAATTTTATTGCCGAGGCACGCAGGCAGCGCATCAATGACGAACGAGTCGCCGCCGAATTCGCCGATCCCGAATCCCATTTCCTGGATCGCAGCGAGAAATTTTCGGATGACGCGCGCCTGTTCCGGCGGAAGGCTGACACTTTCCGGCGCGAGCAATCCCTGCGAATGAATCGCGCCGCGCGCGGCCTCGCCGAGATAGCGCTCGAAGATCACGCGCTCGTGCGCGGCCTGCGGGTCCATCAAAACCATTCCGTCTTCCGTCTCCAAAATTACGAATGTTCCGCCGACCTGTCCGAGCACGCGGCACCACAGCCACGGCGAACGATGCGATTCGGAATCATCGCGGCCGGAATTTTCGATTTGTTGTTGCGGCGCGGCCGGCACGCCGGCGTTTGTATTTTGCGCGGGAGGGCCGCCGCCGGGCTGGACGCGCGGATATGGGAATGCCGGCAGGCCCGGCAAATCGGATGAACGCGAAACGGTCGCGGGCCGGCCGGCGGGAACGAAGAGATCTTTCATCTTCGGCAGGCCGGACGGCATCTGCGATCCGTGCGCGGGTGCGATGGCGAGCGCCTTGCGGATTCCTCCGATGATCGCATCGCGGATGGCGGGCGGATGGCGGAAGCGGACTTCTTTTTTCGTCGGGTGGACGTTCACGTCAACGAGCGACGGGTCCATTTCGAGGAACAACACCGCGAGCGGATGGCGTCCGCGCGGAAGCAAACTTTGGTACGCCTCGGCAATCGCGAAGCCGACGACGGGCGCAGTGGCGGGGCGGCTGTTGACGAAAACGTATTGCTCGGAGCGGTCGCCGCGCGTGGTGTGCGGCAGGCTGGCGAAGCCGCGGACGCGGACGCCTTCGTGTGTCGCGTCCACGGCGCGCAGCGCCCGCACGACGGGCGAGCCGAGCAATTCGCGCAGCCGGTCTTCGAGCGACGCGCCGGGCGTGAGGCGATAAATTTCGCGTTCGTCAACGACGAGGCGGAAGCCGAGCGCGGGATGCGCGAGCGCATGCAAAAGAAAAACCTGCCGCAGGTGCGCAAGTTCGGTCTGGTCGGAACGCAAGAATCGCCGGCGCGCAGGGACGTTGAAAAAAAGATTACGCGCGGCCATCGTCGTGCCGGGCGGCGCGCCGGTTTCGCGGACTTCGAGAATTTTTCCGCCGCTGATCGTGATCTCGGTCGCGTCGTTTGCGTCCGCGGGCCGCGTGGCGATGGTGAAGCGGCTGACTGCGGCGATGGCGGCGAGGGCTTCGCCGCGGAAGCCGAGCGTGGCGACGCGTTCGAGATCGTCGGCGCTGCGCAGCTTGCTGGTAGCGTGGCGTTCGATGCACAGCAGCGCGTCGTCGCGCGTCATGCCGCAACCGTCATCGGAGACGGAAATCAGTTTTCGTCCGCCATCAACGAGGGCGATGGCAATGTTGCGGCTGCCGGCGTCAATCGAGTTTTCGACAAGCTCCTTGAGGACAGAGGCGGGGCGGTCAACAACTTCGCCGGCGGCGATCTTGTTGATCACGTCGTCGGACAGCAACTGGATGGATCGCGGCGAAGGCATGGCGGGAATCTAGCAACGGACGGGGCGCGATCAACGAACAACGTTGAAATTTCTGTTCGGAAAATCTGCGCGCCGTACGCCGCGCCGCGGCGGCTGGTGAAACCCAACGGTGGGTTCCAATGGTTGGAGAGCTGCGCGGCGGCACTACTGTCCGGTCAAACATGAGCGTCGATTCATTTCGCGTCGTACTGGTGCGGGTGAGACGCGGGTCACACCATTTTTCGATTTCAATTTGAAGATTCCTTTCCCGACGGTGGTCTCTTTTGAAGGGAG
>CAIVKH010000167.1 GCA_903906425.1 uncultured bacterium
CCGGATCGCTGCCGCCGGTCTTCGTGCCGGACCAGACTTCGATGACTTCGTGGGTGACGAATTTGGTGGCTTGGATGACGAGTTTCCAGACGCCCGCTGCCGAGTCGAAGAAAAGTTTCTGGGATGCGCCGGTGAGGATTTCGGCGGGGTTGTCGTTGTGGAGGTGGCTCCAGCCGCTGCCGAAGTTGATCCAGTAGCCGTTTTTCATTCCGGGGGCGGAGCCGGGCTTGAGATAGGAGGACCAGAATAAGTCACCGCTGGCGGAGTAGCGGGATAAGTCGCGATGGAAGGTTCCGTCCCAGCGGATGCCGCCGGAGATGCCGCGGCCCCAGCAGGGGGCTTCGGGGTTGGGCTCGCTGCCGGCATATTTGATGCCGGAGTCGTATTTGGGCCGGAGCACATCGCATTCTGGCGATGCGCCGACAAGGCCGTCGGTATAGGTGGCTATCTTATAGGTGTCGCCGGTGGGCGGCGGGAGCGGGGCGGTATTCTGGCTGAGGAGGATTTCGGCGCGTTCGATCCGGTCCGATTTATGATGATGATGATGGTGATGGGTGGTCATATTGCGTGCTTCCCTTGCGCTCTTGCTCGCGGACTCGCTGCAAACGGTTTTGCGAACCCTTCGGCCTTGAGCGGCGGATGAAGATGTTCGCGGGCTATGCCATGGCTTCCGAACTTTCGCCCCTGCGGCGCAAGGCCGCAGGGGGCGCATAAGTTCATCACGCCGTTCATGCCGATGGCGGCGCCTGCAACGTGAGCGTGCGGATGGTGCCGACGGTTGCGCCATTGCTGTTGGTCGCGCGGGTGCGCAGCTTGACGGTTTTGCCGGCGGCGAACGGGCCGAGGGCATTGCCGCTGGGATCGGCGACGACGCTGTGGGTGAAGTCCGCATCGGTGCCGACAACCATCCATTCGACGGTGCTTTCGGCGCTGTCGTCGTAGGTTCCGGCGTCGTAGGAAACGAGCAGGTGCAGGCTGTCGGTGCCCCCTTGCAGGATCGTCTTGATGCTGAGCGTGGCCGGGGTGTTGGGAGTGTCAGTGTCGATCAGGCCGATGCTGGCGGCAATGGCGGGCGTATAGGGCGCGAGGGCGGCCAGCTTGGCGTAGAACTTTTTGTTGAGCCGGTCCATGGCGGTGGCGGAGTTGCGCAGCGCGGCTCGCGCGAGCGAGACGGCATCGTCGGCATCGTCCTTGGCCTCCATGAGCTTCGGCTGTGCGGCCAGCAAGCTCTTGAGGTCGGTCACGGTCTTGCCGATGGCGGAGATTTCGGGGCGCGGCGGTACGAGGGCGGCACGATAGGTATTGATGGCGGTGAGCGCGCTGCCGAGCAGTCGCGCACGGGCCATGGCCTTTTCGGTGGTGCGCGGATCTATGGCATAGATGGGCGGGAGCGTGTCCAGCAGGGCCGTTTCCGCCGGAATGTTGTCGTCCAGTTCGGCCTCGGCGATGTGCGGCAGGAGCAAAACAAGCCCCTGGAGGCCGAGAAAGCCCATGTGCTCGGCGTTGTTGGCCCCATCCGCCGCCGTGATGGCGTCATCGCGGGTCTGAGCCAGTCCATCAAGGGCGTCGGCCTGGGTGATGAGCTGGGCAGCGGTGACGGTGCCAACCTTGAGGGTTGGGATCGCACCATTGATGACCGAAGCCGTCTGGCGGCTCCGGTTTTGAATGAGCTGAAAGTTTTCCATTTGATTACACTCCTCTCGTTGTTGTTATGAACTTGCCAAAATCACCATCTGAGCATCCGAAAACGTCTGCGGACCGGTTTCTGCGGTTTTTACGGCCATGTCCGAGGCTCCTACGGCCGCCGTAGAGGGCCTCGACACCGACGTAGATGGTCTCGACACCGACGTAGCACCTCAACCCACCGACGTAGAGGGCCACGACACCGACGTAGATGGCCGCGACACCGACGTACGGGCTCAACCCATGGACGTAGAGAGCCACGACACCGACGTAGGGGGCCTCGACACCGACGTACCGGCTCAACCCACCGACGTAGAGGGCCAACCGACCGATCACGCCCGGCCATCGAGCGGTCACTTTTGCATGACGATCATTTATGGAATCCGCGCGACCGTCTATTTGGGCGAATCGAGGAGTCACGCGAGGCTCCCGACCGATTCGGAATCGAAGGGAATTGAAACGAGAATGGGCCGACGGCATCCTGCCGTCGTGTGACGGCTTGAATCCGTCACTCCATAAATCAGAGCGGAAGTGCGGAAGTGCGGAAGTGCGGAAGTGCGGAAGTGCGGAAGTGCGGAAGTGCGGAAGTGCGGAAGATTTTTTTTGCGACTTCCGCGAAAGTCAAGCTGCTGCTCAAACTTTGTGCTGTAAGATTCACCCGCGTTCCTTAACTGCTGCCTAGAGAATATGCGGACGAACTCTGGCATCAAGAAGTTTGTGATTTTTTTTTACGGGCATTGGAATTGGGAACGGGATGCACAGGCTGGAGGGGATGGACCATGGATCGGCTTTGGGGTCCGGCTCATCCGGTCGCGGGAGTTCAGAATCCTGCCACGGGAAGTTCCAATGATTGGAAGTTTGCCAGAAGGCACTTTCCAATGATTGGAAATTCTGCGCTGCGTTTGCGCGGCGGGCGCCCTTGCCCCGCAGGGCGCGCGCGGGAGCGTGTTCGGTGCGAATCAGTCGGCGGGCTGGTCGGAGGGGACGAGGGGGCGGATTTCGATTTTCTTGATGAGGATTTTCATGCCCTTCATTCCGTCGCCGGGATGGACCTGAATGCCGACTTTGCCGGTTTTGTATTTGCTGTCGCGGATGTCGGCGGTCTTCGTGCCGTTGAGCCACTGGACGAGATGGTCGCCGTTGGCGAAGACGCGGCCTTCGTTCCAGTCGTCGCGGTGTTCGAGGCTTTCGTTGGTGTTGGTCGCGGCGAAGATGCGGCCGGGTGCGTAGAGCGTGCCGCTGAAGGCGACGGGGCGCGGGTGCTTGAGGATGTCGAACTGGTAGTCGTTGCGATACCAGATGCCGCTGTTGGCGGGCCAGGCGACTTTGTAGGTGAAGCGGATTTCAAAGTTGTCCCACGAGTTGGTCGTGAAAAGATCGCCGCCCTTGCCGGTGGTTTGTGTGCCGAGGATGCAGCCGTCCTCGACGGTGAAGATCGCGCCGCCGCGCGGGGCCCAGCCGTCGAGGTCCCTGCCGTTGAACAGCGGAGTCCAGTCGCCGGCGGCGCGGCAGGCGGATGCGGTGAGGGCGGCGAGCAGAAAGAATTGCAGCTTCGAAATCATGTTTGTCTCCTGTTGGGTGCAACGAACCGGTGTGGAACTTGCCGCAGGGCGGCGGCCGGATCAATCCCGAACCGCGGCCGGCGATGCGCGCCGAACCGCCGGAAAAATGAAAATGATGAAATTGGAAATCGTGCCTTGACGGGCGGGGGACGGCCCCTATCATGGCGCGTCTTTTTTGAAGGGTACAACCATGACGTCTAATATTATTAAGAAGATCAGCGACGAGCAGCTCAAGGGGCGCAACATTCCGGCGTTTTGCGTGGGCGACAGCGTCAAGGTTTTTTGCAAGATCCGCGAAGGCGACAAGGAGCGCGTCCAGACGTTCGCCGGCACCGTCATTGCCCGCGATGGCGGCGGCTCGACGGAGACTTTCACGGTCCGCCGCATTTCGTATGGCGAAGGCGTCGAGCGTATTTTCCCGATGATGTCCAGCGCGATTGACCACATCGAAATCGAACGCAGCGGCAAGCCGCGGCGCGCGAAACTTTATTATCTGCGCGGACGCGCGGGCAAGCAGACGAAGATCAAGGAGCGCGTGGTGGTTGAAGGCACCCCTGCCGCGGCCGTCGAGGCGCCTGCCGCCGTCCCGAATGCTTGAGTTCGAACGAGACGCCTGGGCTGCGGGCCACATTAATGTGGCCGGAATTGATGAGGCCGGCCGCGGTCCGCTGGCCGGTCCGGTTGTTGCAGCCGCCGTCACGATGCCTCCACAAGCGCTCGCAGCGGCTTCGTCCTCGGAGTTCGACGGACTGACCGATTCGAAGCAGCTCACGCCAAAACAGCGTGAGCTTTTTTATTCCCGCATCACGCAGCATCCAGCCGCGCGCTTCGCTTTCGCCGTCGTCGAGGTCGGCGAAATTGACGCGGTGAATATTCTGCGGGCGACGCACGCGGCGATGCGGCGCGCGGTTTCGCAACTCCTGCCGGATGTTGATTTCATTTTGGTGGACGGCTTGCCGGTTCCCGATCTGCCGAGGCCGTCGCTGGCGATTGTCGAGGGCGACGGGAAGAGTCTGCTGATTGCGGCGGCCAGCGTGATCGCGAAGGTCACGCGCGACCGGTTGATGGTGGAACTGGACGCGAAGTTTCCGCAGTACGGTTTCGCAAAGCACAAGGGCTATGGCACGCCGGAACATCTCGCGGCGATCGAGCGCCACGGCCCGTGCGTGGCGCATCGCCGCAGCTTCGCGCCGGTGCGGCAGCTTCAGCTCGGATTCTGACCGGAGCGAGGACGGCTGACCCGGAGGGCCCGCCCCACCCTCTTCGTCACTTCACCGCGGCGAGCGCGGCGTCGTAGTTCGGCTCCTGCGCAATTTCCGGAACCTGCTCGGCGTGGACGACCTTGTTGTTCTCATCGAGCACGACGACCGCGCGGCTCATCAGTCCGGCCAGCGGCCCGTCGGTCATGACGACGCCGTAGGCCTTGCCGAATTCGGGCGAGCGGAAGACGGAGAGGTTCGTGATGTTGGCGAGTTTTTCCGACTCGCAAAAACGTTTCTGCGCGAACGGGAGGTCCGCCGAGATGTTGATGAGCGCGATGTTTTTCAGGCCGGCGACGGCGGCGTTGAATTTCTTCGCGGACATCTGGCAGACGCCGGTGTCGAGGCTCGGCACGATGTTGAGGATTTTCTTTTTGCCGGCGAACGTCGCGAGCGTCGCCTCGGACAAATCGCCCGCCACGAGTTTGAAATCCGGCGCGGCGGCGCCCTTCGCGGGCAGCGATCCGGCGGTGTGGACCGGGTTTTTCTTGAATGTAATGGTTGCCATTTTTTTGCTCCTGATTTTGTGCGCGAACCATACAACCGAAATCCGATTTCGCAACGGGACCGCATTGCAATCGGAAGGCGGCGCGATACAATCCGGACTTCCAATGATTGGAAAATGCGGCCGCGCCGGTTTCCAATGATTGGAAAAGTCCGCGCGCCGCGGCGGGAGCCGCCGGCGGGAAATGGAGATTCGCGATGAAGAAATTGTCCGTGCTGATTTTTGCCGCAGTTGCCGGCGTTGCGCTGACGGGAAATTCGTTCCCGGCGCTCGTGCCGATTCCGCTGGATGTCTCGACGGTGCCGACTCCGGACCGGCTCGAAGTTGCGGCGGTCGCGATCTCCGTGGATTCGAGCGGGCAGTCCGCGAAGCTCGCGGCGGATTTTCTCAGGCAGGCGCTCGCCGGTACGGGGCTGGCCGTCACTCCGCCGCGCGGGCAGGCCGGCGCGGTCCGCGTGCATTTTATGGGCGGCGAAAAAACGCTCGGCGACGAGGGCTACGTGCTGAACATCAGCAAGCGGGAAATCCTGATCACGGCGCCGTCGGCCGCGGGACATTTTTATGGCGCACAAACGTTGCTGCAACTTTTCACGCCGGATTTGCTGGCGCTCAACGGGAAGATCGAGCGCGCGGAGCTTCCGCTGCTGACGATCAGGGACCGGCCGCGATTCCGCTGGCGCGGCGCGATGATTGATCTGTCGCGGCATTTCTTCGGGCCGGATTATTTGAAGCGGTTCATCGATCTGCTGGCGATGAACAAGATGAACGTGCTGCACCTGCACCTGACGGACAATCCCGGGTGGCGGCTCGAAAGCTCGGTGTTCCCGCGGCTCAACACCATCGGCGCGACAGGAAACTTTTCGGACTCGAATGCGCCGCCCGCGCTGCTGACGAAGAAGGATGTGCGCGAGCTGGTCGCCTATGCGCAGGCCCGCTTCGTGACGATCGTGCCGGAGATTGACATGCCCGGCCACGCGGCCGCCGCGACGCGCGCCTATCCGGATCTGAACGGCGGGAAAGACACGTTCAACCCGCTGGTTTATGGCCCGACGAATTCATACTGGTTTGCGACGAACGTCCTCACCGAGGTGATGAGCCTGTTCCCATCGCAAGTGATTCATTTCGGCGGCGACGAAGTGGACAACAAGATCTGGCAGAAGCTGCCGGATGCCGATGCGATGATGGCGGCGCAGGGCATCGCCACGACAAAGGATATCGAGCACTATTTTGACCGCTACGTCGCCGGATTCATCGAGCAATCGCAGCGCAAGCCGGCCGGCTGGGATGAAATCGTGAGCGCGGGCGTCCCGAAAAGTTCCGTGATCTTCTGGTGGCGGCACGACAAGACGAAGGTCCGCGATGATGCGCTGGCCGATGGATTCGAGATGGTGATGTGCCCGCGCAATCCGTGCTATTTCGATTACAAGCAGGTCGTCGGCGGCCCCGGGGCGAGCGGCTGGAAAATCACCAACACGGTCGAGAACGTTTACAACTGGGAGCCGATGCCCGAAGCCATCGCCAAATATTCCGGCCAGATTCTCGGCGTGCAGGCGAATCTCTGGACCGAGCACATCGCGGACATCGAGACGCTCGAACGGCTCACGCTGCCGCGCCTCGGCGCGCTCGCCGAGGTCGCATGGTCGCAACCGAACCGGAAGAACTGGGAGAACTTCCAACAGCGGCTCGGCAGCTTTCAGGCGCGGGTGATCGCGCAGGGCTACGCAACCGAGGAAATCAAAGAGTCGCCGGCGCGCGTCCGCTGAATGTCGTCAGAATTTCTTTGGCGGGAAATGCCGCGCGGTTTTGAGCCGTTTCATAAAATCTTCGCGCGGAATCAGCCGGCCGCCGAATTTCTCCGTCGTCAGCGTGACGACTTCGATATCCAGCCACGTCAGGCCAAGCGATGCCAGATGTTCGACGAGCCTGACCAGACAGACTTTCGATGCATTGCTCTCCTTGAAGAACATGCTCTCGGCCGAGAAGACGTTGCCGACGAAAACTCCGTAGATGCCACCGACGAGGTCCTCGCCATTCCAGCATTCGATGCTGTGCGCATGGCCGGCGCGGTGAAGTGCGACATAGCCGTTGATCATCGCGCGCGTGATCCATGTGCCGCCGCGCGGCTGCGCCGCACAACCGCGGATGACCCCGGCAAAATCGCGATCAATCGTCGTCGTCCATTTCATATTCCGCATGAACTGGGCGAGGCGACGCGGAATGTGAATGCTGTCGAATTCGATGACGCCCCGCTGCGGCGGCGAGAACCACGGTATCGGCGCGTCTTCGCCAAACGGCCACGGGAAGATTCCGTGCGAATAGGCGTCAACCAGCACCGGCACGCTCAGTCCGCCGCCGATGCAGAGCAGTCCGTCATCCCAGGCCACGCGTGGATCGGGAAAGCGCGAACCGCTTTTCGTTTTGCCGTTGTGATTCTTTTCAATCATTCCAGATGCCCGCCTGAATCAGGCACGCGACTTTATCGCACCTGTGCCGCAGCGCAAATTTCCAATGATTGGAAATGGCGGCGGCGGAATTTTCCAATCATTGGAAATTGCGCGGATTCGCTTTCGCAACGGAAGGAGCCTCAGAGATCCTGCGCGTGAAATACCGCGACGACGGGCCGATGGTCTGACGCCTTCAGCACCAGCGGATCCTCGACGACGCGGCATTTGGGGGCGACGGTTTCGCGCAGCATGCCCGGGCTGCACAAGAGATAATCCCACCGTTCATAGTTGTCTTCGGCAGGCAGGAGATGGGTCCAAACCGCGCCGAGCGAGTCGGCCGGCCGCAGATCGTCCAGCACCGGCGTGCCCGATCCGCTGATGACTTCGCGCACAGCGGCCGACTTCGGCGAATCACTCAGGTCGCCGACGACCAGCAGATTCAAATCCGGCTTGTCGTGCAGAAAATGCCGGACGATCTTGTTCAGCAAACGCGCCTCGTTGCGCCGCATCTCCGTCTGGCCGGTCACCACGAATCGCTTGGACCGGAGATGCACGCACACGAGCTTGAACTGATAGCCATCGTTCACCTGGATGTCCGCACAGAGAAACCCGTGCTCCACACGGTGCGATTCGCCGGCGATTGTGAAAACCTCGTTGGTCACCGGTTCATACGCCGCAATCGGGAAACGGCTGAGCAGCGTGATGTGCGTGGTCTCGCCAGCCATCACGAGTTGCTCGGCGTGAGGATAATCAAGGCCCGCGCTCTTCAAGCCGTCGCGCAATTTTTGAAAGGCGGCGCCGTCGCCGATATCCTGGCAGACCAGCACGTCTGGCGAAGCATTGGCGATGATCGCACACTCCGCCTGGACTTCGGCGTCGGGCTTGAACGTTGTCGGATGGCCGGCGCCATTGCGTTCTTCAACGGCAAAACCACCGAGACTATAGGTCATGACCGAAAACTCGCCGCGCGCTGGCTGGAACATCTTTTCGCCACCCGCCCCCGACGCGCCCGATCCGCCCTGGCCTGGATTTTGAGAGCACCCCGCCAGCGCGCACGACAGTGCAATGACGGCGATCCAAAAGAAGTTCGTTCCCGTCGCAGAAGAGACGGAGGAACACCAATTCCAGAATTTGCATCGGACAGTTTTCATGTTTGAGCCGAAGAGTGGCAGCTGCGAATTAGCAGAAACCGTCTCTCCGCAAAACAAATTTCCAACCGCACGTCCGCACGTCTCTGCATCCATCCTTACCGCGTCAGCCTCGCAACCGGCTGTTTCGATCCATATTCTCACGTGACAACGCAGAGGAAATCATCAGCAAAACTTGACGCAAATGGTTTTCGATTGACCGCGTGCCGTTCGATCATGACGATGTAAATTGATGTGGAATTGCGTCCGTAGCTCAACTGGACAGAGCTTCTGACTTCGGATCAGAAGGTTACAGGTTCGAATCCTGTCGGGCGCACCAATAAAATCAGGCATATTACTCAACTTGTCTGTTAGCATCCGTAAGAGTATCATCGCTTTTTTCTCACTCGTGTTTTCATGAGACGTAAAGCGTACAGCGACTGAACATCAAAATATATTTTAACGACGTCCCGTCGTGTCATTCGCTTCGCCGCTCGTTCGCGACGACCAACGCTGATCGCTTGGGCATGAAATTAAATCCACACGAGATCGCACAGCGTCTGCGTTGTGGCATCGACGTGGCCTACGCTCATTACGTTCAGGAAAATGTTCTGTTGCGTTCGATGAAGTCTGACGAACAGCGCAAGCAAGCGCGAGCGATCCGCTAGTCGAGGCGGAGCAACATGTGGCGGCGCTACAGAAGCTCGGCGTCTCCGGCAACGCGCTCGCCACAGCAAGCGCTGAAATTGAAGCGAAGCTGGCGCCGAAGCCAGTGCCGGAAAATGCGACGTGGACACCAGAGGCCGAAGCGTTGATGCGTCTGTGCGAGCGTTGGGAAATTCAAGTCACAGACCGTGTGATGCGTCCGTATTCCACCAAGGCCGGCGCGATCGTCTACAACGGCGCGCACAGACGCGCGCGCTACCGCGACGACGTTTTGAACGAGTTGCTGGCCCGCGATCCTGTCGAGGCGTACGTCGGTCACAAGCAAAGTCGGCGGTAGCGCAACGCGGTTACAGACGAGTTCGACACGATCCGCATCGGCTGGCTCGCACTGGTGCGCCGCGACGATGGCCCGCGGATTTTGAAGTTTTTGCTGGCACAGGCCGATCAGGAATCTCAAGCCACCTTAGCGAAGATCTCGTGACCCCAAAAGTCACGGTGCCAAATTCTGCCTCACGTAATTTGTGCAATGTCCTGATCAAAAAAAATCCAGACAGAAAAATGTCTGAATGCATAAACATTGAGATAAACCAATAAAATCGAGGGTTGTGTAAATGTGCCCTCGTGATATTATGTGTGAGTTGAATTGCGGGAGTAATTCAGTGGTAGAATGTCAGCTTCCCAAGCTGAACGTCGTGGGTTCGATCCCCATCTCCCGCTCCACCATTTCCCACACTCCGACACGACCTCACGGAACGCCTCGATTTCATTGATTGATCTCGATTTCCGTGTTCGAGACACGATCCGATCCCTCAATCGACCTTATCGAGACCATGTACACTTTTTGTATGGGTCAGCGTACACTTTTTGTATGGGTCGCTTGCTTGTGAAAAAATGTTTTCATATCGTACATGATCCCAGCGCTCAGACCGAGTGACGCCTCTGAGAGCTAAAAAAAGAGGTCCCTTGCGGAGCCTCTTTCGAAAAACCTCACGGTTTCTTCTGAACGATTGCCACAGCCTCCGCCAGGTCGATGCCCAAGACCCGGAGCAAGTCCAGGGTCTCAAGAAAATCGGCCCGCCGTTCACACACTTCAATGCGCTGAAGCCATGATCGATCACGTCCGACTTTCGCTGCAACCTGGCTCTGGCTGAGTCCCAGTTCTTCGCGGCGGCCGCGCATGAGTTTGATCAGCGCCCTGTATGCGGCCGTGTGGATGCTTTTCGGCATATTAATCTCCTATGATGCCGGACAGCGATGGTGCTGCCGGAAACTTTTCAGCTGTGACTGGAGGCCTGTCGCGTGGTGTGGCGCGCAATGCGGAGCCCGCTCTTCCGAACGCGATGCACACTTCAAAAACTGGATGCTGGCGTCACGTCGCAGCACAACGTGAAGCACAGTGCTGCAAGCGATCGACGGGCGAAGCGCCTAAAAGTTCCAGAGCAAACTGTCTGGAATGAATAGGCCGTTTTGAGTTCACTATGTTAGTCCACAGCACCTTATAGCAATTGTGCGACAAATCGCCGTTTTTCGCATCGGCGTCAGATACCCGCGTTTTTCCGCAAACCGGCGTGACGTAGGTGGTGGCCACCCATGAGAAAAACCAGATCGGATGATGCGATGGGAGGCAATCCATCGCACGATGTTGGATGCGTCGGATATGATCTCCTTGGGAGGGTCAGATGCTGTTCTTCCGCGCTCCAGACGATACGCAGACGGTGGCCTGCCAAGACGCCGACCGGTGTCATGTTTCTAATTGCTTCGCACTCATCCGCACATCGACACGAGGCCACTCATTTTGCATCAGGCTGCCATGAGTGCATGCGATGCCTGAGAAAACTGATCCAAATTAGCAGGCTGTATTTTGGTGCAACATATTCATCCACAGACTTTTTAATTCGATTAGACGATCATCGCCGCTTTTGCCACGAATTGGCCGGAACCCTCGTTTTACCGCAAAATGAGCTGACGTGGGTGGCCACCACCCATGAGAAAAAATCGAGCAGGGCGGCGTCAACCCGCTGCAAGTTTGCCCTGCTGTTTCCGGCAGATCAGGCCAAAGCCTCGGGTCTCCCACTTGGCCGCGCTGAACTCGAAGAATGAGAATTCTTTCCTGCCGATCAGTGGTGTCCCGACGCCGGCGAGGAAAACACGGTTCGGCTTTTTTCCCGTTCCATAAATGACGCACCAGTGAAGCACGTCGGGTTTGCGCGTGGTTACTTTTACGATCACCGGGCAGTTGCTCTCGATGGCACGGTGGATGTCCGTCCACTTGAGATCGTCGCGCTCCTGAACGGCGAGACCACTTTTGCGCAGGGCCTGCTTCAGGCGGGCCGTCGACGTTCCCATCTCTGTATCGGGTCGCACCAGTTCGTACAGCCGGTTGATCGAGCGCCGCGGGTAGAAGTGATGAACCACCATGCAGGCCGCCGTGAATCCGCACGCGAAGGTGTTCGTCTGGCGATAGCCGGGCAGCGCCAATGTTATTACGTCGGGAGTTTCCGGATGTGTGAGCCAGTCGTCCACAAGAACGATACCCGTCTTTCCGGAAAACCAATCCAAGGGATGCCTCATATCGTTTCCTTTCAGTTGTTGGCCCGCTGTCGCATAGCAGGGTCACGAGTCTCGTTCTTCTGAACGCGCCACCCGACGCACGAAGAACTGAACTCATTCAGTTAATCATAACGGTCAACGCATGAAAATTAAGGACTTCGTTTTCTATGCGGCCCTCAGCTCCATTCGTGTCGCCTAGGCGACGTTCACCAGCACTCGCCACAGCTCAACGTCGATGACCGGTCCCTTGCCACAGGCGGCAACTGGCGCTCAACAACAATGAATAAGCGCTCCCGGCGCTCGTCGTATTGTAACGAGCCGAAGTATCGGCAGAACGAAGTGCTGGAGGAACGGTCATGAAACGCACGATGAAACTCAGTTTGACGGCGGCGACAATCACAGCGATCTGCGCGACGTCCGCTCTGGCCGATGGACGAGGCGGATCTCACGGTGGCTATCGTGGCGGCGACTACCACGGCGGCGATTTTCATGGTGGGTACTCTGGCGGATACCACAGCGATTATCATGGCGGCTATCACAGCGGGTATGGCAATTGGGGATCGGCTGCCGTTGGCTTCATCGGAGGCGTAATCGTGGGCAGTGTCTTTGACGGGTATCCGAGAACAGTCTATCACGATTCATACTACTGCCCGCCGCCGGTGGTTTATCAGACCTATTCACCCCCGCCGGTGATTGTGCAACAGTTGCCGGTTTACGTGCAGCAGCCGGTTGTAGTTCAGCAGCAGCCCCAGATCGTGCAACAAGTACCCGATGTGACACAGCAACAACAACTCAACGTCCAACAACCACCGCCGATCACGTCACAACAAGAGCCGCCGAGCGTTGGACAACAGAATTCACAGGTGCTGGTGCAAAGCGGGCACTATGAAATCCGGCAGGAAAAGCAATGGGTGCCCGGCGATTGGAAATACGAGCAGACCGGCCTCAACTCCTACCGGAAGGTCCAGACCGGATATTACCAGAACGTGCAGACCAAGGTTTGGATACCGGACTGAGATTGCCGGCTACTGCCATTCACATCACGCGATTCAGAAGCGGCTCCCCGCGCACAAACCGCTGTAGGTTTTTCAGAAAATGCCGCACGAGCGTTTTCGCTTCGCCGGCGTGACCGCCGGCCACATGCGGCGTGATGTGGCAGTTTGGTTCGGCCCATAGCGGATGTTCATCCGGCAGCGGCTCTGGCGTTGTGACATCAAGCCATGCGGCCCTGATCCGTCCTGATCGAAGGGCTGCGAGCAGTGCATCCTGATCGACCGTTGCACCGCGTCCGATGTTGTAGAACACCGCGCCTGGTTTCATGACGGAGAAGCGATGCGTATCGAAGAAGTGCCTTGTCCGCTCGCTGTCAGGCAAAATGTTCATGACGTGATCGACGCCGGATCTCAGCACCGATTCCAACTCCAGCTCCGTGATAACAGGCGCGCCTTCGTCGCCCCGTGCTTTTCGGCGATACGCGATGATGTTCATTTCGAACGGTGCCAGCAACTCGACGAGCCCTCTGCCGATGGCACCGTAGCCGAGGATGAGCACCGATTGCCCGCGCAATGAAACGCATGAACTTCGGAGTGATCTCCATGTTTCGCTGCCGCCCGGTGTACGCGTCATGAGTGAGACCGGCAGGCTTCGGGACTGGGCCAGCATGAAACTGAACGCATGTTCGGCACACGCCTCGTTGTAAACGCTGGCGCTGTTCGACACTGCAATCCCGCGCTGCGCCACGAGATCGCGAAACGCCTGGTTGTCGTAGCGGGTGATGCTCGACGAGCTGACGTGAACCCATTTCAGATTGCCGGCCGTCTCGATTGATTTCAGATCAGGCTGACCAAAGGCTACGTCGGCGTTCATGAGTTGCGGGTCGTGTTCCACGCTGGCCAATACCGAGGTCGCGGGCGCGCTGGCGAATATCAGCCGGCGATGTTTGCAGCCGTCCTTGAGCATTTCAAGGGCATCAGGCGGCAGTGCAAAGTCGACGAAGATGCGCAGCTCATTCATGGCATTTGTTCCGGCGACATTACAGTTTGTGCGGCGCAGCGATCAACTTCCGTGCGGTGTCTGTGTTCTCCGCGGTCACTCATTGTTTGAAGAAGCGGAATTCGCCGGCGTGCGGCGCATGAAAAACAGGAAATGAAAAATCACGCCGACCAACAGTGCCGAAAGACAGCCGATGATGACGGCCAGCACCCTGTCTATGGAACCGGCAAACGCGTTGCGCTCGTTTCCCAGAATCACGATCACGACAGCGGCGTACGCTGCACGCAGACCGTCGTCGAGATGGGTGAAATGACAGACCAGCCCGGTGAGCAAGACGCCTACGGCGAGGCACACCATCGGGCTGGCGACGAAACGCGCTGCCAGCGCGCCGATCGAGACACCGACGATGTTCGCCGCCAGCCGGTACAGCGATGCACGAAGCGACGGATGCAGCGTCGGCTGTGTCACAATCAATGCCGACACCGGTGCCCACGCCGCGCCCGGCAGATCCAGTGCCTGATAGCAAAGGAAGGCAAGCACGGCGGAGATCGAAGCCTTCGCCGAAAAGATCAGCGCATCGAATCCGCCGGGGCGCAAATTCGCCAGAAATCCGGCTCTGCCGATGGCGTCTTTCTCAGACCTGTTGCTCGTTTGCATAAACGGATCATCACTTCGTCAGACATCGATGACCGGCCCCTTTCCGGGAGGAGGCGATCGTCGCGGAATCGCGCTGACAGTTTCTACACGGTCGATGACAATCGAACTGCTGCCCCGGCCGGATGAACCGAGAAAAAAACTCACGATGCTGATCACAACGCTTCCGCCCACTGCCGGCCAGAACCCTGCAACATGGAAGCCAGAGACCAGCCAGGCGGTGAGCATCAACACGAGCGCGTTGACCACGAGCAGGAAGAGTCCGAGCGTCACGACGATGAATGGAAGCGACAAAACGCTGAGCGCCGGCTTCACAAACGCATTGAGAATTCCCAGCACCAGCGCTGCGATCAGGATGCTTTGCCCGTTGTCGTAGCTGATCCCAGGTACAATCGTCGCAGCAACCCACACAGCGAGTGCGAGCGCGATCCAACGTATTAGTGCAGATTTCATCTGTGCTACTTTACCAGAAAACGGCCATGAGCGCAGATTGTACAGCGTCATCAATTTGACTACGTGAGCAGTCGCGCAACGATCAAAAGGAGTGATTAAAGGGCCCCAGTTCGCGGCGTACGAAGAGTGCTGCAAATGCAGTGATGGAAGACGACTGATGCGTCAGCATCGACAATTCAATCCGAATCATCAACACAGTTCAAGGCACAAACAATTATGCGCAAGTAAAATACAACACTATTTCGTTCGAGTCACTTCATAAACAAAGCATTTAGGTTTGATCCTGATACTGCCACGATCATCTCTGAATCGAAGCAGCTGTTGCTTAACGTCATGGAGCAGATCCGAAATGTTTTCCTTCTGATTGAACTCACATTCCATATGGAAATTAAAGAATATCTCCAATGCTTCATTAATCGACGAATACTTGATCGCATCACCTGTGTGCTTCAATACTCTAAAGCGAACGAGCCCCTGTTTACTAAGTCCGATTAGCATCTGGTCCAACATTTTCTTTGAAGGTGACTGTTGACCAGGCACGAAGAAGGGATATTTCGTTCTCCTAATACTCAGGCTGATGATCTGCTCTTCGCTTAAGGCATCAAAATGAACAATAAATGCACGACCGTTTACCGACAGTGATCGGGTGAAAAGGTTCTTCATCGCCGCCAGGATTACCTCGCATCCCTTCGACTCCCCGAGCGCGTGCAAAGTTTGATGAACTGAGTGTGAGAAAGACCACAACGAGAAAATCAAATCGTACGAATCACGATTTGAAAGAAGGTAGTTAATGGTATCGGCATGTATGTACTTAAAATCCGGACGAACTCCATACTTGCGAATTGATGCGTCAAGCATTTGGGCACTCAAATCAAGCAGTTCGATCGAGGCATTCTTGGCCAGCGAATGTTTGACCAGCACATCTGTAGCGCGCCCGGATCCACTGCCGAGTTCGAGGATTTTTGGACCAACATTATGATCATATTTATCCAGAAACGCCCTAAACATTCCTAAATCAGAAACACCTTTGAAACAATAGGGCTTTAGGATCTGAGCATAGTATTCGGGGGATAAGTATTCAGTGCCTCCGAATCTTCTATTGAGCCACGAGGAATTCGCTTCCGCCAATTGCTTCATTCGGTCAACCTGCTTCATATTTCGGCAATCCCTCCAAGTTTCTGATAAACACTATTGCCCCAGTCAGGAATGTGAGGGACCTTGAGCACCTCAAATCTCCTCCCACACAATCGAGGGATTAGACACATCTGGCAAATATACGCGCTAATGGAGGCATATTTGTCCTTTTGATCAATTACCAAAACGGTTGGACGTATCCACGAAGGAAGCCTGTGCGACAGCCATTCAATTTCGGCTTCGCAATCCCGGTCCTTAAATACTAAAAGCCCAGACGATAAGTGTCGAAATCGGGAAAGCGCCATATACCCCCCGTGTGCAAAACTAATCATATCGTGGATGACGGGCGAAAATGCACCCAACTCTTTTAACCTGTTGCACAAATCCGCGCACGCGGCGCCAGAATTCTTGGTCGATAAAATGTGCAGAGATTCGGCCGCCAGCACTTGCTTAGAAATCTTGGTTTTGACCAGATCGTTCCGCGTACTCTTCCAAAGCCCC
>CAIVKH010000168.1 GCA_903906425.1 uncultured bacterium
CCGCTCACCGCCGCCGCCTGCGAGGCCGCCGCCCAGGCCATCAGCGACACCGACTCCGCCAGCAACCAGAGCAACACCGATTCCGGCAACGCCCAGAAGGCCTACCAGGCCGCACTCGACCTGCTCTACACGACCTTGTCCTATCTGCTCAACGAACTCACCCAGCTCCTCGGCCCCGACGACGAACGCTGGTACGCCTTCGGCTTCGACAAACCCTCCGACCCGGGCACGCCCACGATTCCGGAAAACCTCGTCGTCACCCCCGGCGCCGCTGGAAGCAAGATGCTCATCGCCGACTGGGACGACGGCCGCCGCGACGACAGCTATCGCGCCAGCGTCCTCAACCACGAAACCGGCAAAGTCATCGCGAGCGTGATCGTCACCGAAAGCGACGCCACCTTCACCCTACCCGACCTCGCGCAGGGCACGCTGGTGGACATCATCCTCACCGGCCGCAACGACAAAGGCGAAACCCAGCCCACCGACCCCGTCACCATGGCGGTGCCATGATCGGAAGTGCGATAAGCAGGAGATAGATCATGAAAAGAAAACTTATAGGCATCCTGTCCGCTTGCATCATTGCGTCATCGCTCACAGGCTGCGAGAATGACGACCACGCGTCGAAGGAAACGTCGCCGAACCCGACGAATGCCGTTTCCACCAATGCATCCGTGAAGACTGTGACGCTGGATGACGGCCTGATGTTCCCATCCATGTCAGGCACCTGGCACGGCACGGCGGGGACTGACCAGAAGCAGTGCACGCTCACCGTTCATGAAGACTTCTCTTCATTGAATTACGGCTACGGCGTTCTCTTGAGCGGAAATCTGGTCTGGTGGAATGGCGACGAGCGCGAGATCACTGGAAACTCCTATTGGAATACAAAGTGGGGGGCGCCTTACTCGACTTACATTCAATTCACCTCGGGAGCCAAAATTCCTGGCAGTGGCGGCGCGCTCTTCATTTCCGACGTATGGTTTGTTGAATGGGATGGCGCCAATAAGTTGACAGGCTATGGCAACAAATATCCCGACGGAATCGTCAGCGATACGAGCGCCGTGAAGTACTCCGTCAACATGTCACGATGAAGAATCATCATCATCATCTCAAGCAAGAGGAGCATCCGCGGAGGGATGAGAAGAGTTTCCACGATCATTTCGGCAGCGGCGCGGCGGTTCTGCCGCCGGGGCTGAACGAGCAGGCCAATACATGAGAGTGACGGAATATTTCAAGCAGGTGCGATCACGGCCGGACCGGCAGCGGATTCTGGACGAATGGATAGAGCAGACGATCCGGGCGCCGGAGGCAAGGGCCGTGCAATCGGACCGCCGCATCCGGTTGTGGAAACGAATCGGCGCAGCGGAGGGCCGCTGGCTGCGCGTGGTGCTGTGCTTGAGGACGAAATTACCGTGCATAACGCGTTTTTTGATCGTAGATTCAAGGGCGACAAAATATGAAAGCGAAATATTTTCAGGACACGGACACGATGCTGCTCCAGTTCGGCACATCGGAAGTCGTCGAAACCTACGACCTGAACGAGAACGTGCTCGTTGAGGTGGACAAGGATGGCCGCGTGGTTTCCATGACCATCGAACACGCCAAGGCGCAAATGGACGTGAGCGAATTCACCTATCAACTGGCCGTCGCCTGAGCACCCTCCGCATCCGGCTCCGCTCTGTGCCCTCTGTGTTCTCTGTGGTAAAAGAATTTCAAGGAACCCCCGGCGATCATGTCAACCGCGGCGCATAAGTCCCCATGAAACCGGGGCAAGTCAATCCCGTGATGGCAACGGTGATGATCATCATCACCAACATGATCCCGCTGTATAACGTCTGGTATCATGGATGGAGCTGTTTCAATCTGATCCTGCTGTTCATTGTCGAGGGCGCGGTCGTTGTCCTGATGGACGCGATCAAGCGCTTCTTTATGCCGGAGGACAAGCGGGGCGGCGTGCTTCCGTTCGAGGTGGTCTTCATCACGTTCTTCGGGTTCTTCGCCATCCTGGTCTTTGGCCGCGACAAGAACAGCTCGGATCTTGTGCAAACGATCCAATCTTCCTTTCACGCGGCCCGGGTTCTTCAATTCTGGCCGGTGGCCGGCATCTTCGCGATGCGGCTGTTCCGCACCCTGCAGGAGCTGATGGCGTCAGGCGCCCTGCGCGGCGGCGGCCGGCAGCCGCTGCTTTACAGCGGGGGCGGGTGGGTGCTTCAACTCTTCGCTCTGGTCATGCTCGCGCCCTTCATCGCCGACAAAAGCCCCAACCCCATGGCCGGACTGCTCGCCATCATTGTCCTCAAAACAATGGGCGAGGTCGCCGTGCTCTGGGTCGAAAGGAAAACCAAATGACCGTCCGCATCCCGTACCGCATTCCTCCGCGGGGCGTCGCAGAAACTTTTCTGGGATGCGGCGACGGGGAACTGGAAGCTGGTGATCGAGGCGACGATGTTCGTGACGTTCGAAGTCGTGGTTGTGTGGTCCGGCGTGAAGATCGGCGGCAGCGATCCG
>CAIVKH010000169.1 GCA_903906425.1 uncultured bacterium
CCCGGTTGCCGTCGTCTGGTTCGACACGCCGTTGAAAGTCATGACCGACGAGCGCGCAGGCCGGCTGGAAAAACTCGTCCACGAATTGCAGCCCAACTGCATCGTCAGCGGCCGCCTCGGCGGCCACGCCAGGAGCGATTATGCCTCCGAAGGCGACAACAAGATTCCCGATCTCGCGCGCACGGGCGCGTGGGAAACGCCCGCGACGCTCAACGACACGTGGGGCTTCAAGAAGAACGACCACAACTGGAAAAAGCCCGAAGACCTCACGTTCAAGCTCGTGGACATCGTCAGCAAAGGTGGCAACTACCTGCTCAACGTCGGTCCCGATGGCGATGGCGTCATTCCGCAACCGAGCCAGGACATGCTCCGGAAAGTCGGTGCGTGGTTGAAGGTCAACGGCGAGGCGGTTTATGGCGCGGGCCGCAGCCCGTTTGGCGAGGAATTCGGCGCGTACAGCAGGACCAAAACCGACCGCAGTGGCAAACCGCTGTTCGAGCCCTGCCAGGACTGGCGCTGTACAGCCAAGCCGGGGAAACTTTACGTCTTCCTATTCAAATCCCGCGACGGCAAGTTCGAACTCGATGGCGTGAAAGAAAAGGTCGGCAAAGCATATCTGCTGGCCGACAGGGAAAAAGCGCTGAGCGTTTCGCAAGTGGGCGACAAGCTCTCGGTCGCGCTGCCGGACACAGCTCCGGATGCGATCGCATCGGTTATTTGCATGGAAATTCCGCTCAGAACCGCGCGCTGAAGACGATCGGCGAGACGATTTCGGTTTTGGCATCGGCAAAATTTATGAGGCCGATCTGCAGGCCCGTGCCGCGGCGGCTGCGGTTCACGAGGCCGATTTGAAGCCCGTGCCATTCGTTGGCCGCGTTCACCAGGCCGACCTGCGTGCCGTAGTAATTTTCGCGAGAGAGGTTGATGAGGCCGGCGTGCAAGCCGTTCTCGGATGTTGCGAGGCCGCCGAGGCTGGCCTGCAGTTTGTCGAGCAACTGGCCGGCGGCGGAAGAAATCGTGTCGCGCGTGCGGCCGCCGGAATCCACCGGCGCCTTTCGCTGGCCGAGGATTCGCAGCGACGGATTTAGGATCTGCGCGGCATTTTCGCTGCTGATGGAGACGAGGCCGTCGTCTTCGCGAAGCCGGAGCCGGTATTTTGTGTAATCAAATCCGGCGTCGTCGCCGAAATCCTTCTGTAGATCGGGCAGTTCCGGCAGCGGCCTACACTGGGATGCGAAACGAAGCCCTTCCTTGGATGCAACGCACGGTTTGCGCGCGAGCATCTGATCGTAGACGAAGTCGCGGTGCGGTTCGGCGAGGCCAAGCTTCATGCCGTCAATGCTGTGAACAGGCACGGCGGCGCGGTGCGTCCATTCGGCGTCGGCCAGCATGGGCGCCCATCTTGCGTGTGCCCCTGTCGCGATCAAAACGGCTGTGACGATAAAAAAACGCGCCCGCACTTCACGGCTCCCGAATAAATAAATTCCAGTGCCGCGCAAAATACCCCGGATACCCGCTCAGTTGAAGTCTGACCGCACGATTGCTCATTAGAATTTCATTAGGCCTGTCCGCCATAAGCCGGCTTGATCTCGCCGCGAAGATCTGTAGGATGCCGCGCTCAAATTTTTTCAGAAGGAGAAAACGAAATGTCCGCACAACAAGATCGCAATGCCGCGCTGCTCGCAGGCACGAAATACATGCGCCCGTCAGTCACCTCGCACGTCCTGCCCCTCCAAATAGACATCGCGAAAACGGCGATGCTGGATTCGGCGACCATCACGACGCTCGAAGCCCTCGAAATCGAAACGGCGCGCACGGCTATCCAGTCGGTCGCGGAACTGGCGAAGCTCAAGGAAGTGGACCACATGGGCGGCGGCCTCGATTTGATCCCGGCGCTGACGATGACGCTCGCGTTCACCGATTACGAAAAGGTCGAATTCACGATCGAAAACGCGCACTGCTCCATCGGCTATTACGCCACGCTCGCGACGCTCGGCTTCCTCGACCCGCAAATCGTCATCAAGAAATTCCGCCAGAGCCTCGACATTCCCGGCCACGTCTCGTGGGTTCCGGGCGGCACGCAGCTCAATGGCGGACGCCTCGGCGTGATGATTCCTGTCGCGGTTGGCCAGGCGCTGGCGAAGAAGGCGCATCACGGAAACGGCGCGTGGGTCATCTGCCACACGGGCGACGCGGGCTGGATTTCCGGCCAGGCGCTCAACGGCTTCAACGCAGCCGATCTCCACCACGCGCCGATCACGTTCGTGATGCACCGCAACGGAATTCAGCTTTCCGGTTCAAACAAGCAGATCATGGACAAGGACCCGCGCCCGATCATCAAATCGCTCGGCATCGAAATCATCGAGACGCCGTCGCTGCACGATCACGCGACGCTCTATCAGGCCTATCGCAAGGCCTACGAACTAGCGCAGGCCGGCAAGCCTTCGATGATTTATCCGACCGGCTATCGCGAAACGCTCGCGGATTTTGCGCACTGCCTCGGTATCGTTCCGCAGGTCGAAGCCTTCGCGAAGAAGAACAATGTCGCGATGGAAACTCCGATCTGGGTTCCCGGCGCGCTGATGAGCTATCGCGATGTGGATTCGATGATCGAATGCGTATTCCTCGACAACCAGTTGCCGGGCGGCAAAGGCCACCACGATGGCGCGATGATGGGCCGCGATGCGAATGCGGTTTTGTCGAATCCGATGCTGCAATTTTCCGCCGAGCAAAAAGCCGCGCTCGAAGCGATTCGCGCGAAGCCCGCCCGCGTCGTCGTCACGAACGCCCGCCCGAAGGCCGGCACGAAGAATCTCGAACTCACCGCCGCGCAGATTGCTGAAGTGCAGTTGCCGGAAGTCGGCAAAACCGTCAGCCCACGTGCGGGCGTTGAACCCGGCTACGCGGCGATTGCGAAGGCGCATCCCGACAAAGTTTTCATCGTCAGTTGCGATCTCGATCCCTCGACGAAGCTCGGCAAGGCGAAAACATTTTTGAAGAAAGAGCACTGCTGGGAAGTCAGCATCGAGGAACAGCTCGCGACGTTCCTCGTCAACGGCGCCTCGATGGCGACGCACAAACCGCAGCTCTGCGTCACCTCGACCTTCTCCGCATTCTACGAAGGCATCGCGCGCGAAGGTCTCGAAATGTGGCGATATCAGCGCAACCTCACCGGCGCGAACGAAGGCTTGAACGTCACGTTCCACCTGTCGCACGTCGGCTCCTGCACGGGCCGCGATCACTTCAGCGGCTGGAGCCTCGACTGGGTCACGCTCGCGATGGGCTATCTGCCGTACCTCGACCGATTCTACGCGCCCGCCGACGCCCGCTCCGCGTTCGTCGCCATCCGCGATCTCGCCGCCCGCTATGGCGGACACATCATCGCGATTCCGCGCGACAATCTCCCGATCCTCGCGAAGCAGGACGGCACCGCGCTGTTCAACGCGGGTGATGCGTGGGAACCCTGCACGACCTTCCGCACGACGCCCGGCGCGAAGAAAGCGATCCTCGCCCTCGGCGCGACCGCGTTCCTCGCCGACGAAGCCGTGAAGCAGCTTGCCGCCGCCGGCATCGCAACCGACGCCTACGTCATCAACGGCCTGCCGTTCGGCGCGGGCCAGCTCGACGCGCTCATCGCGAAATATCCGGGCGGACTCGTCACGATTGAGGACGGTTTGATCGCGACCAAAGAAATCGGCCTGCGCGGATTCGCGAGCCTCGTCGCGAGCAACGCACAGGGCAAAGTACCGCTGCAACACATCGGCATCACCGACCCGCGCGTCGCCCCGTCCGACGGCCACCACGAGCTGTGGCAATACTTCGGCATCACCGCCGCCGCGCTGGTGGACGCCGTCAAGGCGCTGTAATCGCCGCGCGACGTTCGAGCAAAGTTGCCGATGATTGGAAAGCGAGGAGCCGGTAGCTGCGTCGTCCCGCCGAAGAAGAAGAAAAGGGGCGGCGGGACGGTGCCCCTCCATCACGGCCGCGTCACCCGCAGGCGGAGGATGCGATTCGTCGCGGGCGGGGCGGGGTCTTGAATGCTGACGGTAACTGGCGCGCGGGTGCAGGATTCATTGAGGGTGGCGCTCCTCCACCCTTGTGCCCTTTGATGTCAGATGCGGACTGTCGACACCGCCTGCCGGTTCGTTGCAGAACGCACTGATGACTCAGCCGGATTGAAGACCCCCTTCCAGCCGCTCCCAGTGAAATAGACAAGTTTCGTCCAACGTATGTTCTTCGAAATCGAGAAACGAAATCTGTTCTCATCGGAAAAATCGAGTCTGCCCTCGGGAAGATCGAGGATGTTCTTTCCCCTCAGGTGCAATCCGTACATGTCGTAATTGGGATTGAAATAATACATGGCGTTAGGTTTTTGGCACCACAAGTTGACATCAGAGGGCCCGGCTGCCGAGACGCCGCAGTTGAGCGTCTTGGGGTTTCCAGCGTTCACAAAGTTGATGACGACGAGGTTGCAATTTGTCGGAATATATCCGCGCGCAACGAGCGCGTCGGCGAGATGGAATTTGAATGTTGGAAATGGAACATTGCAGGCAAGAACCGTTCCACTGCTTCCTGCGAATGCCTCACCCGCTGTATCCAGTTCAAAGCGCGCTGCCCTGCTATCAGCGCGCCATGAATGGCCCAATTTCGTGAGGGCAGCCCAGTGAACAATGGCCACCATCGCTATTGTGCTGATCGCCGCAAGCCAGCCGAATTCGCGCAGGCGGAGAGATGCGACGGCCACGCAAATCAGTGAGCAGGCAATCGCCGAAGGCAGATACAAGTACCACGGTACGACAAGCCCGATGATTGGGATCAGCGCAACAGCAAACAGCGCCAATATCAAGAGGGTGTCGCGACGATTATCTCCGCAGCGAAGCGCGAAAGCGACTACTGAGACTGCCAGCAGCCATGAGAGCCTCGCAAAGGGGGCATTGTACGTTGCAAAGAGCTCCCAAGTGGCCACCAAAGCAGCCCGCACACGGGGCAGTGTTATTATTCCATTTGCAGAAAATGCGAGAAAGAACCCTTCAACATGGTGGCGAAGAATGAACTGCCCGGCATAGACCATGCCACCGGCCACCAGTAGGAACCATGTGGTGCGCTTCCCCAGCGCCCGCCGCTGGAGTGCGAGAATTCCTATGGCGCCCGGCAGTGACCACGCCATTTCTTTCGAGAGATAGGCGGCGGCCGAGAAGACAAGAACCAGCAAGAATGAGAGAATCCGCGGGCGGTCGAGATAGCGGAGAAAGGCGACAAGACAGGCGAGATAGAACACGGTGCAGACGGTGTCCGTGCGGCAGCACACCCAGAAGAGATTGTATTGGTGTACCGTGAGCGTCAGAAACAGCACCGATGCCATCAGCGCAGTAATACGGCTTGAAGAAGGCAGGAGCGCGCGACAAAATGCAAATACAAGCGCCGATACAACCAGGTGCAGCAACATATTCACAGCATGAAAGGCCGCCGGGTTCGCCCCGAAGAGATAATGATCAACAAACATCGTGAGCTTCGTGATCGGCCTGTAAAATTGCGCAAACGACACCTGGCCGAGCCAGGTGTGCGAGAAGACCTCCGTCCATTTAGACGGCAGCGTAGTTAGCAAACCCCAGTCATCATCAAGAAAATCGATTGATCGCGAATAATGAACAATGGCGATTGCGAACAGCAAGGCCGCGCAGCCGAAAATGGAAAAGGAATACTCCGCCACAAATCTCGTAAAGCGGCCCGCCATTCCTCTGATTCGATCCCTAAAGGGAACATTTTCTGATAATTCAGTGTTGTTCATTCTGGTTGGTTCCTTCTGTTCTCTCCATCTCATCGAAATCTTCTTGCGCCACTGAAGGCCGGGGCGCTCCACGCCGAAATAGAGGCCATAGGAAAACAGCATCACGAGGAAGAAGTAGGCTATGTAGGCGATAACAGCGCTTGTGGCGTTGGTGGGCAGGAACAGATATTGAATTGGTTGCAACACGAGCGGGAAATGGACAAGATACATGGAATACGAAATCTTGCTGATGTGGCGTACAGGTATTGCAAACCACGGCGGAGCGCTGCGCAACTGTGTAAGCAACGGCATGAAGAGCAGCGTAGCCATCGGATAGAACATTGCAGTTGTTGCCCAATTCAAATAGTAATTCGACGGCATGTACGCATGCAAAATAACAGCGCAGCCACCCATTGCGGCACACGGGATCGACATCTTCCGCCATACGACCGGAAAAGATACCGACATGATTGCACCGAGAGCGCCGTAAGCTATGGCATCAAGACGGGCCGGAAGAAACATTCGGCACCAATGTTCCAAGTCGGCGCCCTCCGGGGTTCCCTTTGTTACTGCTCCTATCACAAGGCGGCCCAGAATTGTTCCCAAGATTAGAACGAGTGCCGCAGCCAGATAAGCACGTCGCACTCTTTTGCGAAAAAGGGTCATGCAAAGGATGGTCACAAGGGGGAACACAAGATAGAAGTATTCTTCAATGGAAAGACTCCATGCGTTCGCCATGAAAAATGGCTGCGCCTTCCACATGTTTTGCAGAAACAAAAGATAGTGCCAGGAGGCACCGGGCGCCATTTTCGGCCATATGACACAGAGAAGGTATGTTGCCGCCAGCGCAACATAGTATGCCGGCAATGTACGCAGCCAGCGTCGTATCCAGAAATGGCGCAACGCGACAAATACACTCGTCCCATTGTCATCGACAATTTCTCTCAAAATGATCCGGCCGATGAGAAATCCGCTCAATACGAAGAAGAGGTCAACAGCATCGACAAGCCATATCCGCGGAAAATGAGGATAGAAGGGTGCTATAATATATTCGGCGTGGGCTATGACAACCCAGAGCACGGCGATGGCCCGCAGCAAATCAAGGCCCAATACCCGTTGATCTTCGTTGCCATCTGCGCGCGTGCCCAATTCACATGTCCTTGTTTCTTTCATCGCGTCTTGGCTTTCATAGATTCGTCTGAGGGCGGGTGTCCCGCAGTCGGATATTTTTGCCGGGCCGGAGGCCCGTCGCACTGGCACGCCGGAGTCGCGCCGCTACAAGATGCGCCGCCGCGGGGTTCAGGCGGCCTCCACGGTCAACGTGGCGACGGGGTCGAGGCCGCTGTCGCGGGTGTAGGTTCCCGTCGGGTCGCTGCCGCCGGTCTTCGTGCCGGCCCAGACTTCGATAACTTC
>CAIVKH010000170.1 GCA_903906425.1 uncultured bacterium
GCCGGCGCGAACCAGCTCGATGCGACGATCAACGGCCTCGGCCGCGGAGCTGGCAACTGCCAGATGGAACTGCTGCTCGGCTTCCTGAAAAATCCGAAGTTCAAATTGCGTCCGATTCTCGAAGCGATCCGCGATCATTTCGTTCCGCTCTCGAAACAGATCGAGTGGGGCTACAATTTGCAATACATGATCAGCGGCCTGCTCAACCAGCATCCGCGCGAGGCGATCGAGTGGCTCGAAGGTCAGAAGCGCGACGACTTCGTCGCGTTTTATGATTACATGATGGAATAGGCGGGCCGCGCGTTTCATCGCGCCGCGAGGCCATCATGACGGAGAACAAATACGGCTGGCATGGATTGAAAATGCCGCTGCTGCATCCCGGCGATCCGGACTATTGCGAATTCGGCTGCCCCATTTGCGTGGCCGCGCGCAAGGGCAACAAGGCCGCGAAAGTCTTCCAGAAAATCGAAACGCTGGTGACGTTTGGCGGCTGCTGGTGGGGCCGCGCACGCAAACGCAAATACGGCGTCGAACCGGACCAGCCCTTGCCGGCAAAATGAGAGAAGAACAGGTCGCCGCCGCCGCAAATTTCCAATGATTGGAAACTTGCCGCTGCCAGTTCTCCAATCATTGGAAAGCCGCGGTCGCGGGCCGAAGACGGGCGTTTCTGCGCGGGGTTGTTTTCATTGATATGCGATGGATGTTTCAATATCGTGCCACCGTTTCCAGCCACACAGGAAGCGAGAAAATTTGATGACCGCAGAGCAGCAGAAATGGATTCGCAGCGAGTTGGGGCCGCGCATCGACGCACTGGAGATCGCGCTCAATACGATGGACCCGACGAACGCCGAGTCCATCGCGAATGTGCGTACGCTGCTGCAAATCCTGCACGCGGCCAGCCGCGTCGTCGGCCTGACGGAAATCACCAACTCGGCGGGGCTGGCGGGCAGCGCGAGCGATGGCGAGCTTAAAGGCCGCGTGACGGGGCTGATTCAGATGCTGCGAGAGCATGGCCGCAAATTGCCCGGCGCGGCAACGGCGATCCTGCTGATCGGGACGGACCAGATCGTGATGCTGGAACTGGAGGCGCGGCTGAAACCGTCGGGCCGCGAGATCGTGAAGGTGCCGGGCGCGAAGGAGGCGGAGGCGGCGCTGCGCGAAAAGGAAATTATTTTCATCGTCGCCGATCTGTTCTTGCCGGACCAGGACGTGCGGCAGTTTATTTCGAGCCTGCGGTGCCGGCCCTTGACGGCGTCAGTGCCAATCATCGTGGTGACATCAAAGATCGCGGCGGAAGAGGCGAACCTCGCGGACCTGCTGCCGGATGTGGACGGGTTTTTCGGCAAGCCGCTGAATTTCGACCAGGTTCAAAGCTCCATCGAGCAGCGCCTGCGGCGCGCGCACGAGCGCATCCGCGCGGCGCATCGCGATCCGCTCACCGGGCTGCTGAACCGCGCGGCGTTCGGCGAATATTTTGAGCGGGCGATGACGCACCATCGCGAAACCAGGGAGCCGATCGCGATCGCGGTGATGAAGATAGATCGCTACCAGCAGATCTGCGACCAGCACGGCGTGCAGACCGGCGAGAAGATGCTGCGGCATTTCGGCAACGTGCTCTCACGCTACTTCCGCGCCACGGATGTCGTCGCGCGCTGGGGCGGCTGCGAATTCATGGCGCTGTTTCCCGGCGAGGACAATCACGGCGCATCGCGTGCGATGGAGCGCATCCGCGAGGCGCTGGCGCGCGAGCCGTTCACCTATCCGGACGGCATGAGCGAGGCGATCAAGATTTATGCGGGCGTCTCGGTGCTACCGGACCAGGAGAACATGGCCGTCGCCATTGACCAGGCCGACCGGCTCATGCACCAGGCCAAGGCCGAGGGCGGCGACCGCGTCGCATCGCCGCTGACGCAGGCGCCGAAGCGCAAGGAGCGCGTCGTGCTGATCACGCCGAGCGACACGACTTCGAAGGTGCTTGATCACCTGCTGGTGAAGGAAGGTTTCGAACTGCAGACGTTCGCAAATATTGACGACGCAGTTTCGAAATATCTGGAATCCACCAAATGCCATCTGGTCATCGTGGACGACGCCGGCCAGGCCGCGGTTGATCTGACGTCGCTGCGAAAAATTCGGCTGCTGCCGCGGCAGAGCCGCACGCCGATCATCATGCTGGCTGCAAGCGAAACGTCCGCGGCGAAGGCGATCGAATGCGGCGCGAACAATTATGCGATGAAGCCGCTGGACCTGATGCAATTCATGAAGACCTGCCGCCGCCTGCTCACGCGCGGGCTCGGCGACGTGGCATCGGATGCGCAGGAAACGCTGCTGGCGATCAGCAACGACGTACACAGCCTCATCATTCTCGGCACCGCGCTGCAAAAACAAAGCGGCTTCACGGTGCTGCTCGCACGCGGAGCCGCCGACGGCGTCAGCCAGCTCGGCAAACGGCGGCCGGCCGTCGCGCTCATTGACATCAAGCCGCGCAGCAAAGACTGGCAGCCGCTGTTGGAGGCGCTGAGCGTTGTGAGGCCGACGCCGGCCATCGTGCTGGCGGTGGATGAGGAAGATATTCCCCTGGTCAAGGCCATCAAATCGCCGCCGATCAGGGGCATCGTCACCAAACCCCTGCAATCGCTCGCGCTCGCCAAGCAGGTGCAGGACATGTGCCGGATCATTCCGGCCGGCGCGTCCGGACGTCAGGAAACGGCTAACATTCTCAAGGAAGAAATGGAGCGCATCATGCAGATGCCAGCCGCGACTGCGGGTGCCTGACAGGGGCCTCGGGAATGAAGCGTCTCATTCACGTCATTTTTCAGGTCGCTGCGTTGATTTCTCTTTCCGGCTGCGCGACCAATCCGGCCACAGGCCGCAAAGTCTTCGATTATTATTCGTGGGACGAGGAAGTCAAAATCGGCCAGCAGACGCTCTCCGTCAACGAACAGCAGATGCACAAGTCTGGCGTGCCGGTCAACCGCGACACCGCGCGCGTCGCGCAAATTCAGGAAATCGTTCACCGCATCACCGCCGTCAGCGACAACCCGCAGCTTCCCTACAACGTCACGCTGTTCCAGACCAACATTGTCAACGCCGCCGCCGCGCCCGGCGGTTCCATGATGGTTTTTCAGGGCCTCTACGACCCGAAGGTCGGACTGGTCGCCGACAATGACGAAATGGCCGCCGTGCTCGGCCACGAAATCGCGCACGTCAACTGCCGCCACGTCACGCGGCAGATCTGCATCGCGACATCGTTTGGCGCAGCAACGGAAGTCGGCGCGGAAATTCTCGCGCGGAAAAATCACCAGCAGGTCGCGTGGGCCTTGCGCGGCGTCTTCGCCGCGGGCACCACGCTGCTCATCCCCGCCTACGGCCGCCACGAGGAAGCCGAGGCCGACCACCTCGGCACGCTCTACATGGCCCGCGCCGGCTACGACCCGCGCGCTGCCGTCCGCATCTGGAAACGCGCCATGGAACAGGCCGGCGGAAAACACGACTCGACGAGCATCTTCGCGACCCATCCCTCCGACAAGGCCCGCTACGAAGCGCTCCTTAGATTGCTGCCCGACGCGATGGAAGAATATCGCAAAACCACCGGCCACTACCCTCCCGGCTACGACCCCGCCCATCCCGCGCCGTGAATTTTCCAACCGTGTTTTCCAATGATTGGAAGCCGGCGTCGCGGTCATTTCCAATCATTGGAAAAGTCCGAACCGCAATCTGCCAATGATTGGAAAAAGCCGGTGGCGTAAGCTTCCAATCATTGGAGACGCCGGTGGCGCTTGCGTGAAAGCGATGCTGGATTTCTGGTCGGCTTTTATGTTTATATCTAACCGCATTTTTGAAATTTGAACGAAAGGATTCGAACCATGAACGAGAAATATTTCGACGGACATCTCACCGGCTCCGCATTCAGCCGCCGCCAGTTCATCAGCCGCGTCGGCGCGTTGTCGGCAGGCGCGCTGGCTGCACCGGCGATTTTCCAGATCGCGCCGCGCGCAATGGCCGCGCCGCCTGCGCAGTCGCTGCTTTCTGTCGCGAAGGGCACGGACTACGAGGCGCTGCTTTCGAAGGCGCTGGAGCCGCTCGGCGGGCTGCCGTTCATCAAGAAGGGCGCGAAAGTTTTGGTGAAGCCGAACATCGGCTGGGACCGCACGCCGGAGCAGGGTGCCAATACGCATCCGGTGCTCGTCATGGCGATGGTCAAGCTGTGCCTCGCGGCCGGCGCGGGCAAGGTCATGGTTTTCGACCGTACCTGCAACGACTGCCGGCGCACCTACGTGACCAGCGGCATCCAGAAGGCCGTCGAATCCATCGGCGATGCGCGTGTGAGCTGCACGTTCGTGGATGAGCGGAAATATGTGCCGGTGAAAATCAAGAAGGGCGTGGCCGTCACCGAATGGGAATTTTACAAGGACGCGCTGGATGCGGATTGTTACATCAACATGCCCGTTGCCAAGCATCACGTCCTCGCGAAACTCACGATCGGGCTCAAGAACATCATGGGTGTCATCGGCGGCAAACGCGGCAACATCCACCAGTCGCTCGACCAGAAGATCGCCGACCTGAACACGGTCATGATGCCCGCGCTGACCGTCGTGGACGCGACGCGCATTCTGCTGCGAAACGGCCCCACCGGCGGGAAGCTCGATGACGTGAAGGTACTGCACACGCTGGCCGTCTCCACCGACACCGTCGCCGCGGACGCATACGCCACGACGCTGTTCGACATGAAGCCCGACGAACTCGGGAGCACGCGTTGCGCCGCCGCGATGGGCCTCGGCGAAATGGACCTCAACAAGGTCAAGATCGTCAAAGTCTGACGCGGGCAACCGGGCCGGTTCATGGATCAACCTGCGAAAAAGGCACGCGGCCGCGCGCCGTGGAAATGGCTGCGGCGTGCCGCGCAGCTTGTGTTTCTCTTCGCCTTTCTCTGGCTCTTCCGCAAGACCGAGAGCGATGGCATCAGCGATATCCAAATCGCCGCGAACCTGCTTTTCCGCCTCGATCCGCTGGTGGGCGCGACGGCCATTCTCGCCGGCAAACAAATCATCGCGTTGCTCTGGCCCGCGCTCATCACCATTGCGCTGACGCTCGTGCTCGGCCGGTTTTTCTGCGGCTGGGTTTGTCCGCTCGGCACGCTGCTCGACGCGACGCATCGCCTGCTGCCAAAGCGCGACACGCCGCCGCGCCCGCGCTGGCGCGTTGCGAAATTCTTTCTGCTCGGCCTCGTGCTCGTGAGCGCGCTGTGCGGCCTGCAATTGATCGGCTACATCAATCCGTTCTCGATCCTCGTTCGCGGTATGGCCGTGGCCGTTGATCCGTGGCTCAGCCGCGGCGTCACTGCGCCCTTCACGTGGCTCTACAGGCACGCGCCGGAATCCGTGACCGGCGTCAGCGAGCCGGTCTATGAATTCCTTAAAAATCACGCGCTGCCGTTCCAGCAAAATGCGTTCGTCTGGTCCGGCGTATCGTTCGCGATCCTCGCCGCGGTGTTCGCGCTGGAACTTGTCGAGCGCCGTTTCTGGTGCCGCAATCTCTGCCCCAGTGGCGCGCTGATGGGTATGCTGGCGCGGCTCTCGCTGCTGCGCCGACTTCCGCCGCGCGTCTGCGGCAACTGCAAAGCCACTGCCGCCTGCGACGAGTTCTGTCGGATGGGTGCATTCAACGAAGAGAAAAAGTTCATCCCGGAATCGTGCAACCTCTGCATGGATTGCCAGAGCGATTGCCCGTCGCGCGTCTCACGATTCGGTTTCAAGAAATCCACCTCCGCGCCCGCGCCGATGGAACCATCGCGGAGGCTTTTCATCGCATCGCTGGCTGCGGGCATTGCGGTTCCGGTGGTTGCGCGCGTGACGGGCGGCGGAAATCGTCTGCCCGCTGATTTCATCCGGCCACCTGGCGCGCGCGACGAACAAGATTTTCTGAATCTTTGCGTGCGCTGCGGCGAGTGCATGAAGGCTTGCACGACCAACGCGCTGCAGCCGGTGCTTTTTGAAAGCGGCCTGCAAGGCGCGTTCTCGCCGCGGCTCATGGCACGGCTCGGATATTGCGAATACAACTGCACGCTCTGCGGCCAGGTCTGCCCGACCGGCGCGATCCGCCGGCTGCAGGTTGCCGAAAAACAAAAGTTTGTCATGGGCAAGGCCGTTTTCGACAAAGACCGCTGCATTCCCTTCGCCACCGGCGAATCGTGCATCACTTGCGAGGAGCATTGCCCGCTGCCGGAAAAAGCGATCCTTTTCCGCGAGACGGAAACCGTCGTCAAGAAGACCGGCCAGCGCGCGAAAGTGAAGCAACCGTTCACCGTTCTGAGCCTCTGCATCGGCTGCGGCACCTGCGAGACGAAGTGCCCGCTCGAAGGCAATCGTGGCGTCCGCGTCGAGCGCGAAGAAACCGTCCCGCCCGCCGTGAAAAAAGAATATTCGGAATTGCAACGAACCAACCCGCGGCCCGTCGCCCCGTCATCTGCCGGTTACTGACCCGCAAAGCGGACCATCGAAATCGAAATCGTCGCGCCGGCATTTTTCAATGATTGGAGATTTGAGCGGCCGATGAATTCCAATCATTGGAGAATCCGCCGCCGGGATTTCGGATCATCGTCGATTCGCGCGGGAGAGACGAATTGCCGACGATGATAGAGACCGTGATATTTCGGGGGGAACATACGATGGTGGCCAGACTCGGAATTGAACCGAGGACACCAGCATTTTCAGTGCTGTGCTCTACCAACTGAGCTATCTGGCCAGTAGGAAAAACGGCGCGCAGTTTACGAATTCACGCGTGCATGTCTAGCGCGAAGGTTCAATTTCCTCCGGGAGATTCCTGCGGCGCCTGAACCACCGGTGGCTGCTCTTTCGATTTCTTCGGCGGAATACCGAGCAGGGTGTTGACCTCAGCCTGGACGGCTTCGAGTTCGTTGAGCTTCAAATCGGGATCGGGGATGGTGAAAATTTCGCCGGTCTTTTTGTGTTCGTAAATTCGAATCCGGCTGCCGTCTTCGCGCTTCTGAACATCTTTTTCCGCGAGGATGCGTTTGCGTTCGAGCATGACGGCGAGGATGTAAATGACGCTCAATTTTGAATAGTCGTCCTTGGCCATGAATTCGCGAAGGAGCGCTTCGACTGTTCCCTTTTTCAGCGGATCCTCGGGCTTCGCTGGCGGGGCGTGATAAACACCTTTCCAATGGCTGATCGCGTCTTTGCGCGTTTCGTCGGTCCAGCCGGCTTCGCTGTAGTCGGCGCGGACGAAGCCTTCGGGCGAAACGGAGAGTTTTGAAATAATTGCCTGGCCGTCGGTGAAAGGCTGGCCGGTGGCGGCGCAGATCTTTCCGCAAACTTGAATATTCCATTCCTGATTTTGTGCGGGAGTTGTCATTTCTTTGCCCATTCGCTGTCGGGATAGCGGCGCTTCAGTTCGTCGATCGCTTTTTGCTTTTCATCGTTTTTATTCTGGTGCGCGAAGGCTTCGGCGGCGCGATAGAGGCATTCGGGCGTGAGTGATTTGTCGTCGAACAAAACGGCGACGCTCATGAAATAGCGGCTCGCCTCTTCCCATTTGTTCTGCGCGGCGGCGGCAAGGCCGAGGCCGTGGTAGCTGCGCGCGCGGATGTCGAGCGTCGCATCGGTTCCCGCTTTTTCGGCGGCACGGCCGAAAGAGGCGGTTGCCGAGACATAGTCATTCAGCGCGAGCAGAACCTCGCCGAGGTGAAGCGATGCTTCGATGGCTTCGCGACCAGCGTTGTTCGTGGACGCGGCGACGGTTTCGAACGCGACGCGCGCACCGGCGTAATTCTTCAGGCCCTGCCGGGCTAGGCCGGAAATGTACCAGCCGGATTGTTTCAATTGCGGGTCGGTCGCGCGGGCGATGAGGTTCGTCGCGGCTTCATCGGCAGCGGCGAAATCTTGTTTCGCGATCTGCCAGCGCGCGAGCCAGTCGAGCATCGGATGCGGAATCTTCGGCGACGCCGGCGTGGAGAGCATCGGCTGGAGCATGGCAGCAGCTTCGTCGTTCTTACCCTGACGCTGCAACACGGCGATGCGGCGAAACTGTAGCGTTTCCTTCAATTCGGCATCGGGTCGGAGCGCGAGCGCGATGGCGTATTGATACGCGGCGGGATCGTATTCGCCTGATTTTTCATCGAGCGCGCCGAGCGTGTAGTGCGCCTTTGCGAGCAGCGGACTTTTCGGGCAGAGCTTGACGAACTGTTCGAGCGTCGCTTTTGCCCCGGCGGTTTTTCCGAGATCAACCTCGGTCTGCGCCTTCGCGAAGAGCGCGTCATCGAGCGCGGGATAATTCGAATAGTCCTGCGCGAGTGCGGCCCAATCGGCGATGGCTTCGTCTTTCTTCCCGACCTGCAACTGGCAGACCGCGGAAGCGGCGAGTGCATCACCCGCGAGCGCGTGATGCGGATAATTTTTCGCGCACAGCCGGTAGGCGGCTGCGGCTTCCGCCGTCTTGCCGTCGTCCTGCAAAAGTTTCGCAAGGCGAAATTGCGCGAGCGGGGCGCGGTCGCTCTGCGGATATTGCGCGATAATTCTGCCGTAATCAGCGATGGCCGGCGCGGACTGCTTGAGCGCGGCGCGCGATTCGGCGAGCATCCAGAGAACATCAATGCCAGCGACGTTGGTGGGTGAGAACGATGGCGCAAACGCGAGAACCTCGGCATGGCGTTTATTTTCGAAAAGGAGGACGGCGCATTCATATGCCGCAGCCGGGGCCAGCGGGCTTGACGGATTCTTTTGCACCAAGAACGAGTAATCCGCGACGGCCGCATCGGTCTGTTTGAGCTGCCGTTCGCAGTTGGCCTTGACGTAGAGCCATTCGGCGCGCTGCGCCTCGGGCGCTGTCGCGACATTCGCCGCGGTGATTTGCAGCGCGGCGGGATAGCGCGCGGCGTTGTGGTACGCCCACGCGAAAGCGAGCTGGTTGCTGACGACGCGCTCATCTTTCGGATAGGTCGCGAGCAGTTTCGTGTAGGCGTCGGCGCTGGCGGCGTAGCTGCGCTGGCGGAATTCGAGGTCGCCGAGTTTGAAGAGCGCCTCGGCACCGACGCGCGGCGAAGCGGCCTGCGCGGCGGCGCGCGTGTACAAATCGCGCGTTTGCGTGGCCGGCGCGCCGCGGCGTTCCTTCAGTTCGCCGAGCGAAACCGCCGCGAGCGAGAAGAACGGCGACTGCGGATATTTTGTGACGAGTTCGTCGTAGGCGGCCTCGGCCTCGTTGGTGAGCATGAGGCGGTCCTGCGCGAAACCGTGATAATAAAGCGCGGGAGCGCGGATGTCGTCGGGCGGATTCGCGGCCAGCAGCGTCCGAAAATAATTCACGGCTTGGATGAATTCGCCGCCGGTGACGTGCATTTCGGCGCGGCGGTATTCGCCGCGGAACCGGAATTCGGATTTCGGAAAACGCTGGATCAATTCGCCGTAGGCGGAGTCGGCGACGGATTTGTTGCCGAGCTGCCGCTGGCATTCGCCGAGCCGGAAAAAAACCGCGTCGAGTTTCTCGACGGCGGAGTTGGTCATCAGGCTCAGATATTCTTTGCTCGCCAGATCGAAGAGGCCGCGGGAATAGAGGCCGTCGGCAAACTGCATTTGTTCGTTCGCGTCGAGGGCGCGGGCCGGCAGCGCCGCGATGAAGAGAAGACAGAGGACGGCGGTCAGCGGACGGAACAAATCGCAATTTCCAATGATTGGAACTTGCGGGCACGGAAATTTCCAATGATTGGAAATTCTGTTTTTTCGCGGCGCGGTGCTCACGTGGATTCGGGGATTCCGGTGGCGAAGGAGATGTTCCAGATGTCGGCCTTGCGGCAGAGGTCGAGGACGTGGATGACGTGCTCGTAAGCGGTGGCCTTGTCGGCGCGGATGATGACAGGCTGGCCGGGCCACAGCGCGGCGAGGCGCTTGAGCAGCGAGGCGAACGCGGGGTCGTCGAGCGTGCGGCCGTTGACGACGACGCTGCCGTCCTTGACGACGTTGATGATGATCTCGCCTTCAAGCCGGTGCGGCGCGGTGCCGGTCTGCGCGGTGGGAATCGCGATGCTGATTTCGTTTTCCCACGCGGAATAGACGGAGGTGAGCAGGAAGAACGCGAGCAACTGGAAGACCACGTCGAGCATTGGCGCGACTTGGAAACCGACGGGGTCGGCGCGAAATCGTGGGCGGAATTTCATGGCGGCTTAGTGGCGTTCGATTTCGAGGATGAGTTTTGCGGTGACAACTTCCAGCTCGGCGACGAGCCGTCCGGCGCGGTTGCGAAACACGAAGTAACCGGCCATGGCGGGAATCGCAACGACGAGTCCGGCGCAGGTCGTGATCAGCGAGAGCGAGACGCCGCCGGCGAGTTCGAGCGGCTTGGCGCGGGCCATGTCGGTGGCGACTACGTTGAAGGCCTTGAGCATGCCCCAGACGGTGCCGAGCAAGCCGATCATCGGCGCTATGACGGCGATGTCCTGCAAATACATGGTCTGGTTCTGCATGAGCGTGGCCTGGCGGGCGCCCTCGCCTTCGATCACTTCGCGCAGCAGAGCGCTGTCGGGCTTGCCGTTGCTGCGGACGGTGTATTCGAGCGCGGGCTCCATGACCGCGGCGATGGCAGACGTGTTGGCGTGGCAGGCGGCGCGGGCTTCGGAATATTTTCCCTCGCGCAGCAAAGCGGTGAGGCCGGCGACGAATCGCGACGGGATCAGCGCCTCGCGGCGGAGGACGGCGATGAAGTAGATCACGAAGGCGAGACCGATGATCGAGAGCGCGCTGAGGAAGTACATCAGCACGCCGCCGCGGTCGAAAATCTCCTTCATGGACATGTCTTTGGTGGCGACGGCCTGCGCGAGCTGCCCGAACGAGTTGTTCGTTTGCGCGTGGGCGGCCATGAGCGCCCAGCACGCAAGGGCTGCCATGAAAATCCAACGTTTCTTCATACGGTTATTCCTCCATCGGACGATCTGCGCCGCGTCATCAATTCGCGGTGCTGGAAAAAATACAAAACGCCGGAGCCGACGGTGATCAGCGCGACACCGGTGGAAACGCCCAGCGCGATATAGGAAAAGGCCATGTCGAAATCGCTCAGCACTCGCGGATCCACATAACGCATATAGTCATACCGCACGGACAGGCCGAGCAGAATGATAATGATCGCGACGATCTGCCAGACCGTCTTGTGTTTGCCCCACTTCCCCGCCGGAATGACATTGCCGCGGCTGGCTGCCAGCAGCCGCAAGCCCGTCACCAGAAATTCGCGAGAGATGATGACCACGACAATCCACGCGGGAACCAGCGAGCACATTTTTCCGCCCCGCTGAATCTGGATGGCGACGAAACTGACGAAGGCTGCCGAGACCATGACCTTGTCGGTCAACGGATCCATGAGCTTGCCGAACGGCGTCGTGAGGTTCTGGCGGCGGGCGATGTAGCCGTCGAGATAATCGGTGACGCCGGCGACGGCAAACACGAGCAACGCCAGCGTTTTTGAGAAGGGAAACTCAACTTCCAGCAAAGCCATCATCACCGCAGCCAGGCCAAGCCGGCTCATCGTCAGCGCATTGGGAAGATTCATGGCTGGCGCGTCCCTCCGGCGTTGACCTCGATGAGGGGTTCGGGCGGATCATGCATCACGGCCAGCGACGATCGCGCCACCGGACGCTGAACCTCGATGAGGCTGGGCTCGCCGGTCGCGTGATTTTCCCGCACTTCGCGCGGCCAGAATTTAATGGCGGCAACGACCAGCGCCATGACGGCAACGATCGCAAAGCCGGCGGCAATTGCGCGCATATTCACCGGTGCCGCGCGCCGGACATTTCCCGGCGGCGGCGGCGCGGCGCTGTCCGCTTCAATTGCAGAAGCGTTGCCATGCGACGTGGCCGTCGGCAGCGGATGTTCACCCGGCACGGCTTTGATCAGCTTTGCGTCAACAGGCGCCGGCGGACGCTTCGCGCCGCCGTGAACTTCGTTATATTCCTTGATGAATGGTGCCGCATCGAGGTCGAGAAATTCGCAGTAGCCCTTGATAAATCCGCGGGCATAGATCGGCGCGGGCATCTTGCTGAAATCGTCGCGCTCCATCCCTTCGATGAGCTGAACCTTGATATGTGTTTTCAAGGCAGCCTGCGACGCCGAGACTTTCTTTTTCTCGCGCGCCGCCTTGAACTGTTTTCCCATCGAATCCATCGTTCGTCCGTTTCTTCAATCCGAAAAATCGTCGCGCCGTCGCGTATTTCCAATCATTGGAAATTACGCGGCCCCGGTTTTCCAATCATTGGAAATTCTATTCCGCATTTTCACCGCCACCATCCAGCTCGTTCGAATTCTGCGGCACCTCGCCGTCCAGATCGATCAGGATTTCGCGCGGATCGGAGCCTTGGGCCGGGCCCACGATGCCCCGTTCTTCCAGCAAATCCATAATTCGCGCCGCCCGCGTGTAACCGATTCGCAGCCTCCGCTGCAAGGACGAGGTCGAGGCGCGGCGCGTTTCGCGGATGACCTGCATGGACTGCTCGATCAGCCCGTCGTCCTCCTCCATGTCCGGCAGGTCAACCTGCTTGCCCTCGATCTTGTCCTTGATGGACGCTTCAAATTCCGGAGCGCCCTGCTGTTTGATGAACTCGATGATGCGGCGGTTTTCGTTGTCCGACGTAAAAGTACCCTGCGCGCGAATCAGCTTTCCGCTGCCCGGCGGCAGGAAAAGCATATCGCCTTTTCCGAGCAACTTGTCCGCGCCGATCGTGTCCAGAATCGTCCGGCTGTCCACCTTCGACGCCACCTGGAATGCGATGCGCGCCGGGAAATTCGCCTTGATCGTTCCGGTGATCACGTTCACCGACGGCCGCTGCGTCGCGATGATCAGATGGATGCCAACCGCGCGCGACAACTGCGCGAGCCGCGCGATGGAATTTTCGATCTCCGCCTGCGCGACCAGCATCAAATCCGCAAGCTCGTCAACGACGATGACGATGTACGGAATGCGATCGGGAATTTTTTCGCCGCCGTCCAATTGCGGCTGCGGTGGAGGCGGAGGCGGAACTGCGGCGCCCGCGGCCGGCGCGGCGACTTCGGTGCCGGAAAAAAGTTCCGTTTGTTTTGCGATGGGCCGGCTGTTGAAGCCTTTGATGTTTCGCACGCCAACCTTCGCAAACATCTTGTAGCGCTTTTCCATTTCGTTGATCGCCCAGCGCAAACCGAGCGCAACTTTTTTCGCGTCGGTCACGACCGGAACGACCAGGTGCGGCAGATTGTTGTAGCTCGCAAATTCCACGATCTTCGGATCCACCAGCATCAGCCGCAACTGCTCCGGCGTCCGCGCCGCGAGCAGCCCGGTGAGAATAGAATTCATGCAGACGGTCTTGCCGGAGCCCGTCGCGCCCGCGATGAGCAGGTGCGGCATTTCCGCGAGATCGGCGACGAGCACGCGCCCGCCGACGTCCTTGCCGAGCGCGAGCGGCAGCGACGCTTTTCCACTCTGCCACTCCGGACTTTCGAGAATTTCGCGGAGATAAACCGCCGTCGATTTCAAATTCGGAACTTCGATGCCGACGACGCCCTTGCCCGGAATCGGCGCCTGCACGCGGATCGTCTCCGCCTTCATCGCCAGCGCGATGTTGTTGCTCAAGCTCGTGATTTTTTCCACGCGCACGCCCGGTGCGGGCAGAAGTTGATAGCGCGTGACGACCGGACCGCGTTCGACGTGCGTCATCTCCACTTCGATGCCGAATTCCGCGAGCGTCTCCTTCAAAATCTGCGAGCCGATATTCAGATCGCCACCAAGATCGCGGCTCGATTCCGGCGGCAGCGGATCGAGAAGATCGAGTCCAGGAACTTTGTATTCCGGTTTCGGCTGCGGCACCGAGGACGGCGCCGTCGCGGGCGCGCCGGTCGTGAACACCTTCGGTTTTTCAACCGGCTTCGCCTCCTCCGGTTTTTCGCGCCTCAGTTTCTGGTACATCGCGGAAATTCCGCCGCTCATCGCGACGGCCGGCGCCGCCACGGGGGCCGGCGCTTTCACAATTTCCCGCACCGGCTCTTTCGGCGTTTCAACTTTTTGTTTCGCGGGCTTGGCGGCCGGCGAAGGTTTCGCCGGCGGCTCGGGAACTTCGTGTTCGTCCGCGGAAATGACCGTCGGCGGAGGCCGCGGCGGCGGAGCGTCCGGCAGCTCGGTCCGCTTCGGCCGGACCGAAACTTTCGGCGGAACGTTGTCCGGCTGCTTGATCACCTCTTCGAGTTTCCGCCGCTGCTTTGCGACTTCGCGCTCTTCTTCTTCGAGCTGCTGTACGCGATCCATGCGCGTGCGCCGCCATTCGGAATGCCGAGTCCACGCTGCTCCGATCCATTCGCCCAGCGTGCGCCCCGCGCTCACCGGATGAACATCAATCAGCAGGAATATGCCCGTGGCAAGAATCGTGAGCGATGCGATCGTTGCGCCGAGGCTGCCGAACCAACTGACAAGCGCGCGGGCCGCGAAGAGATCGCCGATGACGCCACCGGGAAAATCCAGCAGATTCAGCCGCTCGCACGCCGGCGTCCACAGCGACGGGTGAATCTCCACGATGCTGCAAAGCGACGCGACGATGAACACGAGCCAGACGGCCTTCGGCCACACGACGCCCTCGCGCTTGAAAAGGCATGCGAATCCGAAATAGGCCAGCGCTACGGGCACCGCATAAGCGCAAATGCCGAAGCCCATCATCGCGATGTAGGCGCCCCACGCGCCGACCGGGCCAATGAAATTTGCGGGCGGGCGGTTCGGCGGAAATTGAAGCTGGCTGATGTCGCGCCAGTCGTACGACCACAGGCTGCACGCGCCCAGCACGCAAAGTCCGAGCAAAATCAGCCCGAAAATCTCGCGTGCGCCGCTGCGACTCGTTTCTTTTTTGACAGCCATTCACGCAGCATTATCAGGCACCGCGGCTGCGCGCAAGCGCGCCGCATAAATTCAGTCCCAAGTCCCAAGTTCCAAATTCCAAGTCTTCCGAATCGCAAAGTTGAAATCTGAAATTTGAAAGCTGAAATCTGCGGTTGTCCGGACTGTCGGCTTTGAAAAAAACGCAGTCGCGTCAGCCGGCGTTTCCGCTTAGATTCACGACCATGAAATCGCTTCTTTTTGCTTTTGGCATTCTCGCCCTGGCGTGGATCTTTTTCTTTGTCGAGATTTTCAAATGGTATCCGCGCCTGCCCGAGCACGTCGCGACGCACTTCGACTGGGCGGGGCATCCGAACGGCTGGATGAGCCGCGCAGCGCACCTGAAGATCCTGATCGCCCTCGGCCTTGGCGCGCCCGTGTTCATCGCGGCGATTTGCTATGCCACGCGCTTCATCCCCGCCGCGTTCGTCAACATCCCGAACCGCGAATACTGGCTTGCGCCCGAGCGCCGCGCACAAACCAGCACGAAACTTTTCCGCCACGGCATTCTTCTGGCCGCCATCATGACCGCCTTCATCACCGGCGTTCACCTGCTCATCGTCGGCGCGAATCTGGCCGTCCGCCCCGGCGTCTCGCCCACCGCGGCGGAAACCGTGTATGCCGATTTTGTCGCGCCCGCCTCGCACGCGCTCATCGGCGCCTTCGTCGTCGCCATCGCCGTCTGGACCGTCGCGCTGGTGCTCGAATTCCGCAGGCCGAAGCGTTGATCTGCCGCGCGGATTTTTTCAATGATTGGAAAGTGCGGTCGCGGAAATTTCCAATGATTGGAAACGTGATCGCGGAATTATTCCAATGATTGGAAAGTGCGGTTGCGGAAATTTCCAATGATTGGAAGCCGGCGGAATCAGAATAAGCGGAGCGCGTGCGCTGCCCAGAGAATGCCGCCGGCGTAGGCTCCGGCGATCAGGTCGTCGAGGATCACGCCCCAGGCGGTGTGCCAGTTGCGGTCAATCTGGCGGGCCGGCGGAACTTTGATGATGTCAATGACGCGGAAAAGGACGAAGGCCGCGCCCATGAGAAGAAATTGCTGCCGCACGGTCGCCAGCGCGGGCTGCAGCGGCAGGGCGACGAGCGCGGCCACGAGATAGCCGGCGACTTCGTCGAGCACGAAGTTCCCGCTGTCGGTGTCGTTCCAATATTTCGCGGCTGCGTCGTTGAGCCAGAAATGCACCGCGGTGAAAATGACGAGCGCTAGCGCGAGCAGCGGATAGCGCAGCGGGGCGGGCGCAAAGAACCAGACGAGCGCGTGAATCGCCACGCCAAGCAGCGCCGCAAATGATCCGGGCGCGATCGGCGCGAGGCCGAGGCCGAAGGCGGTGCCGACGACGAGCACCAGGCTTTCTTTCGTGTTTGCAGGGCGTTTCATGTAAAATTCGCCGCCGCTTGTAGCAGCGTTCCGGGCCGCGTCAACAAAGCATTTGCCTTTCGCCGATGTCCGGCGTTTCATGGACGCATGACTATCGGATGCCTCCAGGCCAAGCTGAGTATTCCCGACGCGCATAATCTCAAGGAGAAGCGGATGGTTCTGCGCAGCCTCAAGGACCGGATGCGAAACAAAATGAACGTGAGCATCGCGGAGACCGATTTGCAGGACATGTGGCAGTCGGCGCGACTCGCCGTCGTGACCGTTGCCGCCGAAAAGGAAGTCGTCGAACACCGGCTGTCCGACGCGGCGGACTTCATCCGCTCCACGCCGCAGGTCGTGCTCATTGACATCATGACGGAGATGATTTGATCGCAGGATTTGAAATTGGTTGGGAATCTGTTCGGGCAAGTTTAGAATGGCGGGCAGATCAATACCGCAATGGGGGCGGACCAGAAATTATGCGGCGCGGAGAAACAGCAAGATGAATATCGAAATCGAGAAACAAGATCGCAACGCGATTGCGCGGGTGAGCGGCACCATGACGATGGAAAACTCCGACGCGCTGTTGTCGCGGTTGAGCGCGTTTCACCAGCAGCAACCGGCATCGCGTGTCATCGTTGATTTGAGCGGACTCACCGGCATTGACAGTTCCGGCATTGGGGCGCTGATCGAATGCCGTCATCATTTTCGGAGCTTGGGTGTGGAACTTCTACTCGCCGGTGTGGCCGGAAAAGTTCAGCTGACATTGCGGGTGGCACGAGCAGACACCCTTTTCGAAATTTTCACGACGACGGCCGAGGCGCTGGCCGCAAAATAGAAATCACGGCTGGACGAAGACCGAATCCAGCTTCGCCAGTTTGAGTGTTTGCAGCGGGCGTCCCTGAAAATCCCGGCAGACCAGTTTTGCGCCGCGCTGGTCGCAGTTTTTCCGCAAACTCAAAAGCCAGCCGAGGCCGGAACTATCCAAAAATTCCAGCCCGCTAGCGTCCGCCTCCACCTGCCGGATTGTTCCGGTCAGCGCAGCTTCCACGCGCACGGCCCATAGACCGACGGCCGCGGCGGTCAGTTCGATCGGCAGGCGCAACTTCAGCGTCTCGCCGGATTTCATCACTTCGCCGGCGCGCGCCTCGCGCTGCCATTTCTGCAACCATTCCACGGCCTGCGCGCCATCAGCAAAGATCTCAAAATATCCATCGAGCCGGCACTCGCGCAGAAACCGATCCAGGTTGGGCGCGGGGAAAACGAGCAGAAGACGCCTGTTGAATTTTCGAAGTCCGCGAGCCGTCGTCAGCAGACGTCCCAGCACAAGGCTGTCAAGACGCACGCACCGCCGGAGATTTATCAGGAGATGCCTTCCCTCGCCCACGCGCCGGTCGGCTGAACCGAGTTCCTCGATGCCGAGTGTCTGAGCGCCGAGCGCCTCGAAATTCACATTGGGCCAAACCGGGTCGGCATCCCGCTGCTGCGAATGCCGTGCCTCCTCCTTGCGCAACGCTGTGAGCCGCGAATAGGACGAGCGCATGAACGCCAGGTTTCGCGCATAGCGTTGAAAAAGCCGCTTGGGATTCGTCAGCATCCGCCACAGCCATTCCATTCCGATCTTCTGGACGATCACCGGCGCACGCTTTTGCGCGCCGGCGAGAAAATCGAGCGTTCCGCCGATGCCGATCGCCAGCGGAACATCCCAGTTCCGCAAATTCATGTTGATGAATTTTTCCTGCTTCGGCGCGCCGAAGGCAACGAGCAGCAAATCCGGTTTCGCGTCGTGAAGCTTTTGCAAAATTTCCGCGTGATCCATTTCGAGCACGCTCGCCAGCGGCGGCGAATACGTGCCGCAAATTGTCAGGCCTGGATTTCGATCGCACAAAACCGCCGCTGCCTTTTCCGCGACGCCTGTCCCGCCGCCGAGCAGAAAGATACGCAGGCTCTCTTTCGCGCAAGCTGCGGCGAGCATCGGGGTGATGTCGCTTCCGGTCACGCGCTCGCGAAGTTTCGGACCAAATTTTCCCGATGCCCAGACAATCGGCGCGCCGTCGGCGATGACGAGATCGGCTTCCAGCAAAATCCGCTGCAATTCCGGATCGGCCCACGCCTGCATGATGAAATCAACGTTCGCCGTCGCGATGTAGGACGGCCTGCCGGCCTTCATCCGCGCGACTGACCACGCGACGGCTTCGTCGAATGTCACATCGTGAAACGGAATGCCGAACAACACGAGCGGTGTCGGATCGGGAACTTTTGTTATTTCGGCTACCACGGCATTTCAACTTTCGTATCAATACTAGCTTCCCGCCGCTGTCTTTCTAGCATTTCTTCAACGCGCTGTTTCGCGACAGCCAGAACCGCAGGCGATGCGGTGACCGATTCGGCCAATCGTTTCGCGAAATCGGTCAGCGGACCGACGGCCGGCTGAAGCATGAACGCGTAGCTTCCAAGCAACGTGCCGAGCATCACGCCAAAATCTTTTGTTTCGCCGCGCGGATCCTTGACGCGCCGCGCCATTTCGAAATCGAGCCGCACCACGCGGCCATCGGGACGCACAACGAAATTCGGAAGGCGATGATCCGTGTCAATGAATCCAGCTTCAACCATCGCGCGCGTCGCGCTGATGACCTCGTCTTCAACCGGACGAAGCGCCGCATCGCCTTTGTTCGCGCGGAGCATCTTCAAATATTCGGTGACATCGCTGCACAAGCCGAGGTCTTCCTCGATCAAGGATTCCGTGTGGCGCGCGGCCGGATCGCGCAGGCGCATGTAGGCGAGAGGAGCGGGCAGTCCGAGTCCGGCGTCTCGCAGCAGCCGCAGCGTTTCATATTCGCGCCAGCCCGTGTTCGTCTTGCTGACGCGGCGAAATGTCCCCCACAAGCCGGGCCGGTTCCACAATTTCACGATGACCGAAGCTCCGTCTGCTGTCCGGGCGCGCGAGATCAGCACGTCACCTTTGCGCTCTTTCAAAACGTCGTACGGAATTTTCCCGCAGCTCACACCGACGGCCAGCGCCATCATGTCGGGGTCTTCGCTGCGGCGACTCATCATCACGCGAACGACGACGACGGCCGTGAGCACCGGAAGGGCGGCGAGCGCGGCGCGAAGAATTGCGACGTGGACCGGCGTCCAGGCCGCATCGAGCGCGTTCGTCAGAAGCACGGCTGGCAGCGTGTAGGCCGCGACGGCAAGTGATGCGAGAATTGCCTGCCGCACCATTCCGGCCCGCTGGTGCGGAACTGCAGAGACGACGCACGCGTGCGCCGCGAGGCTCGACAGCGCGAGGCCGCAAATGAATCCGGGCAATGCGGCGATTTTGTAGCCACCATAGGCCAGCAGCATTCCCGCCGCGCCCGCGAGATTCGCGATGAAAAGCGCGCGTGGCTTTCCGAGCGCGAGCGGAATGCGGTCAATCGTGGCGGTGAGAATCCACGTCCAGATGTAGAGTGCGAGCCACTGCGAAATATGTCCGGCGCCTGCGTAGCGCTTGTCATAGAGCAGGCCGAAGAATGCCGGCGCGAAAATCGCGAAGCCGGAGCAGACCGCGCCACCGGCCCACAAAACCGCGGTGCGCGCGCGGAGGGCGAATGTCATCAATCGTTCCGGCTTGTCCTGATATTTCGCGAGAATCGGGAAGACGACCGTGTTCGTCAGCCGCGTGGAAATATTTGTCGCGACGCGCGCGAAAACCATTCCAATCGCGTAGAGGCCGAGTTCGTCGAGCGAAAGCAAACGGCCGAGCACGACGCGGTCGAGATTCTGCGAGAGGAAGCTGACAATCGTGCTGACGAAAACCCAGCGGCCAAAATTTTCGAGTTCGCGCGCAGCGCTGCGATCCCATCCGAAACGGTCGCGTTCGCCGGTGTTCATCGCGTGGCTCATCGCGCATTTTCCGAGCGACGCGGCGAGTCCGCCGGCGACAATCGCCCACACACTGCGGCTGACCGTGAGCGCCCAGCCGATGGAGACGAAGAGCGAGACGACTTGCGGGACGAGTTGCAGCATCGTGACGCGCCGCATTTCCATTTTCTTGTTGAGCGTGAAAACCGAGGTGGAATTGAAGCCGGCGATCAGCGCGGTGATCCCGGAAATTGGAAGGATGATCGAAAGCTCAAGCGCCTTGGGATCCTGCGCGCCGAAAAAATGCGCGGCGGGTTTCGCGAGAATCAGGCTGATGCCCCACAGCATCGCGCCGCGAAGAATCTGGATCGTCCATGCCGTGTTCAGAAAGGCGCGTTCGTGGCTGCGCTTGTTTTGGATGATGCTCGGACCGATGCCGATGTCGGAGAGCATTTCGAGGCCCTGCATGAAAACGTTGACCAGCGCCATCAAGCCGAACGCGCCGGGAAACAGCAGCCGCGCGAGAATCAGATTCGAGCCGAGCCGGATGACCTGCGACGCGCCGTAGCCGCCGAGCGTCCACATCGAGCCGCGCATCGCGGTTTGTTTGGCGTTGGATTTCGCCGTGGTCATCATGTCGTACGAAGTTCAGATGTTTGCACAATTGTCATGACTGTTGTTCAAAGCCTTGCCGAAAACTCGGACGGAATCCACGCAATTTGACGCAGGAACGTCAATTTATCTTTCGTCGTCTTCGCCCCGCCGAAATATGGATGAAAGAAATCGGGCGCGGAGGCACGGATGGAGACCTTGGAACACAGGGAAAGAATTTCAACCGCGGATGTACGCTGATGAACGCGGATGGGATGGCCGCGAAAAGGCGCACGAAACAGAAGAATTTTTTACCACAGAGGGCGCAGAGACCACAGAGACCAACCACGGAACACATGGAAAGAAATTCAACCGCTGATGAGCGCTGATGAACGCGGATGGGAATACGGGGGCTGAGGCCGCCGGCAGCCGATGATGACCGATGACGCGAACAATCCGCAGCTGAAGGTGGAGCAGCTTCTCCGAAGACGCTTCTTGATTGCGCCAACAAATGAAGAATCGCGTTAGGGACAACGCGCTCCACCCGGCTTCAACCATTCGTATCTGTGGCAGAATTCTTCCCGATTCATGGCCGCTTTCCAGGCTTGGATTTTTCGGCCAGATATTGCCTCGACGGCTCTGCCACATACGAGCGGTTCGCAGACGCTGCCGTGAATTCGCGGGCCATGAGCTGACGCCACACGTTTCCAATGGGCGACAAGCTCGTCTCCAAATCCCGGTGGATGGCATCTCTTCGCTCCGTGTCGGTCAGGCCCGCCCACTGCTGGCTCAGGCGCTTCTGAATTCCATATTTCATTGCCAGACAATCAAACTTCTTTTTTTTCATCAGACCACCTCCGGGGGCGCAAAAATGTCGGGCCGCCCGTAGCCTTCGCGCAGATTCACCGCATTGAATCCACACAGCGCGGCAGGAAGCATACGCTCATGTTTTTCCGTAAGTTTCCTTGCGCTCCGCGACGACGGAGATTTGTGAGTGCGCTGTCTGCTCATACCGAAATCCAAACTGAGCGGCGGCCTTCGCCGAGTCCGCCAGCCGTTTCCGCACAGCATGGGCCACGTCCAGATGCGCCACCTCGGCATCGCATTCAGCTTTCCAGGCGCGCACTTCCTGCATGGCCTTCGATTCTTTCATCTCATTCATCGCTCATGATCTCCAGCGGCGTTGTGATCCGCAACGGATAAACATACCCCAGGCTCTCGTTCACCGCCGCGATCCGCCGCTCCCGATGCACGTTCGCCAGATGCCGGAAATTCTAGCTGGCCAGCACGTCCACCATGTTCACCGTGCAGACGGCCACATGCAGCGCATCTTCCCGCTGTCCGGCCGGTATTGCTCCGGCCCGCTGATACGCGGTGGCCAGCATTTCCACTTCCGTCTCCGGTTCGGGCCGCAACATCGGCAGGTCGTGGTCCCGCAGCACCGCCCGCAATTTCTCGCGCCGCGCCTCGTCGCGCGTCCGGCCGATTTCATCCACGACCAACTGCGACACAAATACGGTCTTGGAATACCGCACCACCCGCTCAAAGAACTCCGCCGTCGCGTCCCGCTTTTCAGGCGCATCGTCCGCAAACAGGAAGTTGACCACCGATGTGTCCAGATAGATTCTCAATTCACGCATCACGAAACCTCGTCAATCCATTTGGCAATATGCCATACCCTCAGAAGCATGACTAGCGCCACCATGAAGCGCGTTAGGGACAACGCGCTCCACCTAACCGCAGTGCTACTGCAAAACGCCGTTGTAAAAACGACGAGAAAAATTCGTCCTGTCGGGATCGGCAAAGAGAACTGTGCCGTTCGTATTCACAAGCAAAGCGGTCGGCGTCCAACTGACCAAATCCGTCGAGGTATTGATGATGTAATTGAAGTTCGACGCGCCCGTGAGTTGTATAACCGGCATATTGTTGCTGCCTGAAAACGAAAGTCTTCATTGAAATGGGCGTGCTCACGCCGGAGAATCCAGTCATCACATTTGTGATGGTGACGCTCGATGCGACGTTCGTGAACGTGTCCAATTGGAAGCCGAGCGTGTACATGCCATCCGTATAAGTTGCGGGCAAAACAAACTGATAAGTTTGCAGCCCGGATAACGCCACGCGCTGGTCAACCATGCCAATCTGGTTGGTATTCCAATAGACAGTCAACAATCCCTGCCCGCCGGTCGCGGCGGCAAAACTTGCGTCGAAAGAAAGGAAATTTGCCGGATTGGTGACAGCCACGGCCATCGCAACCCAGGTCGGCGGCGCGTTGCTCGCGGATAAAGGAACAGGATTGACGGATAAGGTCGACACTCCCGACGGCGAAACAGATTGAAGTCCAATATTGCCCAGCGTGCAGCTTCCTCCGGCAAAAGTAACATTCGCGCCACTAGAAGCGGATGGCAACTGGAACAGTTGCAAAAACGAATTGAAATTGAGCGGCGGTGGAGTTTGTACGATTGGCGGAAGACCGCAGAGTGTCACACTCGTATTTTCTGAATAACCACCATGATTGCCCCATCCACCGCTTTCCATGCTTAACGGGAAACCATAATTTCCCGCGCACGAAACACGCGAAGGATTCGTGATTGAATCCATGTAAAAATCTACCGGCCAGCCATGCGATGATTGGGCAGTGAGATAATTCGTCGTCACTCCAAGTCCAGGGATGCCTGTCATGAAACTATTGGTTGTGTCTTTTGGATCAAGCCAACTGACTTCAACATTGTGGGCGTACTCCAGTCCGCCGTCCGTATAATGCCCCGTTTCCAGATCATTGTAGGTGTAATAACAATCGGCCCAAGATGCCCGCATTCCATAATTAGTCTGACCCGAGAGATTGAGGTCAACATACGGATCAAGAAATGTCGCTTGAATGGTTGTGCTCGGTGAGTTGCTGTGAATGATTCCGATCGCCGTATTTATTAGCAAAGAGCCGGCGCTATGCGCGACAAAGTGTATGCTTTGCCATCCCTGCGTGGAGATTTGCTGCCCCTTCTGTGTGCCAAGGATGGCCGCTTGGGGCATCACTTGGGTTTCAAGTTTCCAAATTTCGATTCCTGGAATCCATGAGGCCGATGTCCAAAAATAAGGAACAACCTGCCAGTCACTCGGCACTCGATTTGAGATAGCCGCGCACATATTCGAGACCCAAGCCGCGGGCGATGGAAGAGTCCAGCCTGGCTGTGCGCCGTGCGTAACGAAGACCAGATTGCTTTTGCCCGGCTGTCTGACCAGCGGATCAGTGTCGTTAATTTGCGTGGCTGGAGTATTGCTTGTCGCGGAACCCAACACCGCGAGAGAAGCTGACGCGCTAACGACATAGCCGACGGAGTTGCTTACGAGAACAGAATAGCTCGCGCTGTCAGATGCTTGGACGGAATTCAGCGTCAGAGTGGTGTTCGTCTTGCCCGACATGTTCGCATTGTTTTTGCGCCATCGGTAAAAGAGTTGCCCTGTGCCTGTCGCTGCAACGCTGAATGAAGCTGTGCCACCTGCATTAGTCGTCAGACTTTGCGGCTGCGCGATAATCACGGGAACACTATTGCCGCCATTGTAGAGCTGAAGCACCTCGCTGCTTGAGAGTGCTCGGTTGTAAATACGGACTTCGTCAAGTAATCCGTTAAAGCCTCCGTCTGCATCTACACCATTGTCTACCGCTGCCCCACCAATGTACAGAGCGCCTGTGTGATAGAGATGGAATGCAAGATTTGTCGAGTCAACTTGTGTTCCATTTACATATGTCCTAATAACTCCGGCCGTAAAAGAACAGGTAACTGCCAAGTGAGTCCAATTCGTTCCGTTGAAGTTCGAGAATGCTGAATAGTAGTCATATTGAAAGTAAGGGTTATATGGATAATAGGAGTACAGAAAGGTAAGAGGTGAATCCGAAAGCAGACAATTTTGTTTTCTGATCAGGAAGCCGCTCTGATCGGCGTTGGCTTTCCTTATTATTGTGCCGTAGCTTGGTCCGCTGAATCCTTTGCACCAGAAAGCTATTGTCATAGCATCTGGTGGCTCAAGTGACGAGGATCGCGGGACAATCACATAGGACGATCCAGACCCATTGAAACGGAGTGATTTTGTACCATTGATCCCATCGTTGTCAAAAGTTGCGTTATGAACAGTGCCGTTGTTGGTCTTCCCGCTGTAGTCATTGGCGTCGCCATTAAAAGTATAGAATGCCACCAATCCATCGCCCAAACCGGCTCGGGCAGAATTTCCATCATAGCAAAGAAACGAGACGAATGCAGCAACACCCAAGTTCCATCTTTTCATAAATCTTTTCTCCGCATATCTCGCAGTTCAAAAAAGAGGGCGTGACCTACTCACGCCCCGACACAGGCACTGGTATGCCCTCTCTGGAACGCTTTCGGGCACGCCCCGGTGGGGCGTGCCTCGAACAGTGTCCAGAGAGTTGAAATTACCAGTTTCGTGTAGGACAGCAGCCGAAGCCGCAAAATCTGTTTCTTTTTTGTTACATATTTTCTTCTAAAATGTTTCTCTCATTGCGTGCGGATTCGACGCCACTTGCATCGTTTCGTCAAGCGTTGAAATTCAGCTTCAGTTGCGGAGCCGATTGGATATCGGCACGCCGAAGTTTTCCTGTTTGGACTGCGGAAGCTAATTCGGATGAGCTGCCGCTTTTCTTCCGCGAAGCGAGTCGGCGAGCTTCGCGGTTCGGGTTGTAACCGGGGTCGGCGACCCCGGCCACAGAAGAAGGGAAGCTCTCGGAATCGCTTCCTGACGAAAAGCGGAAGCTCGAAGCCATCGCTTCCGCAGTCCAAACAAAAAGAACGCGCCCCGGTTTGAAGCGGGGCGCGTTTGGTTTGCGGGCAGGGCGCGGGCTCTGTTCCGCGCCGAGGCCGGGATCGGAGTCCCGGCCCTACCTTATTTGGGTGTCAGGGCGTGGGCGGCGCGACCGGTGCGGGCACCGGCGCGGGCGTTGCGTGGCCCTGGCCGCTGTCCACGATCATGCGGGCGCGTTTCCAGGCTTCGATGAAACGGAGGCCGGCGTCGGTGGTGTCGAATTGCATGGCGAGATCGTCCATGTCGGTGACTTGTTCGATGAGCGCGGCGACGTCGGTTTCGACTTCGCGAAGGAGCGTGCTGCGGTTGACGATCTGGCCGCGCGGAGTGTTCATGACGGCGGCGAAGCCGGTGATGGCGGCGGATAGCGTCGCAATGCGCGCGGCGGTTACACCGCGATCGGCGGCGTTCGGCTCGGCGGACGTGGGGATGGCCAGGTCGCGCCATGCGGTGGTTTTGTCGAGGAGGTCCTGCGTGCGCAGTTTGACGATTTCGCTTTTCGTGACGTCCACCTTGGCGAGGTTGTCGAGGTCGCCGTTTTTCTTGAAGTGATTGGCCATCGCGCGGACGAGGATATACGCGGAATCTTCAAGGACGGTTTCGGCGGCGGCTTTGACATCGGCGGCACCGCCGGTGGCGGCATCGGCTTTGGCGGCATCCGCGGAGGCCTCGCCATAACCGGCTTCAAGTTTGGCCATGTCGATGGTGAAATCGGCAGGCGGCTGGTTTTTCCAGACGGATTTGTTGGTGTCGCTGTTGGCGACTGTGATGCTGGCACCGACCATGTTCAACTGATTTTGCAGGCGAGAATTCATGCTTTCCGATTCCTTTCTTGATGACCTTTTTCCTTTATGCCCTTGCAAACTTGCAAGGAACACAGCGTCACCTTAATGACCTGATGCGAGCGTGCAAGCGCAAAATCGCTTCGCATAAAATCAGATGGAAATGCCCATAAACAGGCCGCTGCCGCCGATTTCATGGACGCACGCGCCTTTCGCACGGATGCGGCAGCGATTTCTTCAATGCAGCGGCGATTTCGCGAATGTCGGCAGCGAGTTCCTGAGTGTCGGCAATGGGAGCTTCACTGCGGCGGCGATTGCATGTCCGCGATGGCGATTTCTTGGGTGTAAATGCCGATTTCTTGGATGTCAGCGCCGATTTCTTGAATGTAAATGGCGATTTCTCGAATGTCGGAGTTGCTTGCTTCGCCGCGGCGGAGGCTGCTCCAAAGTCCACGCCGCTTGCCCGAATGTTAGTGCGGGTTGCTTCTGAAGAAGACCGGGGTGACGAAAAGTATCCGGGGTGTTTTCGGATGTGGGAGAAGAGGAATGGGAATCGCGGATGAATGCGAAGGCTCCACGATGGCGTGTCACGGATGTGCAATGGCGTCTCCATGTCGGAGGACATGACTTCCCGATTACGCCGCCGGCTTCCACGGTCTGGCGATGTGTCTGCGCGGCGGCGCGGCGTTCGCCGGCGAAGCGGACGCTTCGCCGGAAGAAAGCGGAAGCTCGAAGCATCGCTTCCGCAGTCCAAAGGTGGGCGTAGCGGTCGCGGAGTTAGGCGCACTATTTTGGTATTTCCTCATTTTTCGGGGCGGAAGTGCATCCGAAAGTTTCGGAGGGGCTGAAATAGTCGCAAGCTGTTAAAGTGGAGACCTAAAGGATCGTTACAGTTGCCGACTTTAATATCAAAGTTATAAACTTTAACGACAAAGCGAGCTACTTGAATGATCTTCAGACCTACTTGAATATTATTCCACAATACTTGAACGACAAAGTTGAATAGAAGCTGCTTCCCGACACTCAGAGGATACTTTTCAGGGGTGTCAGCAGGCTGGTTTTGGGTGGGGAGAAGGCAAAAGTAGGTAACTTTAATGTTAAAGTTGGTCACTTCCTCCGTCTGCCGGGTTGCCTGACTCTTTGTCTGGATGTCGGGATTCGGGATGCCGGCCGGTTGAATGTCCGTCTCGGCGGTATGAATGTTCCCGGCACAGGCGGGTCTCCACTTGAAAGGCAGGCCCGCCCAAGTCGGCGTCCGGAAATTTCCAATGATTGGAGGACTGCGGGCCGAAGAGTTCCAATGATTGGAAATCTGGATTATGCTTCGCCGCAGAAATGAAACCGAAGCACCTGTTCGAAATCGGAATCCCGCACGGGAAGTGCATCGAGGTGGCGATCGAGGTGTTGCGCGTCGCGGCGAAGATGCACCTCGATGACCGGGAGGTGCAGCCGAAGCTGCGGCAATTGGTGGCCGATCCGGCGTCGTTCGCAAATCACAATTTGTACGGGCCGCTGGCGAAGGCGGTCATCGAGCACCGCGCGGCGGGCGGGACGTTTCGGGCGCGCGAGGCGCCCGCGCCGTACAAAATCTGGGGCGGCGAAAATCTCGAGGCCGGCGCGCTGCAGCAGATGGCGAACGCGGCGCAGCTGCCGGTTGCGGCGTGCGGCGCGCTGATGGCGGACGCGCACCAGGGCTACGGGCTGCCGATCGGCGGCGTGCTCGCGACGCGCAATGCGGTGATTCCCTACGCGGTCGGCGTGGACATCGCCTGCCGCATGAAACTGACCGTGCTCGATCTGCCGGCCAGCGAACTGCTCGATCACGAGGACCGGCTGACGAAGGCGATCGAGGCGGAAACGCGTTTCGGCGTCGGCGCAATTTTTCGCGATCGGCGCGATCACGAAGTGCTCGAGGCGGATTGGAACGCCAGCCCGGTCACGAAGACGAATCGCGACAAGGCGTGGAGCCAGCTCGGCACCAGCGGCAGCGGAAATCATTTCGTCGAATTCGGAACGCTCACTTTGCCTCAGGCCGATCTCGGCCTTGCGGAAGGAACCTATCTGGCGCTGCTGAGCCACAGCGGCAGCCGCGGGACCGGCGCGACGGTGGCGTCGCATTACAGCAAGCTCGCGATGGACAAGCATCCCGAGTTGCCGCGCGAGTTGCGGCATCTGGCGTGGCTCGATCTCGATTCGGATGAGGGCCGCGAATATTGGGCCGCGATGGAGTTGATGGGCCGGTACGCCGCCGCGAACCACGCGCTGATTCACAAGCACGTCGCGGAGCATCTCGGCGCACAGGTTTTGCTCGACGTGGAAAATCATCACAACTTTGCGTGGAAGGAAAATCACGGCGGCGAGGATGTGATCGTGCATCGCAAAGGCGCGACGCCAGCGGGCGCGGGCGTGATCGGCGTGATTCCCGGCTCGATGGCCGACCCAGGCTTCATCGTGCGCGGCAAGGGCGTCGCCGAATCGCTCAACAGCGCATCGCACGGCGCGGGCCGGCGGATGAGCCGCACGGCTGCGTTTCAGAAATTCACGTGGGACGATGCGAAAAAATATTTGAGCGAGCGCGGCGTGAAATTGATTTCGGCCGGACTCGACGAAGCGCCGATGGCCTACAAGAACATCCGCGAGGTGATGGCGGCGCAGGAAGACCTTGTCGAGATCGTCGCGCGTTTCGATCCTCGGCTGGTGAAGATGGCGCCGGCCGGCGAGCGGCCGGAAGACTGAATCGCTTCAGGCCATCGCGAGCCAGACGTTGCGCGTGCGCGGGCCGTCGAATTCGCAGAAGAAAATGCCCTGCCACGTTCCAAGCTGAAGCCGGCCGTTTTCAACGATAACGCTGACGGACGTTCCGACGAGCGCGGATTTCAGATGCGCGGCGGTATTGCCTTCGCCGTGCCGGTCCTTCGGATGATCCCACGGGACGATCTCATCGAGCCGCCGTTCGATGTCTCGGGCCACGTCGGGGTCGGCGTGCTCGTTGATGACGAGGCCCGCGGTAGTGTGCGGGCAGAAGACCGTCAGCACGCCGTCGGCGCGGCCGAGTTTTGAAAGCTCTTCGCGGACGGCGGCGGTGATGTCCACGAGTTCGCTCCGGCGATTTGTGCAGATCGTCAGTTCATTCATGGCGTGAAAATCCCATGGCCGCGTCGCTACTGTCAATCGTGGCGCATTTTCACAGGCGGGTTGCGCGGCGGGGGCGCAACGATTAGACTGCGCGCGTCATGATCGCGATCTGTCTATTTCTATTGCTGTTTCTGCTGACGCTGAATGCGTTCTTTGTGTTGGCCGAACTTTCCGCGGTGAAGATCCGCGCGACGCAGGTGGAGGCCATCGAGCAGTCGGGTCACCGCCACAGCCGCGCCGTGATTCACGTTCACCAGCACATTGACGAATATCTTTCCGTCTGCCAGCTCGGCATCACCTTTGCGAGCATCGGCCTCGGGTTTGTCGGCGAGCCGACGATCGCGGGAATTCTCGAACACTGGATCGGATCGAGCGTGGCCGCGCACTCCATCGCCATCGGTGGCGGCTATTTTCTCGTCTCGTTCATCCACGTTCTGATTGGCGAACTGGTGCCGAAATATATCGCGATGCGCCAGACCGAGCGGATCGCGCTGTTCACCTCCCCCTCGCTGCGGTTCTTTCACGTTCTCTTCTTCCTGCCGCTGCGCTTCCTGAAAGTCTGCGCCAACGGCATCATCCGCCTCCTGCGGCTGCCCGCCACGACGAAGGACAACGCGCCCTCCGAAGTGGAATTGCGGATGATGCTCAACCGCTCGCAGCAGGAAGGCATGATGCCGTTCCGCCGGCTGCTGCTGATGGAAAACGTCTTCGACTTCGGCGACGGCCGCGTGAAGGACGAAATGCAGCCGCTGAGCAAGATCGTCGCGCTCCACGTTGACCACCCGTGGGAGGAGAACCGCGACAAAATTCTCAAGACGCGCTTCTCGCGCTATCCGCTGTTCGAAGGCGACCCACCCAAGCCAATCGGCGTCGTCCACCTCAAGGACCTGATTTACGAAGACGTCCCGTGGCCCGAGCCGGTGGACCTGAAATCCATCGCGCGCAAGACGCATCTGACGACGCCGGACACGCCGCTCGAACAACTGCTGACCGACCTGCGCCGACGCCGCAGCCACATGGCGCTGGTGAAGGATGCATCCGGCGCAATCGTCGGCCTGATCACGATGGAGGACATCATCGAGCAGCTCGTCGGCGCCATCGAGGACGAGTTCGAGCGCGAGGCGCCGATGCGCCTCGGCGACGTGCTCGCGGAGAACCGCATCCTGATGAACTTGCAGGCCGGCGACGCGCTGTCGGCGATCGCCGAGATCGTTCGCCGCGCGCCGGCCGCGGAACTGCCCGCACCCGCCAATGTCATCATCGAAGCCGTGCAGGCGCGCGAACGCAGCCTCCCGACCTATCTGGGCGAGGGCCTCGCCGTTCCCCACGCGCGTCTCGAAGGCCTGAAAAACGCGTTTGTATTTGCGGCCCGCTCCGCCGCCGGCGTCGGCTTCGGCGAAGACGCTCGGCAGCGCGCCGAATTTTTATTCCTGCTGCTCACGCCCGTCTCCGCCCCGCGCATGCAGGTGAAACTTCTCGCGCGCATCGCCGCGCTGCGCGAAAGCACCTACGTCTGGCAGCGCATCCTCGGCGCCGCCACGCCCGCCGAAACACTCGAAGCCATCCGCAGCAGCGACGAAATGCTGACGGAATGACGGCTGCTCCGGCCGCATCCGAAAATTTCCAATGATTGGAAGATTACGCGCCGCGTTTTTCCAATGATTGGAAATTTGCGGCGATCGCGCCATCCCGGGAAATTACGGGCGGCTCACCAGAACTGGTGCGCGCCGGTCCAGAGCACGTAGATGCTGAGGAGAAAATTCGTGGTCATGTGTATTATGCGATAAATATAAAGATTTAGACTTCGTGTGGCCCTTTTGTGGACCTTTACTGTTGCAATCGCAGCGCCTTCGTGCATGATCGCGCCAGAAAGTGACACGAAGAGGCATCGCATGAAAACGACACAGGGGCACCTGTTCAAACGTGGAGGGATTTACTGGGCGCAATGGAAACACGACTGCAAACGCTATCGTGTGAGTACGGGCGAAACTGAAAGACGCAAAGCCGAGAACCGACTGCGCGAATTGGTTGAGCCATTCGCACTGAAAGCAAAGGCTGACACACTGGCTGCGATCGCCTCGAAAGTTGATGCCACGTCATCGGCGATCGAGAGAATCGGAAACGAGCGTAACCCACCGCCTCTGTTGACAGACCTTTGGCAGGCATTCTACGACGCGCCGAACCGGTCGGATATCGGTCCGGGCACACTGCGTCAATATGAGTACCAGGTTGGGAAGCTCGTGCGATGGCTTGCCGAACACTATCCATCCGCGCGGACGATTCGGGAAGTTACGCGCGATATGGCTGAGGATTTTGCAATGCGCCTCACTCAAGCCAAGGCGAGCCCGACGACCTTCAATCGATACATTATGCTATTTAGGCTCATCTGGCGGATCTTGAAAGAAAGAGCAAGGCTTGCTGAGGATCCGTGGGATCGCATCGCGCGCAAACGGCTGGCAACGATCAGCCGGAGGGAACTGACAATCGAGGAATTGCGATCCGTATGCCGTGCTGCCAAGGGCGAAATGAGTGTGCTTTTCGCCCTCGGTCTTTTCACTGGTCTGAGAGTTGGTGATGCGGGGTCGCTTAAATGGAATGAGGTTGACCTAACCCGCGGAGTGATCGTGCGCGTTCCGAATAAAACGGCAAGACGGGATCCAAAGCCGGTAACCGTGCCCCTCGTTCCAGAACTTCATGCCATTCTCACCGGCTTGAAGAAAACGCGAACCGGCGAGTACGTGCTGCCGGACACCGCGCGGCTTTTGGCCACAAATTATCGGATTCTCATGCAGAATATCCACGACCTCTTTGTGGGTTGCGGAATTCAAACGCGGGGCGAGTCCAAGAACAACCGTATGATAGCCCCTGTTCTTGTTGGTTTCAACAGCTTGCGTCACAGTTTCGTGTCAATTTGTCGTATGGCCGGAGTGCCTTTGGCAGTCGTCGAGTCGATCGTCGGCCACAGCAATCCGGCAATGACGAGGCATTACACGCACGTAGGAATCGAAGCAGCAACGCGTGCGGTTGCTACCTTGCCCAGTGTAATGACCGATGCGCCCCCGGCCCTGCCCCTGCTGCCCAATGTTGAGCATTCGGTCATTATCGCAAAAGCCCGGAAACTGATCGCCAGCCAAACCGCGAAAAACTGGCGGCATGTGCAACAATCCGTGCTCGCGTTGCTTCCCGACAGTGTCACGTGACTCAACAGAACCGACGCATTTTTACTGGCGCGTTTGCTCATAACATTTGTGCGCGTTTGTCGTAGAGGCCCCCGAATTGTTGAGGTAGATCTCTCTTTCGCTGAGATGGTGAGCCGCCCACCCACATCACCCAGCTACACCGTCACATTCATGCGCGGCACCGCCAGCCGGCACCGCGCAGTCTCCCCGGGCAGCAGATCATTTTTCCGCCCAGGTTGTTCGTCGCGCTCGGTGGCGAGATGCCTGCCCAAGAACAGCGATGTGCCGAACGCCAGCTTGTGCTTGCCGAATCGCTCGGCAATCTCGTCGATGGCGTGTGCTGCAGCCCGCACCTGCTCGATTCGAAGAGGACTTGAAAACAGATCATATTGTTCCGCGGTGTCCGGCTCGACTTTCGCCAGGACGATCATGGTCGCTCTGTACTCGACGCCCGTTTCGAACAACTGATTGAACATCACGCGCACCAGCGGGATCATTTCCTGCGGTGACGAAGTCGCCCGGCTCAAATTCGCCTCCAGCCCGCGCTGGCTGAAATCTTTTTTCCGGATTCCTGCGTACAGCACCCGGGCGCGAAGTTTGTGTCGTCGCAGTTTGATGCACGCCGATTCGATGTTCCGCACGAGCTTCGCGAACACGAACTCGCGGTCTGAGGACGGCGCGCTGAACGTCTTGCACTTGCTGACCGTCGCGTAGTCGGTTTTCTCCTCCGTGGTCACCGGATTGATGGCCTCCCCTCGCAGCTCATGCCAGATGTCGCGCTCCGGCTTGTGCAGCAAATTCGATACCCACGATTCTGGTCGCCGCACGAAATCCAGTGCCGTTCGCAGCCCGTGCTTTTCCAGCAGCGCGACAGTGTTCAGCCCGAAGCCCCAATCTTCTTTGAGCGGCGTGCGCGCCAGCAGCAGGTGAATGTGGTATCCGGCTACCGCCGTGAATCCGTCGGGCTTCCTGAATTTCGAACACAGTTTGGCCAGCCCCTTGCTCAGACTCAATCCCACCGACACCGTGAATCCGAGTTCCTGGCAAACTGCCTGCTTCATGCGCTGCGCGATCTGCTCGTACGAGCAGTGATGCACCCACCGGCATCCGGTCAGATCGGCGAATCCCTCGTCGATGGAATGCTCCTCAACCAGCGGCGTGAACCGTCGCATGATGTTGAACATCCTTTTCGAGACCAGACTGTACGTCTCGTAATCGTCGGGCAGCACGATCAGATCAGGACAGATCTTGATCGCCTCGTGCAGCGCTACGCCCCGCTTGATGCCCAGGGCCTTCGCCTCGTAGCTGGCGCAGGCAATGATATTCCGCTCCCGGCCGGTGACCATCGGCCGGCCCCTGTACGCCGGATTCAACGACTGTTCGATGGACGTGAAGAAGGCGTCACCGTCCACGTGCGCGATTGCCCGCGGAAAGGAATCGATCGTCAGCGGTCGTGTGGCGTCCGTCATGCTCGCCGAAATAGCGCCAACGCTGTGAGCGGTCAAGACGTATGTGAACGATGGTTCAGCTATATGGCGGGGGGCGAATTTCCGGATTTATGATTCGACATGGGCGCGGTCTTGAATAGTACGCGCCACTGGCTGCCGTCATTCTTCTGTACGCGCTGCCGCCACTCGGGCTTGGCATCCTCAGGCTTCGCAGCCGGACGCAGCGTGTAGTAGTCGTGCTGGTGCAATGTGAACGTCGCGCCATTGGCGTCCAGTTTCACCAGCACATACCCGATGTCGCCCCAGTGGCCGGTGGACGGCAGACAGAGCGTTTCCACGCCTTCTTCCCGTTGCTGTTTCCACGCGTGGTTGTGCCCGTAGATGTAGGCCGCACAGAAAATGTTGGAGTCCATCAGCGGAGCCACATCCGTCTCTTTGATCGGGTGATGCGCACCGACGAAGACTGGCTTCGTGTAATGGCTCAAGGTTTCTTGCAACCACGCTCGCTGCGCATCATCGATGCCGCCGTTGACGGGGCCTTCGAGGCAGGAATCCAGCAGGATGAAATCGGCGTGCGGCGTTTTAACGACTGTGACCAGTCGGTCGGGAACAAGGGGCGTAGCCTCTTTGCGCTCAGGAAACACGCTCATAAACGGTCCGCGCCGGTCGTGATTGCCGAAACAGGAGCGCCAGCAAATGCCCGCGTCCTCCAGCGGCTTGACCAATTCCTTTAGCAAAACGTAGTCGTTGGTTTCGCCGTGGTTGAACGAGAGATCACCATACATGAGCACGTTCGCCGGCCGCGGATTGCAGGCCAACATGTCCCGCACGCAATGATCGAGCCCTGCGCGCTGATGAGGGTTGTTCTTGTCCTGAGTCAAATGCGTGTCCGCGAACAACGCGACCATGTTCTCGTCCAACGGAACATTCCCGGCAAAACCCACCGAGGCGCACGCTATCAGCAGGAACGCCAGAAATATCTTCGTTATCGGTAAGCTTCTCATCGTATCAACCCACATGGCTCACGGAGTGCTCATTCGGACACGGAAGGATTGCATGTTGGTTGCCAAGGACGGGTTCCATCGCATCGTCGTCTGGCCATTGGTCGCCGCCCACGGACCGGCGACGGCTGACCATCCGCCCGTGGAGATGATCGTTGTCGCCTCAACTCGGTAACTTCTGCCCGGTGCCACCAGCCACACCAGCGTCAGGTTATTCGTCGCGGATGTCTCATCTGTACGGAAGAAACTGTTCGCATTCGTCGGGTTCGTTCCGCTGCGGTATTCGTTGAGGTTGTTCTGCCCATCGTGGTCAGTGTCCGCTGTGGCCACAAATGCGTTGGTGCTGAAGTATTGCTGTTCCCAACTGTCCGCTACCCCATTGCCGTTGGAGTCCACCGGTACCAACCATCTGATGCCCTGCGGGCATGTCTGACCGGCGACTGGGCCGGTGATGGCCGATACCGTGAGGTTGGTCACATAGCCATTCTTGCTCAGCTGCAGGTTCCAGTTTGCCGTCGGCAGAATTACGTCGCCCGGAAACGTCCCGTCGTTTTGTGTGTACCAGAAATTCTTGTAGGCCGCCGAGTTTGGATAGCCATCATATACCAGTCCATTGATGATGCCACTGGTGGCGATGAAAGCGATCTTTGCCCCGCCGATATATTCTCCGGTGAACTGGTCGCGAACCACGCCTTGTGCGGTGATTACCGGCATAAACTGGAACGTCACGACCTGCGGGATACTGTCCGACACCGTCATATTCCTTGGATTACCGAAACAAGCATTGTTGGGATTGCTTGACTGATTGGAAACAAGCGGATCGTCTGCCGCCATGTAACCCGGCGCGCCGACGTCCACCCGCACGGTGTGATTACCGGCCGAAAGGTTCCCATAACTGACACTGGTGTTCGTCCCAAACCACAGCGTTGTGGTATTGTCGCTATCCAGCACCACCCTTGTGCTAGTGTAGTGTAACAGTCATATCTTTACAATCTCTGGATTCCTGTCATGCTGCCGAACATGTGGAATCCAGCTTGTGCATTGTCCATGACGGCCGAGGAGCAGCAAACCCTGGAGGCGTGGGTGCGCGCCCCTGGGAC
>CAIVKH010000171.1 GCA_903906425.1 uncultured bacterium
AGGCGCTGCAGCGCATCGGCGTTCTCCGACGAAGTCGTCCGCGCGATGGCCGCTTCCGCAACCGTAATGCATTCCCTGGGCTTGCCGGTCCCGAGCAATCCCAGCGCGCGCCAGAATGCGAATGTGCCGGCGTCCGGCGCCGCATTGGCCATGGCGGACCACGCGTCCAGGCGCGCCAGCACCTCGCCGTACCGGTGCTGCTCGGCCAGCGCCTGCAACAGCAGTTGCAGGGCCTCGACACCGCCGACCGGACGATCCGACACGCCCTTGAGATAGGCTTCGGCGTGCGTCTCGGCCACGGGGTAGAGCTTGTCGTGAACGGCGTTGCGGGCGGCGACGAGATCCTCGTCCGCGGCGCAGGCGGAAAACGCCAGCAAGAGTGCGACGCCGAGGACAAAGACCAGACGAATTCCGGATTCCGGGTTTCGAAACCCGCAGTCTGGTGGTCCGAGCCGTCTTTCTGCCGTTGTACTCATACGTGTTACGTGCCGCTCTCTCGTCGCAGGAAAGAGCCATTGATTGATAAAATCGTATCGTAGAACGGGCGGGAGTTACAGCGGCAATTATCGAAATCGAAATCGAAATCGCGATCGGGTCTCGATTTCGATTTGGAAAATCGCGCCTGAAAATCTTGCGAATCCTGTCGGAAACGCGATCCGCTAACAGGGTATTGCTTTTGGCGCTATTCCGTCAGCGGATTGACCACTCGAATGCCGCCAAAGTCCTGTCCGGTGTTCAAGTCTTCCGACCACACGATTGTCGCCCGCAGGCTGCGGGCGGCAGCCAGAATCAGACCGTCCCAGAACGACACCTGCCAGCGCTCCGATTCCTCAATGGCCTGCAGGCACAAATCGACTGTGTTTCCGGCGACGCGCCAACTGGAATAGTCGCTCACGATCTCACGGGCCTCCGCCAGACTGACGCCGTGTTTGCGGAGATTGACGAAGAGTTCCTGCAGCACCTGAACGCTGATCGCCGGGAACTTATCCGACAACCAGGCCTTTTCCAGCAAATCGCGGGCGCGAGCATGTTTGCGACCGGCATCGCGGTCGTGGGCGTACACCAGAATGTTGGTGTCCACAAACACGTCAGCGGGCATGTGTCTGCTCCCGCGTCAAGGGGCGACCGCCGAGTGAGTAGCCATGCTCCAGGCGGCGCAAGGCCCGGTCGCGCGCCACAAGCGTGGCGGCGTTGGACTCGACCATGCGCCGCAACACGGCTGTAATCCAGGCCGACAGGGACAGGTTGTCGTCCACCGCGTGATGCCGCAGTTTCTGCAACAGATGCTCATCCATTCGCAACGTCACATTCGTTGCCATACAATCCCCCTTCTGCTGCTTGCACGCAAAATGTGTAACACACTTTGCGCGCAATCGCAAGCCTGCATCCCCAAATCCTGAAAATCTTGTTAATCCTGTCAGAAACGCGATCCGCCAACAGGGAATTGATTTTGGCGCTGGCCGCCGCGGGTGGCGTGGTGGCGTGAGATGTCATTGACAGTATGCCTGCATTTCCGCTATCGTTATGACATCACTCATGCATGCAGGAGCGAGCCATGATCGCACAAATGACATTACGACACATTCCGAATGCGGTGGGCAACGGCCTTCGAATCCGGGCAAAGAAAGATGGCCGCAGTCTCAACCGGGCCGCCATTGAACTGCTCGAACAGGCGCTGGGCATCCGGGACATGGACGCCAAAAAGCGCGACCTGTCCCGTCTCGCCGGGCAATGGACGCGTGAAGAGTGCCAGGCATTCAAGCGCAACACCAGGTTGTTTGAGCAGATCGACGCGGAGGTGTGGTCAACATGAGACTGTGTCTGGATACGAACGCCTATTGCCGGCTGATGAGCGGGCATGCTCCGCTGACGCAACTGCTGGAGTCAGCCGACGAGATCCTGGTCCCCGCTACGGTTCTCGGCGAATTGCAAGCCGGGTTCGAACTGGGCTTGCGGCGGGAGGCCAATCGTCGCCAACTCGCCGAATTTCTGGCCCTGCCCGGAGTCGAAACCACCGCCGTGACGGCCGGAGTCGCCGAACGCTACGGCATCCTGGTCCGTCAGTTGTGGAATGCGGAATCGTCAACTCCGCATTCCAAACTCCGCATTCCGCATTCTGTTGCCTGTCCTCTCACAAAACCTTCCTCAAAAACCGTCCCGTGTGCGATGCCGCGCAACGGGCGACATCCTCGGGCGTGCCCGCTG
>CAIVKH010000172.1 GCA_903906425.1 uncultured bacterium
CCGCCGCCCCATCCGAGGCGGGATATTATAGAAGAAGAATGATTTTGTTTTCGCGTGCCGTTTCCGGTGGTTCGCACCACCGGCTACCATCCATCGGCCCTCCGGGCCTCAAGCCAGCTTATGCGCGATGTGTTCGCCGATGCTTTTATGGAGCGACGGCGCCCTCGCCGTCGTGTGATGGCGGGGGCGCCATCACTCCATAACTCATGACAGTTTGTGGGCGATGTGATCGTCGAGGATTTCCTGAACGGTCAGGGGGATGATCATCTTGCCGGTCTTCTTGAAGAACTGGCTGGCTTCGGTCATCGCATCGCCGGAGTAGTCGAAGGAAATGAAGAATCCCTTTTTCGCTTTTGTAGACAACCGGGAACTTTGGCGACAATTCAAAGCTCATGGCGTTTGTTGTTTGATAGTCGCAACGATGGCATCGCGGTTCAGAAGTTCCCACAGGTCGTCAAAGACAAAGTGATCGAAGGTCTGGATGTGGTCGCAGAGAATTTCTTCCGTAATCATGTTGGGCCGGATGTCGCAATAGTAAACGCCGTCGAGCGGATTGAGTTTGGCGGTATAGCCTTTGAAATGGCCCGGCAGAAAAGTCGCACTAATCCCGAATCTGGGCAGGACGCCCTTTCGCTGCACGTCATTCAGGAAGATGGCGACGTGCGGGATGTCTTTTCCCGTGAGTTTGTTGAAAAGAAACTTGTCGATGAATATCTTGTCTATCCTGTCTTTGCTGCTGGTTTTCACGGAGCCGATGGCTTTCACGAACTCGCCGGACTTGATGATCAGGTCATGCTGGTAGCTCATGGGAAATGATGTCTTGCCGTCCACGTCTATTGGAATGCTGATGGTTCCCGCCGTGCAAGCGACTCCGAGACGCACGATGATGAGCCGGATGAAGCGTTCAAAAAGATCTCCATTGATCTTTCGTGCGGTGTTTGATTGCCCGGCGGGCAGTGCATCAAGCGTGGCGCCGATTGCCTGCTGCGCCGTGTAGATGGTGCGGTTGACCAAATCGCGATCTTGCTCCGACGGGTTGTGTTCCCGCGCATTTCTCATGAGTTGCAAGAATACTCTTCCCGCGCGCTCGAATTCGGCGAACGTATAAAAAAGGCGTGAATTCAGCGGGCGCGTGACATTGTGAAATCCCGCGTCTTTGTACTGGAGAAATTGGTAGTGGTTCTCATTCTGCGACACGATCACGGCCTGAATTCGCGAAGCATCCGATATGTACTCCAGATATTTCTTTGCGAAATCGAGGTAGTCCTCAAGAGTCGAAAACTTTGTCTTATCTGCGGCGTGCGTTCTGAGTCCTGTGATAGATGCCGTATTCATCGGATGCTTTCTCTCCTTGCCGCAATTTGTTTGTCCATCTCGATCCACTGTTCCGGTGTTCGTCGAACCATGCTGTTGAGGCGTTCCACGGCCCAAAGATTGTAGCTTGCCTCTGCGTCACAACCCAGCCATCGGCGGCCCAACTGCTCGGCTACGACGATGGTTGTTCCCGAACCTGAAAAGGGGTCAGCAACCACGTCGCCGGGATTCGACGAGGAAAGCACGAGTCTTCGGATAAGCTCTTCGGGCTTCTGCGTCGGGTGCGGCGTTTTCTCGCCCATGCCGTTGCAAGTGGTCGGTATGTCAAAAACATCCTTTGGCTTCGCACCGTTTGGATGGGGCGTCCATTCTTCCGCGCGCTTCTTTCCATTCCCGTACTGGCTTGTCTCCGCCTGCGGGTGCGACGGATATTTCAAAGTGTGCGCGCCATAGGAAATTCGCACGGCATCATAGTTCATCGTGAACTCCCGCTTTTTGCGAAAGTGCAGGATGCTTTCGTGCGAACGGCCCCAGTCCTTTCCTAGATTCGCCTTGTTCTTGTAATGCCAGACAAGCCAGCGGCAGCCGGAGAAATAGCGGACAGCCGCAACTTTTATATCAGCCAGGATTTCAGAGAATCCAAAAACGTATAGCGTGCCGTTCGGTTTCAATGCGCGGCTCGCAAACTCAATCCACTGCCGCGACCATTCCACATATTCCGCGTGGGACTCGAAGGAATCCCACTCCGCCTTTTTGATGTTGTACGGCGGGTCGGCCACAATCAGGTCAACGCTTCCGCGTTCGAGCGTGGCAAGCCATTCCGTCGCATCGCCGCAGAAAAGTCGGCCGTGTCGCGTCTCGTATTGCAACTGGAGTCCGCCATTTGACGCAACATCATACAGACTTCCGCGCAAGGGAATTTGCAGCAAATCTGGCTGGTGTGCGCCAGCGGTTTGTTTGGGCGGTACCTGTTCAAGAATCGCGACGCCCGCAGTGTCAGTCGTGTAGGTCGGCGAATCTTCTTTCGCAACCATGCTGCGTTTTTTCATGAGGAGTGTTTAGATGAATCGCGCACACGCTGCAAGCGGGGGCGCATGTAGTCGATGTAGGCGGCGGTGTTGGCGTGGCGGTCTTCGAAGGCGCGCTTTTCCTTGGTCTCGCCCCAGAAGACTTCGTAGTTGCGGTTGGAGTTGAAGGGCGGGTCGATATAGATGAGGTCGATGCAGGCGTCGGGGAGTTTCTTGAGCTGTTCGAGGTTGTCGCCGCAATAGATGACGCGGGTGTCGAGAAGCGATGAGGGTTTGTTTGCCATGGGCGCGGAGAATAGCAGCAAACGCGGCGCGGGCAATTCCGGTCTTGCGGGTGTTCCAATGATTGGAAGCTTTCGGCCGCGCTGTCTTCCAGTGACTGGAAACTTGGGTTCGCACCGGTCCACTGATGAATTGCTCTGTCCTGCTCGAACCTGAAATTGACTCGAATCTGCCGCCGCCCTAGCGTCGCCTGCGAAATCAATCGGAAGTCTGAACGTCTCCAGAAATTGAATCACACGATGAAATCTATCTGCAAAAGCATCTGCTCTGTCGGGTTGTCAGCGCTTGTTTCCGTCGCGACGACCCTGTCAAGCCGCGCCGTGGAGAGCGGGCGCACGTTCTTCGTGGATGCCGCGACGGGCGCGGACAAGCAGGACGGGCTGGCCGCCGGTTCGGCGTGGCGGTCGCTGGAACGCGTAAACAAGACGGAGCTGAAGCCGGGCGATTGCGTGCTGTTCAAGCGCGGCTGCTCCTGGCGGGGGCACTTGATTCCGCAGAGCGGCGACGATGGCGCGATAATCAAATACGGCGCCTATGGCGAGGGGCCCAAGCCGGTCTTCCTCGGCTCGGTTTCGATGAACCGGCCGGAGGACTGGCGGAGTGAAGGCGGCAACATCTGGACGACGTTCTCGGAATCCATCGAGCAGGAGGCACCGGCGGATTTGAAGGCGCAGCGGTGGGCGTTGCATTCGGAGGGCGGGGCGAAGGTCTCGAAGTCCATCGCGGGCGACGCGCTCCAGATTCGTTGCGATGCCGGCGGCACGGCGGGAAACCATATTCAACTTTATCTGGCGGGTTTCGCCGTCACCGAAGGCGAGAATTTCATTTTTGAATTTCGCGCGAAGAGTTCCATCCCGTTTGATATCCCGCACGTCGTGCTGTCGAAGGAGACAAAGCCATGGACTCCGTACAGCAGCGCCGCGATGCCGGTTCTCAGCGTCGGCACGAATTGGGCTTCGTTCAAAGTCCGCTTCAAGGCCACGCAAACCGCGGACGACGGACGGATCACATTGTTTCTCGGCGGAGGGCTGCCGGCGGGATCGGTCTTCGCGTTCGAGCCGGCATCGTGGAAACGCCAGACGTTCACAGGTCACGAACCGTTCTCGCGCGATGTGGGCAACATCATTTTCGATGGCGGGCCGAAGTGCGGCGTGAAGAAGTGGAGCGCGGCCGACCTGAAACAACCGGGCGACTACTGGTACTCGGCGGCGGCGGGGCAGGTGAAATTGTTCTCGGAGGGAAATCCTGCGGCCGCGCACAAGAGCATCGAGTTCGCGCTGACGCGGCACATCATCGAGGAGAGCGGCCGGCATCACGTGATCTACGAGGATCTCGATCTGCGCTATGGCGCGGCGCACGGTATCGGCGGCAGTGGCACGCATCACATCACGGCGCGCAACCTGGACATTTCATTCATCGGTGGAGGCCACCAGCACACACCGCCCGGCGGCAAGCCGGTGCGCTATGGCAACGGCATCGAGTTCTGGTCCGGCGCGCATGACAACCTCGTCGAAAGCTGCCGCATCTGGGAAATCTACGACGCCGCGCTCACCAATCAGGGCGACGACAACAACGAGCAGCGCGACATCGTCTATCGCGACAACGTCATCTGGAATTCCGAATATTCGTTTGAGTATTGGAACGGAAAGCATCCGGAGAATGACAAGACGCGCGAGCAGAAGTCGAAGACGCGCGACATCCTTTTCGAGCACAACACCTGCTTCGCCGCCGGCCGCGGCTGGGGCCACACGCAGCGCCCCGATCCCAACGGGCGCCACCTGATGTTCTATCACAACACCGCCGCCACGCAGGGCGTGATCGTCCGCGACAATATCTTCTGCGATGCGACGGACAGTTGCCTGCGGATGCTGAACGACTGGACCGCCGGCCTCGTGATGGATCGCAACTGCTGGTTCCAACCAAAGGGCGAGTTGATATGGTTCTTGAAATCACACTTCACCGCCGACCAGTTCGAAGACTACCGCATGCAAAGCGGCCTCGACGCGCATTCCATCGTCGCCGACCCGCAATTCCGCGACGCCCGCGCGCTGGACTTCCGCCTCGCGCCCGCCGGCCCCGCGGCGACGCTCGCGAAAGACGGCGGCCCGGCCGGTTCGAGGAAGCGATTGTCGGACTAGGATCGAGAAGAAGACCGATGCCGCCGCGCGGGTCCGATCTGAATCTGCGTGTTTTCCAAACATTGGGAAAATCGGATGAACAAATTTCCAATGATTGGAAGTTGCCGTGGGAGAGAGCTCCAATGACTGGAAAATCTGATCAGCAGGAAAGCAATCATGCAAAAAATAAATAGACGGTCATTCTTCAAGTCTTCGACGCTGGGCGCGGCGGGGATCATCGGCGGGGCGGAGTCCTACGCTGTAGACAAATCTTCCGGCACGGAAACGTTCAAGCTCACGCGGGAGATTCCGGCGGAGGATGGCTACGATCTCGTCGTGGCCGGAGGCGGGCCGGCGGGTACGGCGGCGGCGGTTTGCGCGGCGCGACTGGGCGCGAAAGTTTTGCTTGTCGAAGCGATGGGCTGTCTCGGCGGCATGGGCACGTCCGGCTTGGTCACAGCGTTCGATCCGATGGCCAACGGCGAGCGGATGCTCGTGGGCGGGCTGATGCGCGAGATCGTCACAACAATGCAGAAGCGCGGTTTCCTTGGACCGCAAGTGACGGAAGATTTTTACAGCAAGAGATACCACTGTTGGACGCCGTTCAATCCCGAAGGCTACAAGCTGATACTCGACGAACTGGCGACAGCCGCGGGCGTCGAGGTTCGCTATTTCACACGCGTGGTCGAAGCGGATGTTGATGCGTCCGCGAAATCTGTGCGCGGCGTCGTGCTGCACAACATCGAAGGCTTGCGATTCGTCCGCGCGAAGAAATTTGTTGATGCCACCGGCGATGCGGTGCTGACGAATCTTTGCGGCGCACCGTGCCGCGAAGCAGGGCGCGATACGCCGAACATCATGCCGCCGACGCTGTGCTCCATCGCCGCCAGTATTGACTGGTCGCGCGCGTCGAAAAATCCGTCCAGCACCGGTCCGGACAACCAGCAGAAACTCGTCGAGCAGGCGGTTGCCGACGGACATTTTTCGAGCCACGACAAGCACGTGCCGGGAATGTTCCGCACCGGCCATTCGGTGGCGATGCTGAACACCGGCCACATCTTCAAAATGAACGCGCTGAACTGCCGCAGCCTCAGCGACGGCGTGATGAAGGGCCGGCGGCTGGTGCAGGAATTTATCGCGTTCTACAAAAAATATGTTCCCGGCTGCGAAAACATCGAACTGGCCGCCACGGGCAGTCTCGTCGGCGTGCGCGAATCGCGGCGGATCGTCGGCGAATACGAACTGAATTTTGACGACTACATCGCGCGCCGCCAGTTTCCCGATCAGATCGCCGTCTTCAACAAGGCCGTGGACATTCACGTCTATGACGACTCGGAGGCCGAATACAAACGCTACTTCGAGGAATACAACAAGACCGGCCGCCTGAAACCCGGTGAGTGCTACGGAATTCCCTACGGCATTCTCGTGCCGAAAGGCTGGCAGAATCTGTGGGTTGCCGGTCGCTGCAATTCCAGCGACGTGCGCGTTCACGGTTCGATCCGCGTCCAGCCCGCCGCCTCGATGATGGGCCAGGCCGTCGGCACCGCCGCGGTTCAATCCATCGCGACCGGACAGCCCGCGTGCGATCTCGACACGTCGGCACTGATCGAAACGCTCCGCAAAGCCGGCGCGTTTCTGCCGCAGGAAAAACTCAGCCGCCAGATGACCCGCGCAACCGCGTGAACGGTTCGATAACGGAAATTCCAATCATTGGAAATTTCGAATGCCAGTTTTTCCAATCATTGGAAAATCAGATCCGACACAAATCATCCGAATCGGGGAAAAGAAAAAACATGAGACGAAAACACTATTCAACATTTTGTAATTTGATTTGCATGGCTTTCACAATCACGACGGCGGGCGCGCTGGCGCAAGATTGGAACGGGCCGTTCACACTCATTCCGGTCAGCGCACCAGAGACCGTGCTCGAATCGGTGCCGCCGGGAAACGCGGATGGCAATATCGTTTCCATCGGCAAGCCGACCGGCGCGGATAATCAAATCTGGATCGTGACGCGCAAGGAGGAGAAAACCTATGCGCTGTGTTCGAAGGCGAATCCGAATCTCGTGCTCTCGGCGAAGGCAGGCGGAACCAACAGCGGGACGCCGATGATCCTCGAAACGGACGCGGGCAAGCCGTGGCAACGATGGACGATCACAAACCACGCGAATGGCGCGATGAGTTTGCTCTCCGTTCACGCACCGACGAAGGGTCTCGACGATCTCGGCGGGCACGAAGAGCCGGGGTCAAAACAGGATTTATGGGAATATCATCCGAACGATGAACATTTGCAGTGGGTGCTGAAGGCGCTCGCCGGCGCGACAGTTCCGCAGGAGATTGCAGCGGGGTCGCGGCTCGATCCGCTCGCGCCGACGGGAACCGTGAAGGAATTCACGTTCAGCGATAGCAAGATTTTCCCCGGCACGAAACGCAACGGCTCCGTCTTCATTCCGGCGCAGTACAACCCGGCGAAGCCCGCGTGCGTTTACGTGCGACAGGACGGCTATAACAAAGGCGAAAAGAAATTTCTTGAGTCGCTGATTTCCGTCGGCGACATGCCCGTGACCGTTGGCGTTTTCGTGCGCCCCGGCGAAGTGCCAGCGCCGAAGCCCGGCGTGTTCGGCCGGCGCAATCGCGATTTCGAATACGACGCGGTCAACGATAACTACGTCCGCTTTCTCGTCGAAGAGTTGCTTCCGTTCATCGCGAAAGAATTCAATATCAACCTGTCCACGAACGGAAACGACCGCTGCATCGCCGGCGGCAGCAGCGGCGGCATCGCTGCATTCAATGCCGCGTGGCAGCGGCCCGACGCCTTCACGCGCGTATTCGCCGGCAGCGGCAGCTTCGTTGCGTTTCGCGGCGGCCACGAATTCCCGACGCTCATCCGCAAAACCGAGCCGAAACCGATCCGCACTTATCTCACGACCGGCACGCACGACATGATCAACTGCGCTGGCGACTGGTATCTGCTCGACCAGGAAATGGACAAGGCGCTCGGATTCTCCGGCTACGATTATTTTTTCCGTGCGATTGACGGCCCGCACGTCGCCGGATGGATGGAAAATTTCCCCGAGGCAATGCGGTTCATCTGGAAAGGCTGGCCCGAACCGGTGAAGGCCGGCGCTGGCGCGCCGCGCGTGCGCGACGTGCTCGCGACCAACGAAAATTGGACGCTCGCCGCCGAAGGTTTCACCGATGCGCGCGGCCCGGCCTGCAACGCGAAAGGTGAAATATTTTTTGCGGATGCCGGCGCGAATAGAATTTTCAAACTCGGCCTCGACGGAAAAGTTTCCGCGTTCGTGAACGACGCCGAAAAGGCGAACGCCGCCACCATCGGCCCGAAGGGCGAAATCTTCACCGTCTCCGAAGCCACCGGAAGAATTTTGTGCTACGATGAATCCGGAACCCGCCGCGTCGTCGCCGAAAATGTTCCCGGCCGCCACGTCCTCGCGCGCCCCGATGGATCGCTCTACGTGACCGGTTCAAACGTCTGGCACGTGAAAGATGTCAAGGCAACTATAGTTACCACCGGCATCAAACGCCCGACCGGCCTTGCCTGCCGCCCCGACCAGTGGCTGCTTGTCGTCGCCGATGGCGATTCGAAATGGGGCCATAGTTTTCAAATCAACGACGACGGCTCGCTCACAAACGAGGAGCGTTTCTTTCATCTGAACGTTTCCGATTGGGACGACGACGCGGGCGCCGAATCCGTTTGCTACGCGCAGGAGGGGCAGATCTTCTTCGCCACACGATCAGGAATTCAGATCTGCGCCGACGACGGCCCAACGCAAGTGATCCTTCCGAGGCCCGACCGCAGTCGCGTTCTCGGCGTTTGTCTTGGCGGCGCCGACCGCAACACGCTCTTCGCATTCTGCGGAAATAAAATCTGGAAACGCACCATCAAGCTTCACGCTGTCGGCGCATTTTCATCCTTCCAAAAAGTTCACGGCACGCCGCTATGAGCACTCGTCGGCAGAACCCAGCGTCAGTCATCACAGCAGGTTTGACATTTCGCCGCAAGGACGAGAACCGATCACCGAGTTCGCGCCGATGCCCGTCACTTTGATAATATTCGGCTCTTCAGAGAACACCCCTTGCCCGTGGGGGAACTTCTTCCAATCATTGGAACTTGTGCTGAGGCAAATCTCCAATCATTGGAAATCCTCAATTCTACGGTTGTGAACTTCTCAGACCCGTCACCATTTGCGCGATGATTTGCGCGGCAAACGTCGCGTGTGCCCGTGGGTTCGGATGCAGACCACCCCAGTAGCCGTTTTTCGGTGTCAGCGCGCGCGCCGCGTCGGGGCCGAGATCAATGATGGAAATCTTTTGATCGTTCGGATGTGCCGACTGAAACGCCGCAACGGCTGCATGGAGTTCCTGCGTTTTGTACTGGCCAAATGGAATGAGGATGAAGATGTGCGCGTTCGGCGCAGCCTTGCGCAGAGCTTCGATTCCCTGTGCCATGCTGGCCTTCACATCGCTCGCGTCCGTCGGATGAATCGCGTCGTTCGTTCCATAATTGATCAGGATCACCGCCGGCTCCTGGCCCGCTTCACCATACGCGCTGATGTGTCCTTTCGCGTCGAGCAACGGGTGGAGCGAATCAATTTTGTTCCAGCGGCTCATCGAATCAACGCACTTGCCACCCGCGCCGTTCACCGAATTTGTGATGACGTAAAAACCCGGCACATCGCCCGGTGGATTATCGCCACGGAAAATCCAGCCGCTCCATCCGCACGCGCTGAGACAATAATCATAGCCAAGCGAGCGAAACGCCTGACCGACGAGATGCGAATAGCCTTCAAGTTCATACGCCCCGCAACCTTCCGTGATGCTGTCACCCACGATCATCAGCCACTTCGGTTTCGCCGCATTCGCACCGGGCGTGCTGCCACCGGCGACGCGAAGGCCCATAACGCGAACGACGTTTATGCCGCTCGCATTCTCCATTCCCCATCGCTTCACCTGCTGCGATTTCTTCAGATAGCCGGTCAGCACATGCCTTTTGATTTTCGGATTGATTCCCGAAACAGAAATTTCTTTCGCACACGGAAGATCGCTCGACCAGATGCCGTCCAGATCGCAAGCCAGAACTGGCGGCGGGAAACTTCCGTCGTAGGTCGAAGTGTCGAGCACCAGCGTTGGCTCGTTTGTCGCGCCCGATTCCCACGTCACCCGAAAATATGCGCCGGGATTCCATGTCTGCCGGAAAACTCTTCCGCCTCGCCCCGCATCGCCAACCCAGTTTCCCGGCGAAAAAACAAACGCCGCCGAATCCACCGGAATCGTCACCGCATCCAGCGCCAACGCCGCTCCCGTGACACCGAAAGTGCAACACACAAAAACGCCGCTCAGAAATTTTCTCATGTTAATTCTCTCCCAACCGAATTCTCCAATCATTGGAAATCTCACCATCCCGTTTTCCCAATGACTGGAATATCTTTCACTTTGCGACAGGCAGCAGTTGCAGCGCGTCAATCACGACGTATCCGTCAGTTCCGGCGTTGCTGATTTCGACGATGGCCGGCTGCGCGGCTTTGAAGTTGAATGTGCCGAGCGATACGAAGAGTTCATCGAGGCCGGGTTTCTTTCGCTCATTCACGAAGACGGTCTTTGTGTCGTCGGCTGAGTGGACCAGCACGGGGACGTTCGTGGCGCGGTTGTCGAGAGATGTGTAGCCGAAGCGGACTTCGTAGTTTCCGTCCGCGGGGATCTTCGCTTCGAAGCGCGTCGACTTCGCGCCTTTCTCGGTGTTGTCGTCGTGCCGGTAGCTGCCGCCGAGTCCATTGCCGCTGTACGTGCTGACCTTCCAGTTGCCCGTGAGTTTCGCGTCGTCGTCGTCGAGCACGATGCCCGCGAGTTTGCTGCGCGTGATCGGGACGACGTTGTCGAGGGCGATGACCTGCTTCTGCTCGACGAGTTTCTTCTGCAGCTCTGCGACTGCGATGTCCTGCACGGCGCACTTTGCACGAATCGCCATCATCGCCGCAACGCCCGCCGCGTGGCCCATCGCCATGTATTGCGGCTCCATGCGGATCGAGCCGTACGCGACATGCGTCGCGGACATGCAAACCGGCACGAGCAGATTTTCGCACTGCGCTTTCACGGGCACGATGCTGCGATATGGAATTTGATAGGGCTTCGTCGCAATGTCGAAGTTGCCCTCATCAATCACAAAACCCTCCGGCGTGACGAGCCGTTGCAGCGCGTGCGAATCGAGGATAAACGAGCCCATCGCGATCGAATCGGGTTTCGTTATTTCCTTCTGGCAGTCCTGCTGGCGCATCACAAACTCGCCGATCATGCGGCGCGCTTCGCGGACATAAAGCGCGTATGGCCAGTTCACGTTGTCGGTGAATTCATCCTTCGCGAGTCCCCACTTTGCGACCTGATCTCGCAGATCTTTCGGCACGCGCTCATCGTTGCCGAGGAACCAGAAAATTCCCTGCACATAATCAACATGATCCTGCCAGATACGCGCGCGCGTCGCGGCGTCGCCTTCGGGATAGTCCGTGTTGCCGCTCCAATAATCGGTACTGAAGAGCAGGCCGGACGCGTTCAAGTCAAACTTCCCGTTCGGAACTTCTCCCGCAAAAACGATCTTCTCGAAACGGATGCCAGGAAACTTCAATACCATTTGCAGCAGCAGTTCGTACCGCTCAGGATAGTAATTTCTTGGCTTCGGAAACGGCACACGGTTGTCTTCGCGCTGCGTCGCGATCACACGGAAGTTGTACGTCTGCACGAGACGGTCGCCCGTGCCCGGCTCCGGCCACGGCTTGTCGTTGATGCCCCACATCAATTTCCCATTCGCATCGCGCGCGTTGATTTTCGCAATGGTTCCGTGCGTGTAAGCCGTTCCCGGTGTCGCCATGTATTCGACCGTCTGCAAGCGAAACGGCTCCGGCAAGAAGCCCGCCAGCGATTCGCCAAAGTCCGCGCGCCCTTCACGGCCCACGAAGTATTTCACGCCCGCGAGAGCCATCAAATCGCCTTCGTACGACGCATCAATGAAGACGCGGCCCACGAATTTCTTTCCGTCGTCCGTTGTCAGCGACGTGATGTTCCCGCCGTTGCGCGCGATGGATTTGATCGTCACTCCGATGAGCGGCGCGATGTCCGCCTCCTTCAACATCGCGTGAAACGTCTGCTCGGCGATGTGTGGCTCGCTGAACCAGAAGTTCGGCGATTTCGTCTTCTTCGGATCGTTGTAGTGCGCATCCGCACGCGCAAAGAATTCTTTCGCGATGCCACCGATGACGACCGGCTTGCCGTAATCCGTCCGCGAAAGCCCGCCCGCCGTCATTCCTCCGATGTGCTTCGACGGCTCAATTAACGCGACGCTCGCGCCCTCGCGTTTGGCCGCGATTGCTGCCGCAATTCCGCCCGGCGTTCCGCCATACACGACAACGCCAAACGTCTCGGCCCGGAGCGATGCCGATGCGAAAGCGATGATAAAGAGAATTAAGAAAAGTTGTTTCATGGATGTGAATCCTTTCCGTCGGTTAGCCATTCGAGGTTGAAGCGAGCGAGCGTGAGCGCACCGCCTGCGAATGAGTTTGCGCCGGGATTCGTCCCGGCGCTGCCATAGAAACACAGGATCGTTCCGCTCTTCGTCACGGCGATGTCGCTGTAGGTGCCGAGGCCGGGCTCGATCGTTTTGTTCACGGGCCATGTCTTGCCTTCGTCGTAGCTGATCTTCACCGAAAGATTCTTCCGGTCGCGATTCTGGCCCGGTTTCTCTTTGCCGTCGGCGCGAGAAAGATTGTTCGGATTGCAGAACAGAATTCTATTTTTACCGCCATCTTTTCCCGACGAGTAACGAACGATGCCCGCCATGCAAATCGGTTCGAGCAAATCGCCGTCGAATTTGGGAATACTCCAACCGGTCGCTCCGTCCGCGCTGAACGTCACGAGGCGGCGGTGCGTTTTCGATTCGTTACGAGCATTCAACATCACGCGACCATCGGCGAGTTCGATGGCGATGGTTTCGCTCGGATTGATCCAGTCGTCGGTGCAGGGCACGGCAATGTCGCCGGCGCTCCACGTCTTTCCGTGGTCATCGCTGTAAATCGTCGCGGCAACCGATGGCCGGTGCGCTCCGCCGCCCGTTGCGGTCGAAAGCCACACGGGCACGATCAGCCGGCCCGTGCGAAGCTGAATGCCGTGATCCGGCCCGGTCGCGAGAACCTTCCAGTCGTACGCGGCGCGAAACTCCTCGAACGTCTTTGTGATTTCAACCGGCGCGCTCCACGTCACGCCGTCGTCATCGCTCCGCTGATAAAAGCACCGCATGTATTCGAGGCAAAAAAGCATGTGAACCGTTCCGTCGCGATCCGCGATGAGCACCGGATTGTTGTAGGTCACATCATTCGTACTCACGCCCTTCAACCGCAGCGCGACGGGATTCTTCGCGATCGGTCCCGGAACATCCGCGATACATTTCGGACTGCTCCACGTCTTGCCCTCGTCGGTGGAACGCCTGAGCAAAATGCGGATGTCGTCCCAATCACCGCCCTTCTTGCGCGCCTCGCACCACGCGAGCACGGTGCCTTTCGCGGTCACGACGACGCCGGGAATGTGATAAATCTTGTAACCGCCATCGCCCGCGACGAAGAGGTCCTGCTTCTCGATGAACGGTTCCGTTGCGTTCACGCAGCAAGCGACTGCCGCCGCCCAAAATAATGTCAAAACAATCTTCATGACATGAATCCCATGTGTTGCTCCAACTTCTCCAATCATTGGAAGTTTTCGTGGGCCAAATTTCCAATCATTGGAAAATTGCAGGCGGCCTTCATTTGATTGCGCGATCGTGACCGATGTAAACACCGTTGCCGCTCGTGCCGATAATCAGCGTGGTAGGATCGTGCGTGCTGATCGCAACACCTTTAACATTCATGTGCGTGAGGCCGGTATTTTCGCGGCGCCACGTTTGCCCGCCATCCGCGCTCTTCAACACGCCGCAACCGATCGCATCGTCGTGGTGCGGATCGTCCTTGGTCGTTGCGTAAAGTACGTCGCGATTGACCGGATTGACCGCGATGCCTGCGGTGAAATGAAACGATAGAAGCCGCCGCCACGTGCGGCCGCCGTCACCGCTGCGAAAAAGACCGCCGGGAAATAGTCGCTGCTCGTCGCGATCGTAGAACTCGCGGCCCGCGACGTAGAGCGTGCGGATGTCGTGCGGATCGGCGACGAGTTGCTCGATCGTCGGCAGGCTCCCGGCTTCATTGAGCCGCCGCCAAGTTTTTCCGCCATCGCGAGTCTCGCGCACTTCGCGATCAATCGCGACGATGATGTGCGCGCCATCGAAAGGATCGAGCAAGAGGCCGTGCGGCCTTTTAACGGCATCAGCAGGCAGATCGCCATTGCGGCACTGCCAGCTTGCGCCGCCATCGCGCGACTCGAATACACCGTTGCCATTCGAGATCACGACGAGGCGACGATTGCCGGCGGGGCTGCGCAGATCGAGCGCCATCTCCAGCACTCGTCCATCGGGCAAACCGGATGATGATTGCCCCACGACGCGCCATGTCCGGCCGTCATCATCAGAACGGCAAATATCACCGGCGTTATGTTCCCACCACCCGGTCGCCGCCCACAGCGTGTTCGAAGCTTGCGGATCAACGACCACACCAAAACAATTCTGACCCGTCTTCATCCCCTCGTAACTTCTGCGGAAAGTCCGCCCCATGTCATCGCTGATCAGCAAGCCGAGATCCATGTAGCACGAATAGAAACGCTCCGGTCGCCCCGGATCAGGCAGCACGCGCCAAGCACAAGTCACCGCGAGTCCGTTGCCCGCGATGCGACCCTCCGGAGCAGTATTTGCGTAGCGCTGCTGCCACGATGCTCCACGATCCTCGCTCGCGAAGAGCATGCCACTGGTCCCGAATGCGACGCGATCGGGCATCACGAGAGAAATCGCGAGGCATTCAGTGCTCGGACCCCACATCGTTTGCCATCCGTAATCCATGTTCGCGTTCGCCCCACGATGCCGCGAGACGAGTTGCCAGTGCTGGCCACCGTCGGTTGTTTTGTAGATGCCGGCCGAAACCCAATCGCGATTCCCGACGAAAACAGTGTTCACATCGCGCGGGTCCACGACGATCTCCTTAGGATTGGAAGATAGAATGCGCGCGTTTTTGCCAACCTGCCGCGGCAGACCGACACCGTTCGCAGCACGCCACGTCTGTCCAGCATCATCGCTGCGAAAGACGCCGCCATTCCATGGCTCTTTGCCCACCGCTGTGCAGCGGAGCGTCACATAAACCGTCTTCGGCTCCGATGCCGCGAACGAGAGTTCTTCCGTGTAGAGATGAGGAAGACCATCGCTTGATTGCGCCCAGTTCGTCCCGCCGTCATCGCTGCGAAAAACGCCCTCGCTCGTCGCGACGAGGATCGTGCGCGAATTTCCCGGCTGCGTTTCGATATCGCTGACAATCGCAGCAGCGGGCAACTGCCGGTGATCAATTCGCCGCCAGTTCACGCCGGTGTCGTCGCTGCGATAAATCGCGCCCGCGCCGCCTTTGTTCCAGCGGGGTCGGCCGATGCCCGCATAAACAATCCGGGGATTTTGCGGATCGAAGCAGACCGCGCCGATGGGCGCGCTGAAGCTGTAGCGTTCGGTCTTCGGGAAACCATTACGAATCCATTGCCAGGTCCTGCCGCCATCCGTCGTGCGATGGATGCCGCTTTCGGTGCCGAGGATGATGATGCGGCTGTCGCGCGGATGGACGGCGATAGATTCGATGAAATAATCATGCAGCCCGTTATTGCGAATCTCAAACGAACGCCCCGCATTTGTGGAAATAAAAAATCCGCCGACGTCACAACCCGCATACAACACGTCCTTCTGCAGCGGATCGAAAGCCAGTGACTGAATCCAGCCACCACCGCCCGGTGCGGCCAACTGCCAGGAAATGTCGTGCCCTTCCGGCGCGTCTTCGGCGCGCGGCACATCGGTTGTTTGCGCCGACGCCAGCGAACCAGCCAAAAGACTTGCCGCAATAAATTTATTCATTCCACAAGTACCAGCTTGTGGGATTCAGTCTTCTTTCGCGAGTGATTGATTTCGAATGTCTGCGTTTTTCCGGCTCGGAAAACTGTCACGCGATACTTGCCGTAGAAGCCGCGGAATGTAGCATTACCTCGCCCTTCAGTTTGAAGTTGCGACTTCGTTTTCCATTCCTCGTTGATAAGTTTTTCCAGCGCGCGATAAGCCGGTTTCGGTTTCAAGTCGCCATCAACAAGTCCGCCCTTCGCCTCGTTCTCGCCCTTCACCGCCGTGCCGTCGCCGAGATTCCACCACGTGATGCCTGCCATCGTCGGCGCGCTGAACCAGAGCCGGTAGTGATCGCGCACAACCTCGGCCTGCAGTTCGTCGCTGCCCTCGCCCGCCGACGGAATCGTGATCTCGGTGATGAACAACGGCAGGTTGAATCCGCCGAACTTTTCATAAACATCGAGCAACTTCGCCGGATCGCACTGAGGAGATTTTAGGAACGCGTCAAGATTGCCCCGCCGGAAATAGTGATACTGAAATCCGATACCTTTGATATTCGCACCGCCGGCGAGCAAGGCCTTGACCTGTGCAAAATACCGATCCGATGCCGGCGAAAAGTTGAATTCGGTGACATCATTGATCAGCAGCGCGCAAGTTGAGGGAAACACTTTCGACTCCTCGCCGAACGCCCATGCCACGTACGCACGGTCCATCGAGTAGAGCGGGTAGTTTGTGCCGCAAACCAGCGATTCGTTGACACCGTCCCAGATCGAAATCTTGTTGCCGAATTGTCCGGCGATCTCACCGAATCGTTTCCGATAAAGCTCACACAACTCGTCGGCATTTTTCGGCAGCCACGCCGGGTTGTGACCGTGCCACAGAAGCGGATGTCCCTTGAGCGTAATATTGTTTTTCGCGGCCCACGGGATGAAACGGTCCGGCGGTGGGCGGCGCCAAATGCCGCGCGACGGTTCCGAATATCGCAGTTCACCTTTCGTCGGTTCCGTGCCTTCCCAATAGAATGGAACTGTCGCGAAGTTGAAAATGTTCGTGAACATTTCCTCGTAGCGCCCGTTCAACTCCGGCGTCGAGAGCTGGCCGAGAACGAAAGCGTTGCATCCGAAAAGAAACTCGTGGCCAGTCTGCTGTACCTCGACGCGTGCGCCTGCCACAGGTTTTCCGGCCGCATCCACAATTTCAAGCATCGCCCCGCCCTTGCGATATTTCTCAATATTGCCTTCGATCCGCGCGTTCACCGCGGGATCGCGCCAGAGCTTCTGGTACTCCGCAGGCGTTTGCGCCTGGCCCATCGCGAGGGACTGCAAAATCGCGATGGCGATTGGAAGCGCACACATTTTGGCTGTTACATTCATTTTCGCTTTCTCCGTCAGAATTTTACTTTGAACACGCAAATTCCAATGATTGGAAGCTTGCGTGGCCGCATTTTCCAATCATTGGAAGTCCCGCATCGTTCATCGCTCGAATCGAACCAACTGAACGCCACGGGGAGGAATCGTCAGCTTCCACGCATTTCCACCGCCCGGAATTTGCGCGCCGCCCGAACGAGCGGCTGCTTTGCGGAATGATTCGGCAAAATGAACTGCCACCGGCACCTCGTTTTGCTCGTCATTGTTCACGGCAATCAGCCACACGATTCCATCCTTTGCCAGCACGCGCCACGAGACCAGCGGCGGCGCTTCGAGTTTCGGCGCGGGTGCGGGTTCGACGGACAGCAGTACGGGAATGAAATCGCGAATCTCCGCAGCCATCGTCGTCACGTCGCGCCAGCGATCTTCAAAGGGTTCCCGTACGGCAGTGCGCCCGCCTTCCGCCGGTGTCTTGTCCATCCGCCACAGATCGAACCAGGAATAGAAGATCAAACCGTTCGCGCCCTCCGCGATGCAGGACCACGCCATGCAGCGCATTTCATCGAGCGTTGGCGGCCGTTGCTTGTGTCCGGACTGATCGGTTTTGTTATACGAGGCCCAGTCGAAAATCTGCGGCACCATCCAGACGGCCCGCGATCCGAATGTCGCCTCGCGCGTCGTCCGCGCCCAGTCACGCGCCAGGGCGACCGGATGGCGGCCGATGGGACACGGATCGGCCCCTGCGACGTCAAATGTCGGCAGGTAGTCACGAAGCTGATCGACCTGATAAAGCACAGCCCAAGTGGGCCGGCCCGGGTCCAATTCTTCAAGCCAGCGGCGATGCGCTGATAGTTCATCACACATCGTGATGGGCAGTTCGTCGTTGATGTACCAGGCGATGATCGCGGGGTGATCTTTCAACTCCGTCACCTTGCGCGTGATCGTCTGGCGGGCCTCATCGGATGTCTTGATTTTGCCATGGCCGGGATAGAGATCCTTCACGCTGTAGATCACGCGGATGCCATTCGACCACGCGAGGTCCGCGCCACCGCGGCCGATATCGGCATACGGCATGATGCAGTTGAACGGCGATTTCGTATAGATTGCCATGTGCTCCGGCGAGACGCCGCCCCAGTACGTTCCGAGCGGGAAGAACGGCTGTCCGTCAACAATGAGCCGGCGGTGTTCATCAATGAAGGACTTGCGCTGTTCAAATTTCGTAACGCGTGTGAACGGCAGCGACCGGCTCCCAATTTCGCGCGCGGTTGCGTCGCGAACGGTGCAAATCAGATTATATGAACCCGCCGCGAGCGGCGCGGCATCGAATGCGAGCGCGGTCTCGTCTGATGTGACCGAGATGACGGAAGCCGTCGCCGCGCAGTGACCGGCCGAATCATTCACCGCAACTGCGACGCGCACCGACGCGGCATCAATATTGTTCTCCTGCAATGCAAGCCCGGCATGAACCCTCACGATCCCGCCATCCGATTGATCGCGATAGCGGTCCGTTGTCATCGCGTTGAGCACAGGCGGACGGTATTCGCGAATCTCAACATCATCCCACCACGCAATGCCCGTCGCCCCGCGCCGCATGTAGCACGAAATGTTGAACCGCGCTGCGTTCGTCGGAATCCTGCCGGAGATTGCATTCACGCGCGTCCAGTTCGTGTGCGTCCCGGTGAGCCCATGCGGATATTCGCCGCCGATGAAATGGCCGGACGCATCGTTCCATTCGACACACAACGTTGCTCCGCCTCCGTCGCCCGATGTCACGCCCTGCGTTCGAATCCACGCCTCAATTTCATAGCGGTGCCCCGGCATCAGCTTGGGCGATGAAGATGCGAGCAGGTATTTCTTCGCGTCATGATTTTCGAGTCGCAGACATCGCCCGCCATTGCGCGGGGTTTCATTCGTCACGGAAAATTGCGGCAGCGGCAGACGCCACGCCGTCGCGCTGTCGTTGGCGACTTCCTCGAAACCCGGATTCGAGACCAGATTCTCCGCCTTGCCCGACGCCGCAAATGCCACCGCCGTCATCGCAATCAGGAGGATTCTTTTCATGCTTCGTTTTTTTCGCCAGTTGCCATCGCGATTGCAGAAGTTCCAATCATTGGAAATCTGCGCGACGATATTTTCCAATGATTGGAACTCACGCTGCCTTCATCGCGCGGTCAGCCGGAAAGCGTCCAACCTTCGCGATAGGTTTTGCGCACGAAGGCGTCGGCTTCGGGACAGTTCGTTGCCTTCAGATTCGCGGCGTCCCATTCGAGTTTTTTGCCGGTTCGATAGGCGACGAGTGCAAGCATGTTGTGTTCGATCATCGCGCCGGAATAATCGAAGTTGCAGAGCGTCGGGCTGCCGGTCTTGCACGCGGTGATCCATTCCTCGTGATGGCCGAGCGACGGCGGAATCAGATCGGTTTTCACGGGCGATTTGTACTGCGTCATGTCGCCCTTGAGCATCAGAATCCGGAAGTCGTAATCGGCCAGCAGCCAGCCGGCGCTGCCCGTGAAGAGCACGCCCTTGAACGCCTTTTCGCGATCGAACTGCTCCGACGGAAGGCCGGGTTTCTTGCCGCCGTCGTACCAAAACACTTTCACCGCGGGCCGCCAATCGTTGGCCGGATGATCCCACGTCGCCGTGAGCCATTCGGGACATGTGTCGGTGCTGAGCGGTGTTCCCTGCGCCTCGCACGTCGTCGGGAAACGGAGATCGAGCGCCCAATAGGCGAGGTCCATGACGTGGCTGCCCATGTCGCCGATCTGCCCCGCGCCGAAATCCCAATACCGATTCCACGCAAGGCAGCCGCCGAAATAACCCGGATTATATGGATGAAACTTCGACGGCCCGTTCCACAAATCCCAGTGCATGTTCGCTGGCGTTGGCGAAACTTCGGGCAGATAATTTCCGCCCGCCGGTATCCGGCTGCACCACGCCCGCGCATCCTTGACCGTGCCGATGGCGCCGCCGCGGATCAGCTCGACGACGCGGCGATAGTTGTCCGTCGCATGAATCTGCGTGCCCATCTGCGTCGCGAGCTTCCCTTTGTTTTTCAGATACGTCTCGCGAACCGTGCGCGCCTCGTGAACCGAAGTCGCCAGCGGCTTTTCGCAATAAACATGCAGCCCCCGGTTCATTGCCCACGTGCAGACGAATGCGTGCGTGTGGTCCGTCGTCGCGCAAACCACCGCGTCGAGTCCCTTGTGATCAAGACACTGCCGCCAGTCCGTGTACGTCTTTGCGTTTGGAAATTCCTTCGCCGCAGCGGCAAGATGATCATCGTTCACGTCGCAGATCGCGACGATGTTCTCGCTCTTCACGCCCGCGATGTCTGCCGCGCCGCGGCCACGGACACCGATGGCCGCGATGTTCAGCTTGTTATTTGGTGATGTCGCCGCGCGCAGGGTTCCTGATTTCAAAATCAGCAAGCCCGCGCCAGCCGCGGCGCTCGCGCTCAGAAAACTTCGACGGTTGATCGTTGCATTTTTCATCGCAGATTCTCCGTGACAGGTTTCCACCCGACTCGCGTGATGCGGTGGACAAGGAAACTGTTTCACAAAACTATTCGCCAATTGCGGGGAATCTCACAGCGGGATAAAGCAGCGGGAAATCTTTCTGGAAAGGTTCCTGATAACGATACAGTTCAGAATAGCCGCTTGGTGCGTGCGGCGGCGGGAGCGGTTCGCCGCGTAGCTTCGCCAGCAGCACACGCAATCGGTCACGCGTGGATTCAAGGCCGACGAAGCGCTCGCCGAAATACCACGCAGCCCATTTGCCGCTTTCGCCGCGATGCAGCGTTTCGAAAATCTCATCCGTCGCCCGCAATGCTTGTTCGGTGCTCGCGATGGCCGATTGCTTGTCGTCCTTGCCATACGCGGTTAGCGCCGAGCCGTAGGCTTCCAGCATTTCCAGCGAGTGAAGATGAATCTGGATTTGAGCGAGCAGATGCGAATCAAAAAAATCGCGCCGTTCTTGCGGCACGCGCGATGCGATCTGTTCCGCCGCGGTGGCGAGTTCGGAGACGTAGGCGCGGTTGGTGCTCGCGAAATTTTGCAGATCGCGCGCCTTGCCGAGCAGACTCTTCGAAAGTGGCTTCCCCTCGGCGATCAGCGGGGCCGCGGCGGTGTCGAGCGTGCGCTGCATCGTGTGCAGGCGGTTGTCACCGTGCCGCGTTTCCTGGCGCTGATACGGAATGTCGAAATAGCGTTTGTAGAGCGCGGAGATGTCCCCGGCGAGCGGCACACCGAATTCCCGCTGGCCCCAACCCGAAAGAAAGGTGTCCATGTTTTCGCCGTCGGACTTCGAGAGCTGCGGCGTCGCGTTCCACACGAATCGCATCGCGCACTCGGTCGAAAGCGTGACAGGTCGGACATCGCTCACGTTGACGAGAATGAAGTTTGTCGCGCCGGCGCGGACGAAGCGACCGATTTCGCCGTAGATTCAACTCGGCGGAACCATCTCACTGAGCTGATTGTGACTGCCGCTCAACATCGCGGTGTGAAAATAAATTCCCTGTCCGGCCTGCACCGCGCCGTTGTCGCGAATCATTCCGGTGCCGTCATCGGGCCAGACTTGCACGACGCCATCGGGCAATTTCAGGTGACCGGCGTGCATCATCTCCGCGCCCTCGGCCCACAAATTCGCGATGATCATCGCGTGCGGATCGGCGGCGCGAATCAGCTCGACCTGCTTCGCGATGGCTTTCGTGATGACCGCGCCGCGCGCCTCCGGCGTGTTGAGTTCCGGTTCATCGGCCCAGAACGGGCGGTCGTGCTTGCCGCGATAGCCGACGGTCCAGACGACTTCGCGGCCTTTGAACGCGGCGATGCATTCGCGCCAGTAGCGTTCCATGATGTCGGGATGTTTCGAGAACGAAAACGGCACTTCCTTTGGCCAGCGATAGGTGTTCAGACCGACGACGAGGATGTGGTGCATGTTCAGCGCCAGACCGCGACGCGATGCGAGTTCCCAGCAGCGCTCGTCGGGAAAATTGAACGTCCCCGGCACGAGCATATTTCCGCGCAGCCGCAGCAGCGTTTCGCAAATGCGGTCGAGCATCTCCAGCGAGAAAACATTTTCGCGCAGCGGATCGGGCGCGAAGCCGCCGAGCAAATCCTCGTCGTTGATGAACCAGCCGCGATAGCGGAATGTCGCGGAACCGAAATCCTTTTTGAAATCAGCCGGCACCTCGATTCGATCACGCCGCGCCGGCGGATGATCGGCCCAGAACCACCACGGATCCACGCCGAGAATTTCCTCCGACATCGCATAGGCCGCGTAAATCGCGCCGCGCACATCCGCACCTTGTGCCGTCAGCATCTGGCCATCCATCCGCAGTGAAAAATTCTCCGGCGATCCCTGCGCGCCAGAAATTCCGAATCTGATCGCCGCGCCTGTCCACGATTTGGGAAGCTCCGCCAGCACGACCGGCCGATGGCCGAAAACTTTGTACCAGTCGCGTTCGATGTCGGCCAACGCGCGCTGAATGGGCTCCGGCTGATTAGTCGCCACGATCCACGGCGTATCGGCGGTGAGCGTGAGCGGGCCGGCGCTTCCCCGGGCAATGGTTGCGAGGCCCAACGCCAGCGCGGTGAAAAGTATGTTCTTCATCGGGATCGTCCTTCCTGTTTTCCAATGATTGGAGACAATCACTATCCACTTTTCCAATCATTGGAAAATCATTGCGACATATTTTCCAATGATTGGAAAGTCCGCAGAAGTGCCCGGGAGCGCGAGGGCGCGGACGCAATGTTGATGATTGAGATTGAAATGGGTATTGATCCTCAGAGGACACAATTTGAAAAAAGGCCAGCGCACCAAATGCCTGATGCTGAGCGCAGGAATCCTGACGCTGGCGGACTGTTCTGTCCTCGCGGCGGTTCGCATCAATGAAATCAGCGCGGGGTCGTCTTCGCACCTGCAGCAGTTCATCGCGACGAATGTCTATCAGGTCGGCGCGGGGACGATGTGGCAGGCGCCTGCGTTTAACGACGCGAACTGGATTTCCGCGGCGGGGCCGTATGGGTTTGGATCATCGTTCACCAATGGGACGAATCTGACGGCATCCATGCGCTATGCGGCGATGTCGCTTTATGTGCGCAGCGCGTTCACGGCTGACACTTCGGTGGCAACGGGCAGTTTGCAGGTGGCGCTTTCGTGCGATTTCAATGACGGATTCCTCGCGTTTCTGAACGGACGCGAAGTGGTGAGAAAGAATCTCGGCGCCGTCGGCAGCTTTGTCTATTGCGATCAGGCGTCGTTCAACATTCATACGATGGGCACCAACAGTTCGTACGTGCTTGGCATCGCGTCGAATTTGCTCGTGGCGGGCACGAATTATCTCTGTGTGCAGATTCACAATGATTCGTTTGCGGGCGGAACGTTCGGCTGGTCGGGACAGCTCGAAGCCAACGATGGAATTTCTACGCAGGTGCTTTTCGCCGCGACGAACAGATCGCGAATTCTCGTCGGCTACGGAGAGCCGAGCGGCGGAATCAGCACCTTGGCGACGAACGCGGCGCTTACGACGACGGGGCGCGAGTGGACGCCCGCTTCGTTCGATGACACGGGCTGGCCGCAAGGCCCCGGTGGAATTGGATACGGATATACGAATGCCGGCACGGACGTTCACGACCAGATGTATGGCATCACGCCGTCGCTGTATATGCGACAGGTATTCAACGTCGCGTCAAATGTTCAGGCGATGACGAACAGATTGAAATTCATTGTCGGTTACGATGACGGTTATATCGCCTATCTGAACGGTTCGGAGATCTCGCGGGCGAACATGGGAAACACGGGCGAATTCATCGGATTCGACATGAATGCGACCGCGAGCCACAAAGCGACACCGCCGGTGACGAATACACTGGCCGCGTGCAGCAATCTGCTCGTCGTTGGAACCAATGTGCTGGCGATTCAGGTTGCCACTGCAACATCGAGTACCGACATGATGATGAGCGCAGATCTTGTCGTCAGCGCGGCAACGAACATCACGTTGGTGAACCATACGAATCTCTGGCACTATCTCATCGGCCTCGAACCGCCCGTCCCGGAGGCCGATGCCGACGCGGTATCCAGCATCGCGGAGTTTTGCGATTGGGTTGAACTTTTCAACGATGCAACGACAAACATCTCGCTGAGCGGTTGGAGCCTGACGGACAGCGACGGCGAGCCGCGCAAGTGGTGGTTTCCAAATGGCGCCATGATTCCGGCGCAGGGATTTCTCGTCGTTCTTTGCAGCGGCGCGTCGGGCCTTGCGAGTTCCTCCGGCCCGCCATATCAGACCTCGTTCAAACTCGACAAGGCGGGCGAATATCTCGGTCTTTACGATGTGGCAGGAAATGCCGTCAGCGCGTTCACGCCGAAATATCCGAAGCAATCAATCTTCCATAGCTACGGCTGGAGCACGGGGCTGGCGGCGAATGCCTATTGGACGATGCCATCGCCCGGCGCGGCGAACTTCGGAACGATTCTGACCAACATCGTTGAAGATCCCGATTTCGATTTGCAGGCGGGGTTCTACACCAACAGCATCACCGTTCACCTGACGTGCGCCACGACGAACTCGACCATTCTTTACACGCTCGACGGATCGGAGCCGCGGACGAACAACGGAACGTTGTACACATCCGCCGGCATTTCCGTGACGACATCGAAGGCGATTCGCGCGCGGGCGTTTCTCAGCAGATGCATTCCGTCGCAGACGAAGACGCACACGTATCTGGCGAACCTGCCCTCCGCGCTGCGAACGCTCACGGTCGTTTCGCTCGCCGGCGATCCGACGCAGGGATATTTCAAATCGAACGGCGTGACATCCATTATCGGCGGCAATTACACGAGCGGCACATGGGCGGCGAACAGCCCGGATGACTTCGATATTCCCGTGATGCACGGGAGGCCTTACGAGCGGCCCACCTCGGTGGAATTCATGGAGCCGGGAACGACGGGCAGTGTATATCGCGCCGACTGCGGCGTGCGCGTCGCGGGCAGCAGCTACACGAGGCCGCGATACACGCTCCAAAGCATGAGTGCGGCGTGGAATGGTCCCTGCGAGTCCAACAAGCCGCAATTCAATTTGTATTTTCGCAGCGACTACGGCGATTCACCTTATCAATTCCCCTTCATCTCCGGCTCGCGCGTGGATCATTTTGAAACGATCCGCTTGCGCAGCGGCCACAACGACTACTCCACCCCGTTCATTCGCGATGAACTTGCGCGGCGTCTGCTCAATGACACCGGCCAGGTGTCCAGCCGCGGCAGGATGGCCAGCCTTTTCGTCAATGGCATCTTTCGCTGTTACTACAATCCTGCGGAGCGCCTCGATGAGAAGTTCTTCCAGGAGTGGTATCGCAGCACCAATCAATGGGACATCATCAATAATGCGGGCATCACCGAGGGCGATTCCGTCGCGTACAACACGATGATGACGCTGGCCCGGACGCTCAATTGTTCCGTGCTGACCAACTACCAGCGCCTGACCTCGATGATTGATCCGGTGAACTTCGCCGATTACCTGATGGTGAACATCTACGGGGCAACGTGGGACTGGCCGGGCAACAACTACTACACGGCGCGCGAACGGGCGAGCAACGCGCTCTTCCGTTTTCACATCTGGGATGCCGAAGGCGCGTTCAGCAATTCCGCCGGCAAATCGAACGACTACGACACGGTCGGCAGGGACCTTCTGCTGACCAACAACACCCTCGCCATCTGCACGCTCTTCTGCTCGCTCTACAAGAGCCCCGAGTTCAAGTTGCTCTTCGCCGACAGATTTCAGAAGCACGTCGTTCACGGCCCGGCGCTCTCGACCAGCAACGCGCTGGCGCGGATGTGGGAACTGAAAAACGAAATTGATCCGGTGATGTTCTTTGTGCGCGGTTCCTATATGAGCACGACCATCTTCACGAACTGGTTCCCCACGCGTCCCGGCTTCATGATCCAGCATTTCCGCACATACGGTCTGCTGCCCGCGCTGGCCGCCCCCGACTTTTCGTCGCCCGGCGGCACGGTCACCAACGGTTCGCAAATCTCGCTCATCAACACGAATGGCGGCGGCCAGATCTACTACGCGCTCGACGGCGCGGACCCGCGCGCCCCCGGCGGCGCGATTGCCGGCGCGCTCTATACCGCCCCGGTCACGATTGACCGCTCGCGACAGATCAAGGCCCGATGCTTCGACGGCGCGACGTGGAGCGCCGTGCAGGAGGAAACATACCTCTCCACCATGCCGCCGATCGTCATCACCGAGATCATGTACAACCCCGACTCCAGCGGCGCGGAATTTGTCGAGTTGTTCAACGCGGGAACTTCGCCGGTGGACATGAGCGGCTTCTATTTCTCGAAGGGCGTCACCTTCGATTTCGCCGGCAGCACCGTCAGCAACCTCGCCCCCGGCGAATACTGCGTTGTCGTCCAGAACCCCGCCTTCACGCAGCGCTACGGGACCAACGGCATCCGCGTCGCCGGCAACTTCAGCGGCAAACTCGACAACGCCGGCGAGACGCTCGAACTCTCCCATCATGCCTTCGGCGTCATCGCCACGATTGACTACAGCGACAGTTGGTTCCCTCTCACCGACGGCCAGGGCTTCTCGCTGAACGCGCGCGACGCGACGACGCAAGCGAGTCTGCTGAGCGTGAAGTCATCCTGGCGCTCAAGCTCGCGCTATGGCGGCACGCCCGGCGGGCCCGATGGCGGCGAAGTTCCCCTGCCCGGCTCCGTCGTCATCAACGAAATCCTCACCCACACCGACGCCTCGCCCGATGGCGACTGGATCGAACTGTACAACACCACGGCCGACCCGATTCCCGTCGGCGGCTGGTGGCTCAGCGACAACAAGAACACGCCGTACAAATTCCAGCTCCCCTCCAACACCGCCCTCGGCGCCTACGGCTATCTGGTCTTCAGCGCGAGCAACGACTTCCAGAACGCCACCAACGCCGCCGTGCCATTCGGCCTGAGTGAATTTGGCGACGAGGACGTCGTGCTCTCCTCCGCGCTCGACGACCAGGGCCATCCCACCGGCTATCAGGAAACCCAGCCGTTCACCGCGCAGGAACGCGAAGTCCCCTTCGGCCGCTACATCAAGTCCACCGGCAAAGCCGACTTCATCGCCCTGCGCGAAGCCACGCGCGGCGCAGCCAACGCCGGCCCGCGCATCGGCCCGCTCGTCATCACCGAAATCCAGTACGCCCCCGCCACGAACAAGCCCGAATTCATCGAGCTGTACAACATCACCACCGCTCCCCTGCCCCTCTACGAAACCAACAACACCCCGTGGCGCACGTGGCAGCTCGCCGACGCCATCACCTACACCTTCCCCACCGGCATCGTCATCGCCCCGCTCTCGGCTCTCGTCGTCTGCTCCACCAACCCGGCCGCCTTCTGCGCGCAATATCCCGCCGCCACCAACATCCCCGTCTTCGGCCCGTGGACCGGCCAGCTCGACAACGCCGGCGAAACCCTCCGCCTCCTCCGGCCCCTCGAACAGGACATCACCTATTTCCCCACCGCCGTCGTCGAAGTCATCGACTACAAACCCGACGCGCCCTGGCCCGTCCCGCCCACCAACGGCTATTCCATCCAGCGCATCGCCTACGCCGCCTACTGCAACGAACCGCTCAACTGGCGGCTCGGCCCCACCAACGGCGCCCCCGGCCCCCTCCCCGCCGCCGACAGCGACAACGACGGAATCCCCGACCGATGGGAAACCGCCCACAACCTCGACCACCAGAACTCCGCCGACGCCACCAGCGACCGCGACGGCGACCACATGACCGCCCTCCAGGAATTCATCGCCGGCACCGACCCCGACAACTCCAACGACTGCTTCCGCGTCCAGACCACCGGCGCCACCAACGCCCTTCCCACCGTCTCCTTCGCGCGCCACAGCCCCACCGGCACCGGCTACGAAACCTACAACCGCTTCTACGCCCTCGACGCCAGCACCGACCTGCTCACCACCAACTGGACCCCGCCGCCCACCTGCACCAACATCCCCGCCGCCGACGCCCCCTTCACCTACACCCCCGCCGCCACCAATCCCCTCGTCTATCGCGCCCGCGTCTGGCTCACCCCCAAGTGATCCCCCCTTTGCGGCGATCGCGAAACCTTCCAATCATTGGAAAAGCCGGCCACGTGGACTTCCAATCATTGGAAGAGATGGAGGGCGGGAGTTTCCAATGGCTGCAAGTGCGGATGCTGGGCGGAACGCAGCGCCAACGGCGCGTTTCATAAAAGCCTTGGGCAACGCCCAAGGATCGCGTCCAAAACCAATCTCGACCCGAGCCCCGGATGGGGCGGTGGATGATAGCCGGCGGCGCAAGCCACCGGAGAGAACACCCCCACCAACATCATCCGCCCCGGCAGGGGCTGCGGAGTCTCCGGCGCCCCGCCGGGGCGCATGATAAATTTCATGGCGGGCGTTCCGGTGGTTCCACCACCGGCTACTTTCCTGCGTCCCTCCGGGACTTCTGACCGGCTCGGCGGGCGAGTCAAAGTCGAATTGGTCGAGATTGCCCTCATCCAGCAGAACCATGATCCGCCTCTACGTTCGTATTTCCCACCGCGCACCATGCCGGCAAGATGTGCAAACCTCTCGAAATCAGACAAAAAACGACCGAAAGTGATGGCCTCATTGCATGCGATTGATGCCTCCGCCGCATGGGAGTGACCGACCAACCGCATGCGATGGATGCCTCCACCGCATGGGAGTGACCGACCAACCG
>CAIVKH010000173.1 GCA_903906425.1 uncultured bacterium
CGCGGCGATGACGACGGGGACGGGGCCGTGTACGTTCCGGCTTATGTATTCACCGGTGACGCGATCAAGCATGTCGCACGAGGAGTTTCCTGCGTCGAACGCGATGGTCTTCGGACCGTCAAACGGATTGAAGATCAGGAACGATGCTTCCGCAGCGTCGTGGAACCAGTCGGTCTTCAGCAGATCAATTTTCAATATGCCGTCAACGTCCGTGGACGAGATCATGCCGCCGAGAAGTCCCGCGTGTGACGAGCCGTAGAGGCAGAGGTTGAGCGCGCCCGAATTCTTCCGCACCGCATCGCCGGTTGCGTACGGACAGATTGATTCGTCGTTCACCATCCGGTTGCCCGCCGCGTCGTACTTGCGCGCATTCTTGCGCAGCCCCTCGTAGGCGACGCAGAAGTTCACGTCGATCGTTTCCGACCAACCGCGATGATCCTGGTGATCCGCCGGCAGCGCGTTCGCATAAAAGAGCCGCGAGGCGTTGGCGAGGTTGAGCAGCCATTTGCCGATGGCGCGCGCATAGCGCGGATCGTGGCGCGCGAGCGGCGCAAGCGCGCCGGCCCATTCGAAGGTGTTCATCGCAAACGCGTATCCGCCGCTGTCTTTTGAACTGCCAACAAGCCCCGCGCAATCGTAACTTCCGAAGCGATCCGCGATGACACCCCAGAACGGACGCGCCTGCGGCCTGTCGCGCGGCTCGAAACACCAGTTCACAAACTTCGACACGTCGTAGTGCCGGCCAAGCTCCTCATTCATCCGCGCCGCGGCGATCGCGCCATAAGGCAGCAGGACTTCGTAAAGCGGATTCTTCTCCACCGGCTTTGCTTCGAGCGCGCGCAGCGACCAGTCGGCCGCTTCGAGGAACTTCGCATCGCCGAATTTCTTCCACGCCATGAATTCGATCCACGCGATACCCGCGCCGCCTTCGGGTTCGATGCGATGGCCGTTGTCAGAAGCCTTCACCGTTTGCAGATTGAATCCCGTGTGATCGAAATCGGGCAACGAATTGCTTCCCGCGCCGAGTGCGATGCACGCGGACCGCCATTGCTCCGCCATCCTCCGCATCATCCCGTCGCGCGTCGCATCGCCCGGATACAGCGCGCAAATCTGGCAGAACAGAACGCCGGGAAAAACGTCGTACCAGAACGACCCGCCGGTTCCGCCGTGCGGATTGTTGACGATGACACCGCTGGTTTCGCTGAAATAGTTTGTCGCCATCGCGACCCAATCAATGCCGCGATACGACCGCATATCCAGTCCGGCGAGCGATCCGCTCACGATCATCGCGAGAAAATTCAGACCCTCGGGCGGATGCGCCGGCCCGCCGACATACGACGGCAGCGTGACCATCGTCCTGTTCGAATTGGCCCAGCCGATCACCGGCAGCCTGTCGCCACGCTTCTCAAAATCGGTCACGAAGCCGACATAATCGAGCGTCACTTTGCGCCAGTCGCGCATTTCAAATGGCTTCGGAAAATCAGGCATTGCATCGACACGCGGAATCGCAATCTGCCGTTCCGCTGCCGTTGCAGCACCGATGGCCACGAGCGAAAAAAAGACGGCACACAAACTCAACCCGCAGCGCTGACCAAGATGAGACCATGACAAAATTTCGATTCTCGGAAATTTTGTTTTCTGCGTTTTCATCACTTCGTGCTTTGGATTTCTTTTTACGCGCTCAAAAGCAAATCGCAACTCTCGCTCATCGCTTGTTTATTTTTTCTCCCGTTGCAACATGATTGAAACGAGGTTGAGCGGACGCCACGCCTTGTCAACCGCAGGCTTGAAGCGGATCGTGGTGGCACCGGCTTCTTTCACGGTCAGTTTTCCCAGTTCGACCGTCCGGAAATCGTCCCATGTTGGCGTGCCGGGAAATTTGGCGATGAGGCTTGCGCCGTCGGCTTCAATCGTGAATGTGCTCTCGCCTCCTGCCGCACTGGACACGATGCGAATGGCGTACGTTCCAGGACGCGAGATTTTCAGCCGCCACGACAACCACTCGTCGTCCTTCGACCACGCGGCCATGTGCGGCTGATCTTTCTCATTGGCGACGACGAATTGCTGGCCATGTCGTTCCGCCGCGGCGACGCCCAGCGTGAACTCGCCGTTCATCGCGGGGTAGATCAGTCCGTCGAAGGCGAGATCGGTCAGCCCGGCAATCTTGAACGCCACGGCGATCTTGTTCGGGGCCTCACCCGGCAGATGGATCGTCAGGCCGGCGTCGGTGCGTTCCCACTTCAACGCGCCCAACTGGCCGATCATTTCGACGCCGGTAATCTCGCCAGAAACCAGCGGCGAGTTTTGGGCGAGCGACGCGATGGTGAACTCATTCTCCGGTGTGCCGAGCACGATGGCATAGAGCGTTCCGCCTTGGGTCGTGAAGCGGATGTCGCGCGGCGTGTAGGGCAATTCATGCTGGCCGAAATTCTTGATCTGCGTCGGTCCTTCGCCGTTGATCTTGAACGGGCGCGTTCCGAAAATTGCCTCGCTATTGACCGCCATCCAGTCCGCCATCTCGGCCATGAACTTTTCCGTCTGGTCGTCGAGCGTGCCGTCGGGCTTTTGCGGGATGCTGAGCAGGAGATTTCCGTTCTTGCTGACCACGTCGGCCAGGAGCCGGATCACCGTGCTGGCCGGGCGGACCGTCAGCCGTTTGTCATAGAAGAAATTCGCGATGCACCAGTCCATCTGCCACGGCTCCGCCCGCACTTCGCCGGCCGCGCCCGATTCGAAATCGCGCACATAGACGCGTTCGGTTTCGCCCTTGCCGGTATAAACCGCCTCCAGCCTTCCGCCGTGATCGGCGAGGCTCCGGTTGTAGTAATTCGCCAGCAACTTCCAGCCGACCTCGCGCCGGAACGGGACATTGCCGTAGTCGCTGTACACATAGTCCGGCCTATAGGTCGCCAGCAGATCGTTGCACCGGCGATACCACTCCAGCTTCCACGAATCCGGCATCCCGCTTTCCTGCCAGAGTTCCGCGCCCGCCGACCAGATCTTCTCCGGCTTCGGCCCGTAGAGATCGTAACTCGCCGGATCATTCCCGTCATAGGGCACGCCCGCGAGCGGACCGTCCTTGTCCGCGTTATGCGCGACCGAGAACCATTTGAAACTCGGCGCCATGTGCTCCGACACGCCGAATCGCAACCCCTGCTTCAGCGCCGCCGCCTGCCACAGACCGACAATGTCCTTGTGCGGCCCCATATTCACCGCGTTCCAGCGATGAAACTTCGAATTCCACAGATCGAAATTGTCGTGATGACACGCCATCGAAACGAAGTATTTCGCGCCCGCCTTCTTGTAGAGCGCCATCAGCCGGTCGGGATCGAACTTCTCCGCGTGCCAGAGCTGGATGATGTCCTTGAAGCCGGACTTCGACGGATGCCCGTAATGTTCGAGATGCGACTTATAGGTCGGACTTCCCTCCACATACATATTCCGCGCATACCAATCGCTTTCCTCCGGCACACCCTGCGGCCCCCAGTGCGCCCACATCCCGAACTTCGCGTCCTGATACCACTCCGGACACTTATACGCCTTCAACGAGTCATAGCTCGGCTGAAACGGCCCCGGCACCATCGCCTCGTCCGCGGCCCGGGACATTTCCAATGATTGGAAAAGTGCCAGCGCGAGAATTCCAAGGATTGGAAGTTTTGTTTTCTGCGTTTTCATCATTTCGAGTTTCGAATTGGCTTCGGATTTCGAACTTTCCAATCCTTGGAAAACTCCGCCGCGCAAACTTCCAATCATTGGAACTTCCGGTAAGGTGCGTCCCGCGTGCCCCGCGGCAGCCGTGCCAGCAACAGGACAACAAACGACATCGGGAGTTGTTTCATCGTTCAGGGCGTGCCATAAATTTTGAAACCATCAACGATGCAGAAGATTCCGTCGGGTGCGCGGTTGATCATGCGAACAGTGTGCCTGCCTTTGGCGAGATCCATTTTGCGGTAGAAGGGAATTTGGTAAAGGCGCGGCATCGGATCTTGTTTCAAATGGAAGATGCCCTGTGAAACTCCATCCAGCATAACTTCGACATCGCCCATGTCGTAGTACTTTTCAGAAAGAACTTCGATGCCCTGACCGGTGAAGGTGAAGTCGCAATGCTTGCCCGGGATCGTGGTGACGTGAATATCGTCCTGATAATCGCCGAAGCCGCGGTGAGGTTGATGCTCCCAACCGCCGGAGTATTGCGCTTCCGTGTCGTTGACCGTTTCGCGAAGCTTGGGCAATGGCCTGGTATAAAACGTGACGGGACAGGAGTTGTTCTTGTAAAGGCTGTCAGGTTTGTCTTCCCACGTCTGACCGGAGAAAGTCAGGATGACCTTGACGCTGCCGTCAGGGTGGTTGGTGATGAACTTCGGGCTTAGCGACGGCCCATACCAGCGATGAATCCTTTCCCTGGTGTCGCCGATGAACTGACAGGCGGATTTCTCGCCGATAGATGACCACGGCCCCCACGGATGCTCCGCCTGATAAAAGGCAAACGTCACATCTTCGGGATAGTGCCACTTCGTCGTTGTGCCGGGATCGTACCAGGTGACCGTGACATATCTCTTCATGCTGTCCAACCATAGCGGCGTTCCCATTGTGCATTTCATCTGACCATTCGGCAGACCAGGAACTGGCGTAGCTTCGCGTAGGTTACTCGTCCAGTTTCCGCCTGTGAAATACTGCCAGTCGCCCGCATTCAAATCACCGATCTTCGTACGCAACACGCGTCCGAGATAGAACGCGAAACCGCAGTTCCAATAACCGTCATTCGAAATGGCGTAGACAAACCGGTCCTGATCATCCTGTTTTGTCTTGCCACCGTTCTGGCCATACTTGAAGAAGAAAGCGGTGCTGAACATCCGGTTCGTCCACATCGGGCGTTCGATATTGGCCTTCACCTCGCGCACCCACGTGACACCCTTGTCGGTGGACTTGATAAGACTCATATTATTCACCGTCTGGCGCAGATGCGGTTCCGGCGCGCTTCCGCCAAAGGCATTCTGGTTGCCATACCAGTTGTTGGCGATGAAGGCATAGAACACGCTGTCAATGCAATCCGCCCCCGTCACCTTCCAGTTCGATCCGTTCGCGATGCGCTGCATATTCTTCCCGTAATCCGTCATCGGATTGACCGAACTGCCGACGAGACTGTCCCACGCATCGCCAGTGAGCTTGTTGAAGTTCACATTATCATTGAGCGCCCCATAACCGCGCCCATCGCACCCGAAGGAGTAAAGGGTATCGTCGTCGGCCCAGATATAGTCCCACGTATCGCCATTGGATTTCGAATCGTGATGAATATTGCCGACGTCAACAAAGACATCGGTGATTACGTTGTTGGAATCAGATGCACTGCCGCGAGCGGTGATGAACAGCGAGGCCATCAGAAGTATAGCGGGCATCAACAATCTGTTTTGTTTCATTCGTTGTTTTCCATTCATTGGAAGTTTCACAATTCTATTTTTCCAATGATTGGAAAAACCGCCAGGCAAACGGATGGCTGCAATTGACCGGTTGATGTCATCTTTTGACCTAAGAGAACCACCATCGGCGCAAGCAGCAGGGCGGCGGGGGCGAACAATGTGGAGTTCTTCATGCCTGTTTTGCTATGGAGCACTCTGCAAATCTCGATCCAAAGCGGCACCGTCGAAGGGGACAACGATGACCTTGCTGCCGTGGTTGTCGTTGCCCTTTTCCTGATTCTTGGGAACATCCAGCACCGCCAGCGTAACCGCAGTCACATGGCCATTCTCGACAAGCACGCCGGGACGTTCCAGCTTCTCCCAATGGTTGACCGTCCCATCGGAGTAGCGCACAAAGTCCTTCGTCGGATCATAAGCCAGGCCACGGTACTTCCAGTCGTTGATGCCATCCGCTGACGTAAGATGATACGCCTTCCGATCACTCCAGTTGTTGACCACAATATGATACAAGCCGCCGCTGTACCACACCACCGGATCTTCCAAGTTATGCAAGTCGTGCTGGGGAAGACCGGCTATCTTGGGATAGACACTCGGACCTTGGACGACATAAGGTCCAAGAACGCCGTTCTTGCTGATGAGTATCGCACCGGAACGCGGCACAATCTCGAAGTCGCCATCGGGCCGGACCATGATGCTCGCGTTGGACATGCGCCCCAGTCGGCTGAATTCATTGCTGGCAACCTGGATCAAACCAAGCTGTTCCCACGGGCCATCCGGAGATTTGGAAACGAAGACCGTGCCCGGCCGCGTCTCGCTAATGACCACCGCATAACGGCCGTCCGGCAAAACCAGCGCCGTGACGTTATGACCTTTGCCGCCCTGGCTGTCCGGCCAGCACAGACCTTTGTCAACATAAGGTCCGGTCAACTTATCACTGACTGCATGAACAGCCTTTGAACCCACCCATCCGTTGTGGCCTACAGCCTGATCCCAGCGGCTGGCAAATATATGATACTTGCCATCCGGTGCCTTGATAATCTGCCCGTCCCAATAATCCCATTGCTTCATCGTGGTGTCTTCCAGTCCGTTCTTGGGATCACGCGGGCCAACGGCCGCAGCGCCCCAGACGTCCTTGGATAGGGAGTCCGTAATCGGCGTCGGCAGAAAGTAATCAATGAAGGTCTTGGTGTTCTTTGTCTCCTGCCCGAAGCTGGCACTAACCAAAGCCAGACAGGCCAGCCCCGTCAACGCAACCTTGAACCCGCGCGAATAGTTTAATGACATGATATAGTTCCTTTCACTTTTGGTTTTGTTTCTTTCATTTCCAATCATTGGAAAACTCCGCCGCGCAAATTTCCACTCATTGGAATGCTCCCATTTTGATGCCCTGCGCGGATGCCGTGAGCTGGAGAAAATGTCCGCGGTATCGCAGGCCGGTGAGCGTTCCTTCGAAGGGCCGCGGTGTTTCCGGGTCGGCGCGAATGATCGCGCCGTCGGGGGATGGCGAGAAACCGAAGAAGGTGTTGATGACGACATCGGCGAAGGCGGCACCGCTGATGCATTCTTTCATGCAGCCGCCGCGCGCCGCAACGCGGACGGGGGCGTCGTATTTTTCCTTGTTCGGGCCGTAGAACTCGCGGGCTTGCGCGAACGGGCCTTCCTTGGTGACGACGGCGGTGCGGCGGTAAAAATCATACGCGCCGCGAGGATCGCCGAGCCGCCACATCGCGCCGACGGTGAGCGGAATCCAGCCGTCATAAGCGCCTTTCGGGCTATGATCGGGGCGGTCGGAATGGGCGGCGGCGGCGTCCTGCTGGCTCATCGCGCGCATCCAGTCGCGCATGAACAGCTCTCGTTTTACGAAGGCGATCATTTCGGATTTTTGCGCCGGGGGCAGATCGTTCTGAAGCGCGTTGCCGGCGTAAATGAAATCCACGCAGTGGCGCAACTCCACCAGCGTGCCGTCGGTGTGATAGGCGTTCCAGACGCCCGCGCCGGGCTTGTAGAGAGCGAGCACGGCGGGAAGAAACGCGGCGGCCTTGTCTTGCAATTCTTTCGCGCGGGCGGCGTCGCCATGCAGCGCGTGCCACTGCGCGGCGCGGCGCATCATCCAGACGTTTTGCGCGTTGAGCGACGGCACGCAGTTGACATACGCGGGTGCGCATTCGAGCAGGTTGCCGTTGCCGCCATAGTTGACCAGGCCGTGCGGACCTTTGGGCAATGTCTCCCAGTCGGTGGCGAAGGTGTCGAGATGGTCGAGCGCCGTCTTGCCGTCTTCCAGCTTCTCGTCCAGAAACGCGCGGTCGCCGGTCACGCGCAGATATTCGTCGGCCGTTTTGAAAATGGTGCAGGCGTTGAAGGCATAGCCGGTGATTTTGTCGTGGTACACCGCATCGAAGCCGTTGGTCGCGGTGACGGACGTGTGAGCGCCGCTACGCGCATTTTGCACGAGCCAGCGGCGCAAGGTTGCTTTCATCCCCGCCGGCTCCAGCAACGCCCACGCCGTCGCCTGCATCGAGGAATCCCAATAATATTGAATTCCATCCCCGCGTTCGCCGCTGGTGATGAACGACCGCGGCGACACCGGGAACTGAGTCCGCTCCAGAATCAGCATCGTCAGCGCGCCCATGTAATAGTTGCGCGCCAGCGCCGCGTCGCCGGTTTTCAGCACCGGCAGATTGCCGGAAAAATGTTCATTGCCCGGCGTGAACGCATCGCTCCAGCGTTTTTCCCAAACGGATTTACAATCGGCCATCGCGGCTTCGAAATGAGCGGCCCCTCCGGCCACGAGCCTGTCCGTTTCATCCGCATTCGCCGCCTTGTCGTCACCCGAAACAAACCCCAGCGCCACGTTCCCGTTCGCCGGAACGTCCAGCGTCCACGACCAGACCACCTCATCTTTTTCTGTCGTCACACCGTCGGGCTTGCGCGAAGGACGCACCGCCGAAACCACGCCCTTGCGCTGCGTCGCGTTCGTCACCCCGACACCGTCCGGCTGCAACGCGCCCGGCACGCGCAACGACAGATGAACCGTGCGCGAAACTGACGATGTATTGGCCGCGGTGATCTGGCACAGCACACCGCGTTGCTCGTTGACCATGCGCGTGTCCGTTTCCACCGCCAGCCCGTCGCTCTTTGGATTTCGCCGCAACGCGCGATACGCGAAGAAGCGCGTCTCCGTCGCCGGATATTCCTGCCCATCAAAAGCCAGTCTGATCAACGGGTAACCTGCGTGCCATTGAACGGCCGGATCTTTGGTGTGTGTGAACAAGCCACCCGGGTTGCAGTAAAATGAAGTCAGATCGCGCCCGACCACCAGCATCTGGTTGAAATTGTGAACCGCCGGCGGATTCGCCACATCCGCCATCGGAATCCAATCGCCCGCCATTTCATCAAGCGTCGGCACTCCGCCGGCGAAAACTTCCAATGATTGGAAAAATGCCAGGACCAGAATTCCAATGATTGGAAATCGCGATTTCATCTCACAATTTCTCCGACGTGATGGTTCTCACTTCGCCATTGATGCGGACTTTGACTTCGTGTGGATCGGGGGAAGTAATGCGATAGTTAGTTACTTTGCCGTTCTTCCATTCGATGTCCACGGTGAAGTTACCGCGGGCGCGCAGACCGGTCACTTTGCCGGTTGGCCAGGCGCTTGGTAGCGCGGGCAAGAGTTGGATTTCGCCCGCCTGTCTTTGCAACAACATTTCAGTGATGCCGGACGGACCGCCAAAATTTCCGTCAATCTGGAAAGGCGGGCAAGAGTCGAACATATTGGGAAGTGTCGGGCCGGGGTGCAGCAGCATGGTCAGCATTTTGTAGGCGTGATCGCCGTCGAGCAGATGCGCCCAGAGATTTATTTTCCATGCGAGGCTCCAGCCGGTGCCATTGTCGCCGCGCGTTTCGAGCGATTTTTTCGCGGCGGCGAAAAGTTCGGGCGTGTGCGGCGTGATTTGGTCGCCTGGGAAAAGCGCGTAGAGGTGCGAAACGTGGCGGTGATGAATTTCGTGCGCGGTCATGTCCCAGTCATCGAGCCATTCCTGAAGCTGGCCCTCGCTTCCGATTTGCAGCGGCGCGAGACGATCGCGCGTCGCAACAACTTTCGCGCGGAATTCTTTGTCGGTGTCGAGAATTTCGGAAGCCTGGATGCAGTGGTTGAAAAGATCGCGGATAATTTCCATGTCCATCGTCGGGCCGGCACACACGCTCGCGCCGCCGGGATGTGTGTTTTCAGGCGACAGCGACGGGCATGTCACGAGCCACTTGTGTTTCGGCTCTTCGACGAGCGTATCGAGGAAGAATTGCGCCGCGCCTTTCATTACCGGATAAACTTTCGCGAGATATTTCTTGTCTCCACCGAAATCGTAGCGATCCCACAAATGTTTGCAGAGCCACGCGCCGCCCATCGGCCAAAAGCCCCACGTCGGGCCGTCAATCGGCGCGGTCGCGCGCCAGAGGTCGGTGTTGTGATGGCAGACCCAGCCGCCCGCGCCCCAATTTATTTTCGCCGTGCGGCTGCCTGTTTCGGAAAGTTCGCGGACCATTTGAATCAGCGGCTCGGTGCATTCGCCGAGATTCGTCGGTTCGGCCGGCCAGTAATTCATCTCCGTGTTGATGTTGATCGTGTATTTGCAGTCCCACGGCGGCGTCATGCTTTCGTTCCACAAACCTTGCAATGTCGCCGGCTGTCCGCCGGGGCGTGAGCACGAAATCAAAAGATAGCGGCCGAATTGAAAATATAGCGCGGCCAGTTGCGGATCATTGCCTTCCGCAAACTTCGCGATGCGCTGGTCGGTCGGCAGCTTCGCCGAATCCGTCTCGCCGAGGTCGAGACTCACGCGACGGAACAACCGCTGATGTTCCGTGACATGATCGCATCGCATTTTGTCGAATGATCTTCCGCTTGCTTGCGCGATATACTTTTTCGCAAGCGTTTCAGGATCGCCGCTCACATCATTGAAACTTTTGTAACTCGTCGCCGCGGCTATCAGAATTGTCGCGGAGTCAGCCGCGGAAATTGAGATGCTGCCGTTCGTCGCGGTGATTTGTCCGCCTCGCGTTTGCACGCGCGCGCGAGCCTGAAATTTTAGCGCGCCGGCGATTCCCTGTGCATCGCCGTTTTGTCCGCGCATCACCAGCGTGTCGCTGCCTTCGGTTGTGACCGTCGCTTTTTGCGGCGTCGCCATCGCGGCGGTGAAATTGATCTGGCCGGGTTTGTCGGCGGTCAGGTGAACGACGAGGACTTGATCAACCGGACTGGAAAAAACCTCGCGCGAAAATTTCACGCCGCCGACGGTGTAGCTGACGCCGGCAATCGCCGTGTCGAGATCAAGCTCGCGCCGGTATTCGCTCATCGTTCCGTGACCGGGAAAATTTAGTTTCAAATCGCCCACCGGTTCGTACGGCATTTGCTTGAGCGGGCGCGCCATCATCTTTTTTCCAATGAGGCCGTGCGCCTCCTTGTACTTGCCCTCGAATATCAGACGCCGCGCTTCTGGCAGCGCTTCAAGCGCTTCCGAACTGCTCGGATCATACGGCCCGCCGGCCCACAGCGTGCCTTCGTTGAGCTGAATGCGTTCGCTCTCTGTTCCGCCGAACACCATCGCGCCGAGCCGCCCATTCCCAAGCGGCAGCGCCTCCGTCCAATTCGATGCCGCCTGCCGATACCACAACGTCAAATCCGCCGCGTCCGCGCAAAGTCCAGCCAGCAACAACACGCCAACCATCATCAACATAGTTCGTTTCATTCTAATCTCCGATCACTTCCAATCATTGGAAGTTGCACTCCCCTTGTTTTCCAATCCTTGGAAAAACCGCCGCGGGAACAGATGGCCACAGTTGACCGTCTGATGTCATTTCTTGACCTGCACGCCGCCATCCCGATGAGCGGCGACATTCCTGTCGCCGAAGGTGGAGCGCGCCAGTCCCTTGCGCGCTTCTTCCCGCTGAAGCGAATTTGGAGAAGCCGCTCCACCACGAAAACCCGGAACGCCGATATCGAGTCGGCCTTTTGCGTCACCAGAAATATTCCGGGATTTTTTTCGCCACTCCCAGGTGCGGCTGAGTCCGGGAACGGAACGTCCTCAACTTCCTTCGACAACATCAACATCCTTGCGCCGCGATTCAGGGATGACTTCCAGCGATTTGATTTTTCCGCCGCGAACTTTTCCTTCGACCGTCGTTTGCATCGGAACGTGTAATTTGAAATCGCAGTCCCAGTTCTTGGGCCACGCGGGAAGCAGGAGGATTTTTCTGCCTTCGGATTGCATGAGCATCAACTGAAGCGCGTTCACGCCGTTGCCGCCATTGTCCTCGTCGGGAACGTAGTCAGAACCGTGATCCCAGAATGCGGGAAATCGGCACTGCTTGTCTTTGCGCGTGAGCACAAACGTGACATTTGTTCTTGCGGTTCCCGCTTCACCGAGCAGCGCGGCCTGCACGCCGTCCTGTCGCCAGCAACCGTTCGTCCTGAATCGCCGCACCGCAAACGTTTTTCGCGCAAGTTCGATGTCAGGCTTGCCGAGGCCGAAAAGGCGGAACGGGAAGACGGAATACAGTTCGGGATTTTCGAAGTTGTGCCCGTGGTCATAAACTTCCGCCGGTTTCAAAATCTTCACGCCGTTCGTCTCACCTGTTGGAAGCTCGGGAATTTCCGCGAGAAATCTTTTCCAGCGCGACCTCTGCTCATCGGTCGTGATGTCGTCCGGCAGCGCGAGCAACCCCTGCAAATCGAAGCGAAGTCCGGCGATGTCGGGCGCGGGATTGCGGGCCTTCCAGAACATTTCGATCGCGTTGTCGGGATCAAGCGGCAGCTTCCCGTTTTCGCGTTTCCAGTGCTGGTCGAAAAATTTCATTCCCGAATCCGCAACCGGCAGCAACGTCTCGCGCGCAAAATCGCGGTCGCCGGTGTACGCGAAATAGTCGAGCATCATCGCGGAAAGTTCGAGAATCGGCGTGTAATAAAAATCTGTGTATTTGCCCGGCGATTCCGGCGTGAGCTTGTTGATGCCGCCCCAGAACGGCTTCGTCTCCGCGAAG
>CAIVKH010000174.1 GCA_903906425.1 uncultured bacterium
GTTCAAACCTCTTCAGCTACAATTCTCCTTTGAAGGCGCGGTCGAGGATGGCGGGGAGGAGGGCGTCGAGTTCGGCGTTTTCATTCCGGCGCATTGATCTTCAACAGGCACTGACCGAGATCAACCATCGTCGCGCCCGGTGCCGGCCGCATGGCGGGTGCGAGCTGATACAAGCGTCCATAACCCGCCACAACCAGTCCCGCCTCGCGCATCATGGCCATGTGCTTCGACACCATGCCCGCAGAGCGTCCCACGCGAGACGCGAGTTCCTGCACCGGGAGCGCCTCGCCTTTCGCAAGCTCCCGCAGGATTGCCCAGCGCCCGGGATCGCCCAATACCCGCGCCAGCGCCTCCACCGTTATGGCCGAACCAATCGCATTGCTCATCTCATCACCTCATGCCTGTTCTTTATGAAGAAGCTCGCCACGTTCACAGCTTGTCCCGCCTCGTTCAGCGGAATACGGGCGAAATGCAGCGTAGTTTTGGAGAAATGCCGCGTAGTACGGGCGACATGCCACATAGTTCGGGCGACATGTAGCGTAGCTTGTGCGAAACGCAGCATAGCTTGCGCGAAACGCAGCGTAGTTCGGGCGAAATGTAGCGTAGCTTTTACGAAACGCAGCATAGCTTGCGCGCAATGCCGCAGAATACTGGCGAAATGACGCTGAACGCGGGCTATGTTCCACTGAATGCGGACTCATTTCCGCAGAATACACGCTCCATGTTGAGCGAGTCAATCGCCGTTTTTTTGCTTTCGATCCGCCGGCAAAATCAAAAAACAGGCCGTTTTTCCATGTTTTGCGCCCTTCCGCGCCTCCCGACCCGGCTTTCGCCGAAGTCGCGGTCTGTTGCCCGTCCGGTTGGTGCTCTTGAGCAGAAGGCGGCTTCACAATTCACCTTTGAAGGCGCGGTCGAGGATGGCGGGGAGGAGGGCGTCGAGTTCGGCGGCGGTCGCGGTTTGCTCCCGTTTCAGCGCGTCCACCTCCGCCTGCATCGCGTCCAGCTCCGCCACGATCCGGCTCTGGGCTTGGAGCGGTGGAACCGGAACATCCATTTGCTTCGTCATGTCTGTGTTCAAATTCGGCTGGCCTTGGCCTCTCGCCAACTGCTCTCGAAACCAGAGCGTCTTCGATTTGAAAAGGTAGTAGAGAAACTCTTTCGTCACGGCGGACGAGAGATTCAGAAAAGCTTGGCTACCGTCGTTGAAACAGCCTGCAATTTTTGTGATTTTCGGTACACCAAGTGTTGCCCCGCTGTTCGTCAGCATCAGCGTGTCGGACTCAATGAAGCGGCTTTGCTCGCGTCCAAGTTCATTCACTGATGCTGTAGCCTCGTAAAGATACATGCCGTCATCTTTGGTGAGGTCGCCAACTTTCATGAACGGAATTTCGCCGCCGTAATAAAGCGGACTTCCCGCGGGGCGCGGTGAGCCACCGCGAACAACATCACATAATTCTTCGAGTTTTCTTGTCGGATATTTTTCGCCGAGCTTCTGGAAAATGCCAGCCATGCCTGACGGGAGTAGGACAGCGGCCTCTTCGGCGGCTTGGTGTCGGAGGGTGTGGGCTTCGTGGATTTGGGCGGCCAGTTCCTCTATCCGCGCTACCACCCGCCGCTGCTCCGCCAGCGGCGGCAGCGGGATTTCGTAGCCGAGAACGTGCGACGGCCGAATGGCGGCATAATTCGTCGAGCCTTGCGCGGCGACTTGTTCGCGGAATGTGGGCGTGCGGATGAAGAAATCGAGAAAACTGCGGTCGAGCTTCGATTCATCAATGACGAAAAGAAAATAGTGGCTGCTGACGATGGAGCCATTGAGAAAGCCCGGCACGATCCCGAAGCCGCCGACTTTCGCATCAATTTCGGCAACGAGAAATTCACCGGCGCTACAAACCTGCTGCATTTTAGTTTTGATCATCGCGCCGGGAACTTCGTCACGCAAGACGATGCCTTGGACGTGAAGCTGAACGCGCGGGCGGCGGTAGTTCGTGAGTTCATCAATCGTGATGAATTCTTTTCGATGCCGCAACACCTCGCCAAGCCTGACGGTGGGCCAGTTCTTTTTGTGTGCGGCGGATTTCATGGCGTCGTCAATCGTCCATCGCTGATGGCGAATGCGCGGGCGTAAACTTCCAATGATTGGAAGTTGTGCGGCGCGGAGTTTCCAATGATTGGAAAATGGTGGCGGGCGATTCCTGCATTGCGACAGGCGGCGCGTCTGGTATCGTTCCGGGCATGGTGACGTTGATCCAGTCGAATTCGTATCTGCGCGACGCTGCGAAGCGGCGCGAGATGCTCGAAAGCAATGCGCGGCAGTCCTCGATTTTCGAGGGGGCGCGGCTTCCGGCTGATCCTCATGCGCGTCACGCGCGAGCCTCCAGCCGTCGCGAAATGGCTGCCGCGAAAAAATCCGCGAGCGCTTCGTAGTCCTGAACGTAGCCACGCATGACGATTCCTCGTATTCTGACCGGGTCCGCCGGACATTGTGTTGACATTGTGTACACGTTGCATGAAGTTGTTTGTGGTTCGAGGGACAAAAGTCGGCCCTGTGCCGTGTGATTGGCGCGCTGAGGCGAGTCAATCCTATATCCCTCAACCGTTTTTTAGAGCCGCTGCTTGCAGCGGCTTTTCTCTTGTGTAGTAGGCTCCATATTCTGCTTTGCGGGTGTCGTCCACGTCAACGATCAGGCTGCATTGCGGCCACAGCAATTTGAGGTAGCGGTCTTCGCGTTTCTCGAATGTTCGCTGCAATGCCCACAAAAAATAATCCACGGCTTGCAGCGCGGGTTCGTCGGTCGGCCGCGCTGCCTTCACGTCAAGTTTGCCGGTGGCGACGATTCCTTTTGCGCGGGTGAATCGTTCGCGCGCGGTTTCGAGCGCGGTCTGAAATGCGGCGGTGCGATGGCTGTTGCCGCGGATGGCGAAACGGATGGTGTAGCCGTCGTGCTTGTGCAGGCGTTCCTTGAAGAGGCGGCGAACGGCATGGTCATAAAGCTCGTCGGGCTTGTAGCGAAAAACGGGATCGCGCTCGTTGCGGGCGCGGACGAAGTCGAGCACGGCATGTTTATCGCGGACGACGGCGGAGAATTTCAGTTCGTGCCGTTGCAATAGCTTGAAGACTTCGCGACGGACTTCCGGCAGATCGTCTTTCGCGTGAAAGTAGAACGCGGTTTTTTTCGCGGCGGGCTGCATGGACGGAACGTCTTTGAAATATGGATCGGCCAGCAATTCGGCGCGGAGTTTTTCCAGCTCGCCGGAAAGTTTCGCGACATCGGCAACGTCGAGCAGGCCGACGGCGAAATATCGCGAGCAGCCTTCGGTGCCGACGAGCACGCGACCCTTGCCGCTGAAAAGAACCGGATCGCCCGCTTCGTCAACGAAGTAGTTTTTTGTCGAAGGCGCGGATTCTGGAATTTTATCGGTCATGTTTTCGCGGCCAGCAGTTTCTGAATGTTCCCCATGATCTCGGCGATGCGCTGCTCTTTTTTGAGGATACCGGCGGCGAGCTGTTCGGGCGGGAGGTGGGTGATGTCGTCTTTGGCGCGCGGGTTTTTACGGTCGAGGTTGCAGCCGCTGGCGAGGAGTTCGGCGGCGGGGACTTTCCACGCGCGGTCGTTTTCTTCGCGCTTGTTCCACCATGCGATGAGCGGGGCGAATTCTTCGAACTGGATGGGCGCGGTCTTGGTGTAGTTCTTCCGGCCTTCAGGAAGCGGGTGCTCGCAGTACCAGACTTCGCGCGTGGGGCCGGAGCGGTCGAAGAACAGGAGGTTGGTCGGGATGCCGGTGTAGGGCGCGAAGACGCCGTTGGGCAGCCGGACGATGGTGTGCAGGTTGAAATCCTTGAGCAGCTCTTCCTTGATGCGCGCGCATACGCCGTCGCCGAAGAGCGTGCCGTTGGGCACGACGACGCCGGCGCGGGATTTGCCGCCCTGCTTGCGCAGTTTGCGCATGATGAGCTGCAAAAACAGCAGCGCGGTTTCGGCGGTCTGTTTGTCCTCGGGGAAATTGCCCTGGATGCCTTTCTCCTCCTCGCCGCCGAAGGGCGGGTTGGTGAGGATCACGTCCACGCGGTCCTTCTCGCCGATGTCGGTGAGCTTGAAGCGCAGCGCGTTGCCGGGGTCAATCTGCGGGGCGTCGAGGCCATGCAGCAGCAGGTTCATCTGGCAGAGCAGATACGGCAGTTGCTTCGGCTCGCAGCCGAAGAGCGAGCGGTCCTGCAATACGCGGCGGTCGGCCACGGTTTTGACCTGCTTCGACAGATGATTGAACGCCTCGACGAGAAATCCGCCGGTGCCACTGGCGGGATCGAGTACGGTTTCGCCGAGGCGCGGATCGGACACGGCGACCATGAAGCGCACGACGGCGCGCGGCGTATAGAACTCGCCCGAATCGCCCGCCGCGTCGCGCATCTCGCGCAGCATGGATTCGTAGAGCGCGCCGAGCGTGTGCAGCTCGTTGCTCGCGGTGAAATGGATTCCGTTGAGCTTGTTGATCACATCGCGCAACAGGTAGCCGCTGACCATCCGGTTCTGTACGCCGCGGAACACCGTCGCAATCACATCGCGCCGGTCATCGCCGTTGGAACTCGTCAGCGTGCGCAGATACCGGAACAGCCCCGCGCCCTTCGTGCCATCGGGCCGCGTCGTTTCCTCGTTATTGATGAACGCCAGCAGCTCGTCGCCGGTGATGCCATCCGACCGCGCCGCCCAATCGCGCCAGCGGTACGGTGGTTCCACGGCCGGCTTGAACTTCTTCCCCGCCAGCTTCGCCTCGCCCTCGCGCTGGATTTCCAGATCGTCGAGAAACTTCAGGAACATGATCCACGTCAGCATCGGCAACCGGTCAAGGTCGCCATTAAGCCCCTTGTCCTTGCGCATGATATCGCGCGCAGATTTGATGAGCGCGCCGAGGGATTGGGCGGTGGTCGGTTGTTTGGTTTCGGTGGTCTTCATGAAATTATTTCTCTCGCGCATCATCTTCGAATCGGAATTTCCAATGATTGGAAGTCAGCGGCACCGAAATTTCCAATGATTGGAAAGCACGGGAGTCTTTGTTGGCGCGGATCGGGCATGGGACAGAACTTACGGCTGAAAACTAAGCACGTAGTTTAATACGTAGTTTCGAAGTTACTACCTAGTTTCCGGTCTTCTCCCATTTTGCGCCCCGTCCCGTGCCGAGGGATTTTATCTTCTTTTCCTTCTGCAGCCGGGCCAGCAGCTGGCGAATCCAATCCAGACCGACGCCGGGACATTCTTTTTGGATGTCAGCAACACGAAACGCCAGCACCTGCCGTTCGATGGCCGACATCACCATTTCTGTTTTCTCGCCGCGCGGACTTCCGGTCTCGCCAGCGCGTCGCTCAAATTCCTTGCAGGCGAGCGTGAAGATGTGGAGCAGGTAGTTGAGATACGGCCACGGGTCGTGTTTGCCGTCGTGCCAGCGGTGCGAGGATTGTTCGAGTGTTTCGTAATAGCGTTCCTTGTTTTCCTCGATGAGCCGTTCGATGCTGATGTAACGGCCGACTTCAAATCCGCAGTGATACAGCGATTGCAGAAGCAGCAGCCGGGATGCCCGCCCGTTGCCGTCGCGGAACGGATGAATGCAGAGGAAATCGAGATTCAACGCGGCAACATGTGCGAGCGATGGCATCCATTTTTCAATCAGCCCGCGTTCCCACAGTTCCAGCATTTCGGTCATCGCCTTCGGCGTCGCGCGCGCAGGAACGGACTTGAAGCGGACGCGGCTCCGGCCATCAGGATGCGTCTCGACAATGTCCACGTTCTTTTCTTTGTAGCGGCCGGCATCCCAGATTTCGCCGCGGCAAAGTTTGTGAAGCCGTTTGATCGTTGCTTCGGAAACCGGAAGTTTCGCGCCGCGCTCGTGGACAAGCTTGAGCGCATCGCGATAACCGCGCACTTCTTCCTCGTCGCGGTCACGCAGCGCCGGCTTGCCGAACATGAGCGTGCCGATGCGGGCCTTGTCCACCTCGACGCCCTCAATGCGGTTGGATGAAATCGCGCTCTCGATGATCGCGTGTTCGCGAAGCGCCTTGAGTTTCTGCGGCGACTGGCACGTGAAAAGCTCCTGCTTGCCGCGCGCTTCGCCAAGTTCGGCAAGATACCACACGGTTCGCGTGGGAATCGTGGCCGGCTCGGCGGCAAATTGGCGGAGTGTCATCATGGTTTAGGCAGCATACAACAGAGTTTGAAGTTGGGTCACGGCGTCGCGGAGTTTGTCGGCACCGCCGAATTTCTTGATAATTTCGCTCACATTGCCGTGGTCGGAAATGGGTCGGACTTTTAGCACGTCGGGCAGTGTGAATTGGAGTTCGCCATCGGCGGCATATTTCTCCAGCAAGTCGTTCATGATTTCGCGGGCTTCCGGGGCGAGGAAGTTGAAGAATGCGGCTTCCTTTTTCTTCACGCGATCGGCGCGCTGGCGGCGGGTGAGTACGGGCGCGTTGAAGGCGAGATGGCACAGCAGATCGAACGGGTCGGCGTCCGGCTTTCCGGTCTGCGCCGAGACGGCGTGAAAATCAATTCCGCGGCTGGCGAGTTGCTGGATGATCTTGGCGCGCTGCTCGGCGTCGGCCCAGCGTGCGCGCAGATCGTCGGGGCTGGTGCAGATCGTCCGCACTTTCTCGGCGGTGTAGTCGGTGAGCTTGACGACGCGGAGCTGTTTGCCATCGGCGTCCAGTTCGTGAACCAGCTCGGCGACGATTTCGACCTGGCCGCCGTCGAAGTAATACTTGCGACGCGACGGCTGCGGCGGCTCGACGATCACGCCGCCTTCTTTTTCGGTTGTGCCATCCGGTTCAAGCGGCGCGTCGCGGGCGATCATGAGCTTCCGCTGTTCAAGTTCTTCTTCGGTGACCAGCACGGGATCGCCGTCGAAATCAGGATCGGCAAAGTTGCGCGTGGCGGAGCCGGTGTAGTCGAGGATGTTGAACCAGAACTTGCCGTAGTCGTCGCGCACGCGCGTGCCGCGGCCGATGATCTGCTTGAATTCGACCATCGAGTTGACGAGGCGCACGAGCACGACGTTGCGGCAGGTGGGCGCGTCGAGGCCGGTGGTGAGCAGTTGCGAGGTGGTGAGGATGACGGGCGTGCGCGTCTCCACGTCCTGAAACCGCTGCATGTGGCCGCGTCCGATGTCGCCCTCGTCGGCGGTGACGCGGCAGACGTAATCGGGGAACTGCCGGACGAGATCGGCGTTCAGGTTATTGAGCGCGGTGCGCATCTCGGAGGCGTGTTCCTGATCCACGCAGAAAACGATGGTCTTGGCAAAGCGGTCGGTCGCCTTGAGAAATTCCGTCAGATGCACCGCGATGGCCTGCGTGCGGGCGCGCAAGGCGACGAGGCGCTCGAAATCGCCGGTGCGATATTCTTCGTCGGGAATGGCACGGCCATAGCGGTCGAGGTCGTCCTTGCTCGGTCGCCAGCCGGCGGCGTCCCACTGCGTGACGATGCGATGGACGCGGTACGGCGCGAGGAATCCGTCATCAATGCCCTGTCGGAGGCTGTATGTGTAGAGCGGATTTCCGAAATACAGATACGTGTCGCGATTTTCCTCGCGCAGCGGCGTCGCGGTCATGCCGAGCTGGTAGGCCGATTTGAAATACTCGAGAATCTCCCGCCAGTTCGATTCATCCTTCGCGCTGCCGCGATGGCACTCGTCAACGATGATGAGATCGAAAAAGTCCGGCGCGAATTCCTTGAACAGCCCGGGACGGCGCTCGTCCTTGGCGATGGACTGATACGTTGCGAAATACATCTCGCGGCTGTGCGTCACGACACCGCCTTCGATCTTGTGCCGCGCATCTCCAAACGGGCTGAAGATTTTGTCCTTTGGATCGTCCACGAGGAAATTTCGGTCGGCCAGATAAAGGATGCGCGGCTTGCGCGTCGGGTCGCCCTTGGCATTCCACTTCGACGACCACAGCTTCCAGCAAATTTGAAATGCGACAACCGTCTTGCCCGTGCCCGTAGCCATCGTGAGCAGCACACGGTGCCGACCCTGAATGATCGCCTGAACCGTCCGATCAATCGCGATGCGCTGGTAATAGCGCGGATCTTTTCCCGTGGTGAGATTCGACAGTGTGAGAAGTTTTTCGGAATCGCTCTCGCTCAATTTTTCGGCGGCACGCAAGCGAGCCCAAAGTTCCGCGGGCGATGGAAATTCAGTCAGCTCGCGTTCAATGCCTGTGATGAAATCAAATTCAACGATGCCATGCCCGTTCGTCGAGTACGCGAATTTTAGGCCGAGAATGAGAGAATATTCTTTTGATTGCTGCAAACCGTCGCCGGGCTTTTTGTATTCGGCCTTGGCCTCGACATTCGCCAGCATGAAATCGCGCGTGTAGCGCAGAAGATAATCGGCACGCTTCGATGGCCGGCGCGTTGCGGAGTTTCCAACCGGGACAATTCGCCCGTCCGTGAAAGATCGCTGTTCAAGAATCTGGTCATCGTTCCACCCTGCCGCATAAAGTTTCGGCAGCACGTACTTCCGACAGGTGTCCGCTTCAGATGACATGCAACGCACTATGCGAAAGACGACAGCGCGTTCGCAAGAATGGTTTTGCGGCAGAAACAGGAAAGCGGTTTGCGCCAATCGCGGCGAAGAGTGCAGGTTCTGCGACCTGAATGAGCGGTGCGTGGGCGTGATGGGTGGCGCAACCGATCAGACAGGGCGAAGAATCTGCGCAGCCGCGACACCGGTGGGGGAAAGGTTCAAGGAAAACGGGGGCGGTCACCGCCCGGTTGTCATTGTCGGAGATGCCTTATGGCATGAGGATATTCCAGAAATCACGCGGTGAAATGATCAGGATTCTCTGGTGGCGCTTTAGCGAAAGAAGATCGTCGTCGCCGGTGACGATGTAGTCGGCCTGGCCAGCGAGCGCGGTTGCGAGCACGACATCATCGTCGGGATCGCGGCAGACGGGTTTGGACAATTTGACCGGATCAAGGAACTCGCACAGTTCTGCAAAAGCGGCGAGCGCGGCCTGAGTGCCCGGTCCGATCTTGTGTTTCCGATGCAGTAATTCCACGAATTCATCCTGGAGTGGACGCGACCAGAGAATGACACAGGCTCCGGCGGCCTCTTCGAGCACATCCTCGCAAAAACCTTTTGCGGTGAACGCAGCGTAGAGGACGTTCGTGTCGAAGAGAATTCTCACGACACGATCTTGAAAACATCCTCGTCGGTGAAGATGCCGCTGGCGCGGGCCTGTGGCACAAGTTCAAGTCGTGCGGCACGCATGGCCCGCCGAAAGATGTCGGCCTTGACGGCGCGGCGGACGTACTCACTGCTGGTGACGCCCTCGACTCGCGCCATTTTCGCAAGATCGCGGCGGAGTTTCCCGGGCAGGCTGATGGTCAACGTGTCTCTCATGCTGTAAGACAATACCTCACAGCATTAGCACCGGTCAAGATTTTGGGAAACAACAGGTCTGTTGAACTGCGAGGCGCAGGTGTTCGAAAAAGCATTCAAACGAGGAATCGGGAAAACAATTTTGAGGCAGTTTGGGTGTCGATCGCGAAAAAAGTTGTAACCCAAAGTTGTAACCCGGTGACCAAATTTGAGCGGATTCAAGATAATTCAGAAAGACGGAAAACAATCCACAACATGCTTGTTTTCAAATGATTGAGAATTGGAGATGACTGAGGACGAAATGGGCACAAATGGCCTTTTCAAATTAGAAATCCGTTGCTCTGTCCACCTGAGCTACCGGGGCACGTCGGACGGATGATCACGACACTATGCGATCTTCAAGAAATGCGGCAATGGGAATCTCATTTGTTTTGACCCGCGTTCACCGCACGGCGCAAAAGAAGCTGCCCGTCGGGAAAATTCCTGCAGACCTAAGCCTCGGTATCACTCTGTCCGAATGATCCGCCGGACTTCCTCGAAGGACTTCCGTTCATCCGGCGCTGTTATTGTTGCGGGCTGATGACGATCGGGTCGCGATTCGGGATGGCGTCGAAATGGATGGAGCCGGCGGCGACGGCGACGGTCGTCTTGTTCGTGCCCTGCGTGACTTCGCATTGTTTCCAACCGGTGGGGACTTTCGTGATGAGCGTCAGGGGCAGGTCGTAAAGCTGCGGGTCGGCTTTCGATTTGAGTTCGAGTTTGATGCCGCGGTCGTCCGCGGCGATGACGCGAACGTCCGCGCCGTCGCGCTCGGTTTGATATTGGTGCGCGGAGATGTGGTCGGTGATCCATAGCGCACCGCGGTCGCGCCGCTCTTTCAGGCCGTCGAGCAGCGGGAAGAAGATGTTCTGCTTGAGCGCCCAGAAATCCTGGTAGTGCCAGTCCGGCACGATGCGTTCGACGCCGTGGATGACGATGAACTCGGCGGTTTTGTTGGCGATGGCTTTGTCGGCCAGCGCGAGCATGTCGGCGGCGGTCTTCAGATGATAGACGGCCATGTGGCCGGAGATTTCGCCGCGGGTGATGAGGTTGTGTTTCTTGAGCAGGCCGGCCAGTTCGTCCTTCGTGATTTTCCAGTCGTTCGGGCCGACGCCGGGCTGGCCGTAGGAGAGGAGTTTCGCGTCGCTGTTCGGGATGATCTTGCGGATGATCGCGGCGCAGTCGCCGATTTCGTGCTCGGCCTCGTCCATGTTGTGGACGCCTTTGTGGGTCATGGTGTGGTCGGCATAGACCATGCCCTGCTTCCAGTAGTTCGTTTCCCAACCGCCGCGGAATTTCGTGAACTCGGCTTTGCCAGGGTTGAGATAAAACGTGGCGATCATGTCGCGCTTGGCCAGTTCCGGGATCGCGACCTGCCAGTGGCTCGGACAACTGTCGTCGAACATCAGCATGAACGCCGCGGTGCGGTCATCCTTCCACCGTGCGACGCTCGTCGCGCCCGGCGAATCGTCTGCGATGACGGAAAGCACGCCCACTGAACACACGAAATACACCAAAAAAAGCGGTCTCCAAATATTTCGTGTGCTTCGTGTGTTTCGTGGTGCAGTCATTGCGTCGACTCCGTTCCTTTTGTTGCGCGGCGGATGAAGCCGGCGAGATTTTCGCGCGCGGGATGATTTTCGGCCAGGCGTTCGGGATGCCACTGCACGGCGA